>CALFVD010000033.1 GCA_937928005.1 uncultured Neomegalonema sp. | reverse complement strand
TTCGCAAGGCTCGGAGGATGGAATTGCTACTACGGCAAACCCGGACCCATCGTCATGTTCAACGGACTCATCCGATATCACAACCTCAAAAAAGGATGGACACTCCGAGATGTGTGAATCCAGTAGGACCCGATCCGGGGCCTCCTTCGAGCCTCGTACCCTTTTGCAAGGAGGCCCCGGGTCTTCGCCCGGGGCAGCGCTGAAAAGTGTCGTCGATCTCCGCCCTCGGTATTATAATCGTGACCAGAAATCTGCGACGTTGAGAATGATACCCGGTGGGTCAAGGTCGAGCGGGCCTTCCGACAAGTGGCTCGGCTGTGCCTCGCCCTTGCGGAAATGGATGGCCTGCCGCTCCGCCGGGACAATCACCAGTACATGCTGAATGGACGGCACTGATAGATAGGCAACACGCTTTTCGCCCAAACCGCGCTCGATGCTGGATACGGCAATCTCGAATACGACAACCGGATGCTTCAGCCATGGGCCAGATTGCTCGCTGCCACATTCAATGGCATCGTCCGGCGATACGACGTCACCCGTACCCGGAATTCGGATCAACGCACCATCGCCTTCGGGACGGCAGGGTGCGCCGGGCGGCAAAGCATCAGATAATGCAGCGACGAGCGCGGTTTTCACGCGCCGATGCTCGCGCCCCTTTGACATCATGCGCAAAGGCAGACCGCCGATAAGCTCCCAACGTCCATCCGCTTCAACAGACCATGCCGCGAAGGCATCAGCGCCCATGGGGGCGGTAACATCAGACAAGAGAGCGGTTTGCATATTCATCTAAACAAGATGCCACGAATGCTAAACCGTGACCAGCGAGCGTTTATCAACTGAATTCGATAGCCGTGATCTCGTAGCCGCGACCACCGCCGGGGGTGGAAACCTCGACACTATCGCCTTTTTCCTTACCAATAAGGGCACGGGCGAGGGGGGAATTGAGGTTGAGGAGACCCGCTTCGATATCGGCCTCGACCTCGCCAACGATCTGATAGGTCTTTTCCTCATCGGTATCTTCGTCAACGACTGTCACATGCGCGCCAAACTTGACGGTATCACCGTCAAGCGTGGCCGGATCAATGATCTCGGCACGGCTCATTAGGCTTTCGAGTTCGAGAATCCGGCCTTCGATGAAGCTCTGCCGTTCACGCGCTGAATGATATTCAGCATTCTCTGATAAGTCGCCATGCTCGCGCGCCTCGGCAATGGCCTTAATAACATCCGGGCGATCCACCGATTTCAATTGCTTATGCTCCGCTTCGAGGCGGTCATAACCGGGGGCGGTCATGGGGACTTTTTCCATGTCGTTACTGCTCCAACCCCCGCCATGGGCTAGGGGTTTCATCCAAAAAGGGAAGAGCCGCCCACCGGGCGACTCAATCAAGGGCAATGAAGGTAAGACTGGAGCGGCGCAACTGCAAGTGCTCCGTCTCGTAAGTTGTTGATTGCCGCCGCCGCCGCCGCCGCGCCGGACGCCGTGGTGAAGTACGGAGTCTTTAGTTTTAGGGCTGTTGCACGAATATCGAAGCTGTCGCGGATAGCCTCGGCCCCCTCGGTCGTATTGATGACGATATGGACTGCGCCGTCCTTCATACGGTCGACGATATTAGGCTGCCCCTCCAACACCTTATTCACGCGCTCGACCTCGACACCATGATCGCGCAGGAAGGCCGCCGTGCCACTCGTAGCTAGAATCGAAAAACCGCTGGCGACCAGTTTGCGTACCGTCTCGACGGTCTGTTCTTTATCGGCATCCCGGACCGAAACGAAGGCCGTGCCGCCTTCAGGCAGGGTTGCGCTCGCACCGATTTGCGCTTTGAGGAAGGCGCGGTTGAAACCTCGATCAATACCCATAACCTCACCAGTCGAGCGCATTTCTGGCCCAAGCAGCGTATCGACACCGGGGAAGCGGGCGAAGGGAAAGACGGCTTCCTTCACGGCAACATGGTCGATGGGGCCGGGCTGGTGGGGGATATCCGCCAGTTTCTCGCCTGCCATGACGCGCGCGGCGATTTTGGCGATGGGGATGCCGATGGCTTTCGCGACAAAAGGCACGGTACGCGAGGCACGGGGGTTCACTTCGAGGATGAAGATATCACTGCCCTTGATCGCGAATTGCACATTCATCAGGCCGCGCACATTCAGACCGTTGGCGAGAAGGCCCGTCTGGCGCTTCAATTCGGCAATTGTGGCCTCGTCGAGCGTATGGGGCGGCAGGGAACAGGCGCTATCGCCCGAATGGATACCCGCCTGCTCAATATGCTCCATGATGCCCGCGACGAAGACTTCCGTGCCGTCGGCGATGGCATCCACATCCACCTCAATCGCACCGCTCAGATAGCTGTCGAGCAGGAGCGCGCGGCCTTCAGAGGCCTGCATGGCCGCATTGATGTAGCGGTCGAGATGATCTTCATCGCGCACGATCTCCATGCCCCGCCCACCCAGCACGTTTGAGGGGCGCAGGACGACCGGGTAGCCCAACTCGCCAGCTTTTGTGCGGGCTTCATCATGGGTAAAAACGATGGCGTTAGCGGGTTGTTTCAAGTCTAGCGAATGCAGAAGTTGCTGAAACCGCTCGCGGTCTTCTGCGAGGTCAATGGCGTCGGGGGTCGTGCCGAGGATGGGGATACCAGCAGCTTCCAACGCGGGAGCCAGCTTAAGCGGGGTCTGGCCGCCGAACTGGACAATGACGCCGAGCAATTCGCCGTTTTCCTGCTCTTTTTGCAGGATGGCGATGACGTCTTCATCGGTTAACGGCTCGAAATAGAGGCGGTCGGAGGTATCATAATCCGTAGAGACGGTTTCAGGGTTGCAATTGACCATGATCGTCTCAATGCCTTGATCCGCCAAGGCAAAGGCAGCATGGCAACAGCAATAATCGAACTCGATACCTTGTCCGATACGGTTTGGCCCACCGCCAAGGATGGCGACCTTACGGCGGTCTGACGGTTCGGCCTCACATTCGGCATGGCCGCCATGGTCCGCCTCATAGGTCGAGTACATATAGGGCGTGATGGCCTCGAATTCGGCGGCACAGGTGTCGATGCGTTTGTAGACGGGGGTAACGCCAAGCGCGATACGGTCAGCGGTGATTTGCGCGGCATCTTTGCCGGATATGGCGGCGAGGCGGGCGTCGGAGAAGCCCATCTGCTTGAGCATACGCATTCCGTGGGCGGTGGTGGGTAGGCCATGTTCGGCAATCTGGCCTTCCGTCTCCACGATCCCGGCGATCTGGTCGAGGAACCACGGGTCGAACTCGGTAATACGCTGGATATCAGCCATCGGGATGCCCATGCGCATCGCCTGCGCAATGACGAGAACGCGGTCGGGTGAACGGCGACCCAACTCGCGAGTCAACGCGGCGCGGCGGTCGGCTTCATTGCTGCCGGGGACGGGGAATTCATCAAGGCCGGATAGGCCGGTTTCCAGCGAGCGCAGGGCTTTCTGAAAGCTTTCCTGAAAGTTGCGGCCAATCGCCATGGCCTCACCAACTGACTTCATAGCGGTGTTCAGGTCATTGGTCGCGCCGGGGAATTTCTCGAAGGCGAAGCGGGGAATCTTCGTGACGACATAGTCGATGGTCGGCTCGAAACTGGCCGGAGTGGCCTTGGTAATATCGTTCTCCAACTCGTCCAGCGTGTAGCCAACCGCCAGCTTCGCCGCGACGCGGGCGATGGGGAAGCCGGTTGCCTTCGATGCCAGCGCCGAAGAGCGGGAGACGCGGGGGTTCATCTCGATAACGACCATGCGGCCATCCGCCGGATTCAGACCGAACTGCACGTTTGATCCACCCGTTTCGACGCCGATTTCGCGCAGCACCGCAATGCTGGCATCGCGCATGATCTGATATTCTTTATCCGTCAGCGTCAGGGCGGGGGCGACCGTGATACTGTCGCCAGTATGCACACCCATGGGATCGACGTTTTCGATGGCGCAGACGATGATGGCGTTATCGGCGCGGTCGCGCACCACCTCCATCTCGTATTCTTTCCAGCCGAGCAGGCTTTCATCGATCAGGATTTGGTTCACGGGCGAAGCGTCTAGGCCGCTGGCACAGATACGCTCAAAATCCTCACGGTTATAGGCGATGCCGCCGCCCGTTCCACCCAAGGTGAATGCGGGGCGGATGATGGCGGGCAGGCCCAAAGTCTCGAACGCCGTCCAGCATTCCTCCATCGTCGTGGCGATTTCGGATTTTGGGTTCTCAAGACCGATCCGCTCCATTGCCTCGGCGAATAGCTTACGGTCCTCAGCCATTGCGATGGCCTTACCATTCGCACCAATTAACTCGACACCATGCTTTTCGAGGACACCGGATTCAGCCAGCGCCAGCGCGGTATTCAAGCCCGTTTGACCGCCCATCGTGGGCAGAATCGCATCGGGCTTTTCTTTCTCTATAATCAACTCGACGATATCGGGGGTGATTGGCTCGATATAGGTTGCGTCGGCTAATTCGGGATCGGTCATTATCGTCGCGGGGTTGGAGTTGACGAGGATAACGCGATAGCCCTCCTCCTTCAGTGCCTTGACCGCCTGCGCGCCCGAATAATCGAATTCGCAGGCCTGACCGATAATGATTGGCCCTGCGCCGATGATCATTATGGAGGAGAGATCGGTGCGCTTGGGCATAGGTCGGCTTCCCTGATTCTTCGCGACAAGATACAAACGAGCGTTATCTATGCGATTGTGCGAGGCTTTGAAACGCTGATTGTGCATCGCAGGGCGTCAAGAGCGCATAATAGGTGAGGAAAGCGTGAGGATTCGTCCGTAAGCTGTTCGTTAATCGTTGCAATCCACGCCTGCGTTGCGCGGTTTTTGCTATGGTTTCGCCGCTTTCACGTTTACTATAGGTATTACACGTTTTTTTGCCGATGATGACCGGGACGGTTAACCATGACCCAGAGCGCCTCTTACGAGAAGCCTCTCACCCTTTCTGCTGATGCCGATCCGCTGGACGATATATTCGACCCCACCGAGGACCGACGGGGCGAACGGGTGGGGTCTGACCGCGTACCTCCGCTGAAGCGGTCGCGTACCGCAACATCGCGGGGCTGGCCGGTAGCCATCGTTGCCTCACTGGTCTGGATCGCAACCGTTGCCGCCTTTTGCTGGGCGCGCTACTCGCTACCGGATAATCCGGGCGATGCGATGGATGTGGTCGGCTCGCGCATCGAATTTGGTGATTGGCTTCTTATCGGGGCCGCAATTGCCGGGCCGTTATTGCTGATCTGGCTGGCCGCTTGGCTGATCCGGCGCACCTCAGAGATGCGCCACGAAACACAGGAATTGGCAAGCGCGGCCCTGCGCCTTGCCCATGCTACGAAAAGCGTGGAAACAGGGGGCGCGCTGGCATTGGGAAATATGGGTGAAGTAACAGGTGAGACGCCGCGACACCTACGCCGTGAAGTTGAACGCGCGACCCACGCCATCAGCGCGCTGCATTCGCAAATGCGTGCCATAGAAGAGGCGCTATCAACTCAAGCCGCCGCCATTGATGACGTTGCCGAACGCGCCGAAAAACGCGCACGCAATATCTCGACTATTCTACGCACAGAGCGCGAGGCACTGGAACAGGTCAATGGGAGCGGAGCGGAGAGATTCAGCGTCTCTCCCGCTATGTCAGGCGCATTAGGCGCGGGCATCGGTGCCGCAGCGGTCGGGGCGACCGGGATGGCGGCGGCGGCATCCGATGTCACGGATTTCTCGCTTGATGAATCGCGTGTTGAGGCGGCGGCGGGGGTGGATGCATCTGAATTGCCAACCGATGCGCCGACGCTTATCCGCGACGGTGAAGCGGATCAGTATGCGGATGAGACATCGGTATCGACACTCGACATTGCTGAGAACCTTCCCCCCGCTGATAATGCGGCAGGCGTTGCCGCCCTGCGCGAGCGGCTTGCTCAGGCTAAGGCTAATACGCGATGGGAGCGGCCCGTAATGTCTCAGACTGAGGACAATACGGCGACGCTCGATCCGTTTGATGATATCGGCGACGATACCCCCCCATCAGACACGCAAATAGATACAAACTTCGGCACATCCGCAATTGGTGGCGCTGCGGTGGTTGGCGGGATCGCAGCAACGGCGGGAAGCATGGCCGCCGCCGCACCTGCTGCGCTGGACCGAGAACCGGATGAATATGAGGCGCTGGACCTCGATACTGTGATCGAGGATGCGGAAGAACCATTCCGGCTGGAACGTCGCCATGCCATTGATTGGGAAAAATTCGCCCGTGCGGCCAATTTCCCCGAAAGCGAGGAAGATACTGAGACGCTCGACGCGCTCTACGACGTATTGACCGACCCGGAAGCTGCCTCACTGCTACAATGTGCCGAGGACACGCTCGCATCGCTGGCTGATATCGACCTCTATATGGAAGATTTCCTGCCCCCACTCGTACCCGTATCCGCATGGCGCGCGCATCTGGACGGCACAGGGGGCGACCCGGTCAAAGGGATCAATGCCCCCGTTGAGCAAAGCCGGATCAAGGCAAAACTCAATGCGGATAAGGGCTTTGAACATCTTTGCACGAAATTCATGGATCGTTACGAGGAAATGGGTAAACGACTACTCAAAGAGACGGCGCGTGAGCAGCTTATCGTCGATCTATCGAACACCCGCACGGGCCGCGCTTATCTGATGATCGCTGATTCCGCAGGGCGTTTGGGAGCCTAGGCCGCCAATTTATCGGTCATTCAGGCTCGTAGCGCCCCGCATCGATATACGCCTGTTCCGCCGCTGTATTCTGCTGCCCTAGCGCCGCATTGCGATAGGGAAAGCGCCCAAACCGTTCGATCACGGCGCGGTGCACCTTTGCGTGGTAGAGATTGTTGCCGGTCGCCATACGCTCGCCGATAAGGTCGATTCCTGCATCCTGATCGGTCAAATCTTCGGAGTGCATGTAGGGTAGGTAGAAGAATTGTCGCTGCGGCTCATCAATCTGGCGATCACAACCTACGGCAATTGCCGCCTTGGCAATCTGGAGCGCCTTTGCATCGGTCAAGAATGCCTTCGCCTCGCCACGAAACATGTTGCGTGAGAATTGATCGAGCACGAGGATCAGAGCAAGCGCACCGTCGGGCGTCTCGGACCAATCATCGAGATCACCGCGCGCAGCCAACTCCCACGTCGCCGCGAAACGCTCGTAAATCATTGTGTCGAGGGCGTTATCCTTCTTGTACCAGCGCGTCTCGCCAACATCATCGATCCAGAAAGACAGGACATCAGAAATTGTGGCGATCTGATCCGTCATAGAAGCGCCTGTACAACCATGAAAACACAGGCGAAGAAGCCGATACCCCAAATGATCGAGCGCAACATCGGGATACCGCTGGCATAGGCGGGAATATAGGCGATGCGAGCCGCTATGAAGATTTTTGCGGCAAGCGCCGTCTGCGCCGTGGCCGCATCACCCAAGGTGACGATGACAACTGCAACGGTGAAGAGCAGCAAGCCTTCAAGCATGTTGTCGAAAGCGCGCTTCATACGCCCGGCCATGCCGCTGAGTTCACGCGGTTCGTCGCGAGGGCCGCTAGTCCATTCAGGACCAACCTGCATGTTAACGGTCACAGCCATCACCACGAATTGCGCAACGAGTATCAACACGGCCCAAGCGAGCATGGCAACTTCAATCGGCATCGGTTTCGCTTTCCTCGATCCAAAGGTCATCAAGTGCAAGCGGCACGGCGTCGAAGGGTATGGCCGCCGCCTCGTCCTCGCCCGCATGGGTCGACATGAGGGTCCAGCGCCCATCGTGTAGCTGGAAGACTTCCAGCGTCTTCGCTAGGGGGTCGATCATCCACAGGTGCGGGATGCCAACCTCGGCATAGATGCGCATCTTGTCGGTACGGTCGAGACGGGCGGTGGAGGGAGAGACGATCTCGCAGACCCAGTCCGGCGTTACGGTCAGGTCGGACCACCGTTTCGGGATGGAGAGCAACCGTTCGCGCCGCCACCCGGCAAGGTCAGGGACGAGGGTGCGGTAGTTGCGGTCACCAAAGTGAAGCTCTGGTTCGCCTACGATCCACCAACCGCCCGGTCCGCCACGTCCTCGCTGAAATGGGGGACGCAAGGTCTCCACCATGCCATCCATAACGATACGATGCGGAGGGGCAGGCTCGGCCTGAAGATAGAACACGCCGTCCACGATTTCCGCGACCGTACCTTCGGGCGCGTCGAGCACGTCCTGATAGGAGGCGGGCGGCGGGGAAATCTTGGTGTGTGCGGTCACTGCATACTCCTTCCCCGATAGTTTGCGCCGATATGTGCCGGATTACAAATCCATCAGCAGGCGGCGTGGGTCTTCGAGGGCTTCCTTGATACGGACGAGGAAGGTAACGGCGCCCTGCCCGTCTACGATACGGTGATCGTAGCTGAGGGCGAGGTACATCATTGGGCGCACCACAATCTCGCCATTCACGACCATTGGGCGGTCCTGAATCTTGTGCATTCCGAGGATACCCGACTGCGGCGGGTTCAGGATCGGGGTGGACATAAGCGAGCCATAGACGCCGCCGTTGGATATGGTGAAGGTGCCGCCCTGCATCTCGGCGATAGTTAGCTTACCGTCGCGGGCTTTTGCACCATAGGCGGCAATGGTTTTCTCGATTTCAGCAAAGCCCATGTCCTGCGCATCGCGCAGCACCGGCACGACAAGCCCATTCGGCGTGCCGACCGCGACGCCGATATTGCAGTAGTTCTTGTAGACCACATCGGTGCCGTCGATCTCGGCATTAACCTCTGGCACTTCGTTCAATGCATGGGTGCAGGCTTTGACGAAGAAGGACATGAAGCCAAGTTTGGTGTTGTGCTTCTTGAGGAACAGATCTTTGTATTCCTTACGCAAATCCATAATCGCGCCCATATCCACCTCGTTGAAAGTGGTGAGCATGGCGGCGTTATCTTGCGCTTCCTTGAGGCGGCGGGCGATGGTCTGGCGAAGGCGGCTCATCTTAACCCGCTCTTCGCGCTCGCCTTGTGGGACAGCAGCGGCGGCTGGGGCAGATTTTGCCTTTGCCACATCTTCCTTCATCACCCGACCATCGCGGCCCGTGCCCTGCACCTGATCACGCGAGAGGCCCGCTTCGGCCATGGCTTTCTTGGCGGAAGGCGCGTCTTCGACATCGGTGCGGGTGCTGGCCGGTGCCGCGCTCGGAGCGGGGGCGGCACTAGGGGCTGAAGCTTTTGGCGCTGCCGCCGTCGCCGCACCTTCGGCACCCTCCTCCACGATGGCGAGTAGGGCGTTGGCTTCGACCGTATCCCCTTCCTGCGCCATGATCTCCTTAATGACACCAGAGACAGGGGACGGAGCCTCAACTGTGACCTTATCCGTCTCCAACTCGCAGAGCATCTCATCGACGGAAACGGCGTCACCCACTTTCTTAAACCAAGTGGCGATGGTCGCCTCGGTAACGGATTCGCCAAGGGTGGGAACGCGGACTTCAGTGCTCATCGGGGATCCTTGTCTTGGTATTCGCACTTACGGGCGGGGCTGTCTTTTCAGTCAATCGGGTCATTCAGGGTCGCTGAGCGCCTGATCCACGAGGGCTTCTTGCTGCGCCTTATGCTGCGATGCAAGCCCGGTAGCGGGGGAGGCGGAGGCGGGGCGTCCGGCGTAGCGGGGGCGCGTATGGGTCGCGCCAACCCGGCCCAGCAGGTATTCAATGCTCGGCTCCATAAAGGTCCAAGCGCCCTGGTTTTTCGGCTCTTCCTGACACCAGACGAACTCGGCCTGTTTAAAGCGGTCGAATTCCTTCATCAGCGCCATGGCGGGGACGGGGTAAAGCTGTTCGGCGCGCATCAGGTAGACATCATCCAATCCGCGTGCATCGCGCTCCTCAAGTAGGTCAAAATAGACCTTGCCAGTACAGACGACGACGCGCTTGATCTGATCATCGGGCTTTAGCGTGACATCTGAGGTGCCGTATTGCGCATCATCCCAGAGAACGCGGTGGAAGCTCGATTCCTTGCCGAATTCTTCCAGTTTCGAGATGCAGCGTTTGTGGCGCAGCAGGGATTTGGGCGTGAAGAGGATGAGGGGCTTGCGGAAATCGCGCGCCATCTGCCTACGCAAGATGTGGAAATAGTTCGCGGGCGTCGTGCAATTGGCGACGATCCAGTTTTCCTCTGCCGATAGCTGGAGAAAGCGTTCCATTCGTGCGGAGGAATGTTCCGGTCCTTGGCCCTCGTAACCATGGGGCAGCAGCATCACGAGACCGGACATGCGCAACCATTTGCGCTCACCCGAACAGATGAACTGGTCGATCATAATCTGTGCGCCGTTGACGAAATCGCCGAATTGCGCTTCCCACAGAACCAGCGCGTTAGGCTCCGACAAGGTGTAGCCATACTCGAAGCCAAGCACGGCATATTCAGAGAGCATCGAATCGATGACCTCATAATCAGCTTCGCCTTCGATATGCTTCAGCGGGTAATAGCGGTCTTCCGTTTCTTGGTTGATGAAGGCGGAATGGCGCTGGGAGAAGGTGCCGCGCGTGGAATCTTGCCCGGACAGGCGGATCGGGAAGCCGTCTTTGATGAGCGAACCAAAGGCCAGCGCCTCGGCGGTGGCCCAGTCGAAGCCCTCGCCCGTCTCGAACATCTTCTTTTTCGCTTCGAGTTGACGCGCGACGGTGCGGTGCAGGGCAAAGCCTTCGGGCGCAGTGGTCAGTACCTTGCCGATCTCGCGCAGACCATCAACGTCGAAGCCGGTTTCGCCGCGTTGATATTCGCCCCGGCCCGTATTCATACCCGCCCAGCGTCCATCGAGCCAATCCGCCTTGTTGGGACGGTATTCTTTTCCTGCGTCGAATTCATCCTGAAGATAACTCTGGAAGGTCGAGCGAATCGTGGCGACCTCATCTTTCGTCACTACGCCCTCGTTGATCAGGCGGTCGGCGTAGATTTCGGTGACGGGCGCGTGTTTTTTGATCTTTTTGTACATAAGGGGCTGCGTGAACATCGGTTCATCCCCCTCGTTATGGCCGAAGCGGCGATAGCAGAAGATGTCGATTACCACGTCTTTATGGAAGGTTTGGCGATACTCGGTCGCGACCTTGGCGGCATGGACGACCGCTTCGGGATCGTCGCCGTTAACGTGGAAGATAGGAGCCTCGACCATCAGCGCGATATCCGAAGGGTAAGGCGAGGAGCGCGAGAAGCGGGGCGCAGTGGTGAAGCCGATCTGGTTATTGACGATAATATGAATCGCGCCGCCGGTACGGTGGCCCGCCAAACCCGATAGGCCCAGACATTCGGCCACGACGCCCTGCCCTGCAAAAGCGGCATCACCGTGCAGCAAGACAGGGATGACCTGCGCGCGCTCAGTATCGCCGAGCTGCTTTTGCTTGGCGCGGGCCTTGCCGAGAACGACCGGA
Source organism: uncultured Neomegalonema sp. (assembly GCA_937928005.1). GTDB lineage: Bacteria > Pseudomonadota > Alphaproteobacteria > Rhodobacterales > Rhodobacteraceae > JAHDDY01. Next base: position 19,553 of record CALFVD010000033.1, on the reverse strand, counting down.
TTGACCGCTTCCAAATGCGAAGGGTTGGCGGTCAGCGACAGGTGAACGCTGTTATCATCAAAGGCGCGGTCGGAGGATGCACCAAGGTGGTATTTCACGTCGCCGGAACCATCGACGTCTTCAGGTTTGAAGCTACCGCCCTGAAATTCGTTGAAGATTGCACGGAACGGTTTTGCCATCACGTTGGCGAGGACGTTGAGGCGGCCCCGGTGCGGCATCCCGATGATGATGTCTTTTGCGCCCATCGCACCGCCGCGCTTGATGATCTGCTCCATCGCGGGGACGAGGGCTTCACCGCCATCAATGCCGAAACGCTTGGTTCCGGTGTATTTGACGTTGAGGAATTTCTCGAAACCTTCGGTTTCCATCAGGCTGTTCAGGATTGCCTTGCGGCCCTGCGGCGTAAAGCTGATTTCCTTGTTGTAACCCTCGATCCGCTCTTTCAGCCATTGAGCCTCTGCGGCGTCGGAGATGTGCATGTATTGCAGGGCAAAGGTGCCGCAATAGGTACGTTTCACCAATGCATCGATCTCGCGCATCGAGGCCGTTTCTAGCCCTAGCACATTGTCGATAAAGATAGGCCGGTCCATGTCGCCATCGGTAAAGCCGAAGGTTTTTGGGTCCAGTTCCGGGGCGTGCTTGACGTTGACGATATCGAGCGGGTCAAGATTGGCGGCGAGGTGGCCCCGGATACGGTGAGCGCGAATGAACATGATCGCGCGAATTGAATCGAGAGTCGCAGATTTCAGTGTTGCCGGATCGAGCGATTTGCCCGCCGCATCGGCCTTTGCCTTGATTTTTTTACCGACGGCTTCTTCAGAAGGGATCGCGTCCCACTGACCATCAAGCGCGGCAACCAATTCACCATTGGCGACGGGGGGCCAGTCTGCGCGCTGCCAGCTTGCACCACGGGCGTTGGCCTTGGCCGTATCGGCATCTTCGCCCATGCCATCGAACAGGGCGCGCCATTCATCGTCGACCGAAGCGGGGTCATCGGCGTAGCGGGCCTGAAGGTGTTCGACATAAGCGGCATTTGTGCCGCTAAGGAAGGAGGATGCGCCGTAGCGGTCGTCGGAAGTCGCGTCGTCTTTGCTCATCTTGGCCGCGCGGGGATTGCCCACCGCGTGCTCCCTTAGAGTGGTTATGCCGTCTATGAGATCGTCAGACCCGACGGTTAATATAAAAGAAACGAGCATAGCCCGATTCGGTTCATACCCTTTGCATAGAGCATTGCGCGAAGGGATGCACCGCCGTCTATGCTGGTGTGCCATAAACCAGTGCAATATATCAGTTTAAACGAGCGACGCATATCGAATGGCACGATTGTCGTACCGCCAGAACGGGCGTTGTCAACACGCTGTAAATCAATACCCTTGATGCTGTGCCAAAATGCGTAAGATGCAACGGTTCGCGCCAAAAGAATCAGAGGTACAGGTAAGACATGTCCTTTTTCCGCCCCTCCCAGACACTACTCAACGGTTTCAGCGCCCTCCTTCTCACCGCAACGCTTGCCGCCTGTACGGGCGATGCGGGTCGTTTTATTGAGTTGGCGGATGCAAGCGAAGGTCGAGGGATCGTCAAACCTGCGGGATCACGCGATATCGTTGATAGCACACCACGCGGAACGCTGGATGGTCGCGATCTGACTCAGCGGGTATTGGTGCGGCCCCGCCCCCCAAAGATTATCGCTGAGGACTATAATAGTTTGCCCGATGCCCTGACTTTTGCCCAGCGGGCGGCAACAGGAGATATGAGTCGCGTGCGCGGGGCGCGCTGGACCGAGGCGGCACAAATCGGTCTGCTGTTTGGCTCACCAGAAGGTAAAGCATTTCTTGCCGGAAAAGATGGCGGACGGGCGCTGGTGCGCGGGGAACCGGCGGAATCCTGCCCAATTCTCAATGTCGCCCTTGCCGCAACCGATGACCAAGCAACGAGCGGCGCGATGCGCGCCTGTCTCAACGAGGCCGCGAACCTGCCCGATTGTGGATGCCGCTTGATTGCGCGGGGTGAGCATCTATTGGCTCCCCGCGATGATTTTGCCTATGCCATCGGTGTTGGCACAACTCTGATCGACGGGACCACCAATGAAGCGATGGTCTATGCCTCCGAGGAGCGGATCGTGGAAGGCCGCCCCGGCGCGCGGCATATATGGCTGCTGGGTATAAACGGACCGGTCGGCCTGTTGCAGGTGGAAGCGGATGGGCGCGCAGCGATGACGCTGAATGCCACAGGCGCACGCTATGACGGCACCCACAAAGCCGATGGTTTTCGCCGGGGCCGCGTTGCACGCCGTGCGTATCTGTCGGATCAGAACGGGCGTAGCATGATCGTTCTGGTCGGGTACGAGGATAGCGAATTCAAGGATAACCGGGCGCAGCTATCCGCATGGAACCCCTATGGTTCGCTACTGCTGAAAAAAGCGGAAGCGGAATAGTTTTGCATAGCAATTCAGGATAATCGCAATTCGCTTTAAGGGGATTGCAAAACCTGCGCGGTAGATATCTGGCAACGCTTAATAGCCAGAACGGTATCGCCGATGACTTCCACCGATCTACCGCATGTCGTCTGTGTCTTTGGCACGCGGCCCGAAGCCATCAAGATGGCGCCTGTGGTTCAGGCGCTACAGGCACGCACCGATGTACGCACCAGTGTTTGCCTGACCGGACAACATCGCGAGATGCTGACGCAGGTGACGGACCTGTTCGGAATCAAAGCCGACCGCAACCTCGATGTGATGCAGGCGGCACAGGGCTTGACCCATGTGACCCGTGCGGTGCTGGAGGGATTGGAGACAGCCTTTACCGAGATGAAGCCCGATTGGGTGCTGGTGCATGGCGACACCACAACGACGATGGCCGCCGCAATGGCGGCATATTATCAGCAGATCGCCGTCGGCCATGTCGAGGCGGGGCTGCGCACGGGTGATATCTACTCACCATGGCCCGAAGAGATGAACCGCAAAATCGCGGGCGCACTCTCCACCCTGCATTTCGCGCCAACGCGCGGCTCCGCCGATAATCTGCTGCGTGAGGGGATTGCGCAGGATCGGATTGAAGTAACGGGGAATACCGTGATCGACGCCCTCTTCTGGGTGCGCGAGAATGCCCTACGCGCGCCGGAAACCGAAGCAGAGATGGCCGCACGATTCGACTTTCTCGATCCAACGAAAAAGCTAATCCTCGTGACCGGGCATCGGCGCGAGAATCAGCACGGCGGATTGGAAAAAATCTGCGCGGCGATGCGCTCGCTAGCCCTACGCGGGGATGTGCAGGTGGTTTATCCGGTTCATCTGAACCCCAATGTGCAGCGCGCTGCGGCCTCCGTACTGAAAGGTGTCGAGGATGTGCATCTGATCGCGCCGCTCGACTATCTGCCTTTTGTTTGGCTGATGGATCGCGCGCATCTAATCGTGACCGATTCGGGGGGCATTCAGGAAGAAGCACCCTCGCTTGGCAAACCCGTCCTCGTCACGCGCGACACAACCGAACGGCCCGAAGCCGTGGATGCGGGCACCGTGCGCCTGACCGGCGCAGACACCGACGCAATTCTCTGGGAGGCCGAACGCCTGCTGGATGATGAAACCGCCTGGGCCGCAATGGCGCAGGCGCATAACCCTTACGGCGATGGCCAAGCGGCCAAGCGCATCGTGGAACGGCTTCTTCAGGAGAGACCCCAATGGTATCGCGAATCTCGGTCATCGGCCTCGGCTATATCGGCCTCCCCACAGCAGCCGTCTTTGCAGATGCCGGGGTCGATGTCTTCGGCGTAGACGTCAACGAGGCGGCTATCGCCTCGATCAATGCAGGCGAACCGCATATTGTCGAGCCTCACTTGGGTGCATTGCTGCGCCGGGTGGTTGAGAATGGTAAGTTGCGTGCAAGTACAGAAGTGTTCGAGGCAGAATGCTTTATCGTCGCCGTGCCGACACCGTTCAAAGGCGACCATGAGCCGGATTTGCGCTTCATTGAGGAAGCGGCGAAGGCGATTGCGCCTAAATTGGCCAAGGGCAATCTGGTGATTCTCGAATCGACCTCGCCCGTTGGCGCAACCGAAAAGATGGCAGCGTGGATGGCGGAGGCGCGGCCCGATCTGACTTTCCCACAACAAAAGGGCGAAATGTCAGATATCCGAGTGGCGCATTGCCCAGAGCGGGTGTTGCCCGGCCATATCCTGCGCGAAGTGGTGGAGAATGATCGTGTGGTCGGCGGCATGACCCGCCGCTGTGCCAGCGCCGCCGTGCAGGTCTATAAAACCGTGGTGAAGGGCGATTGCCATGTCACCGATGCGCGGACGGCGGAGATGGCAAAGCTGACGGAAAACGCCTTTCGCGATGTGAATATCGCCTTTGCAAACGAGCTGTCGCAGATTTGTGAAAAGCTCAAGATCAATGTTTGGCAGTTGATCCGCATGGCGAACTTGCATCCGCGCGTGAATATCCTCAGCCCCGGTCCGGGGGTTGGTGGGCATTGTATCGCCGTGGACCCGTGGTTCATCGTGGATTCTGCGCCCGAAGAAGCGCGATTGATCCGAGCAGCACGCGAGATCAACGATGCGAAGCCCGATTGGGTGGTCGATAAGGTGCTGGGCAAGGCCGCATCGCTGAAAGAGCCAGTGATTGCGTGCTTTGGCTTGGCGTTCAAAGCGAATGTCGATGACCTACGCGAAAGCCCCGCCGTTGAAGTCACAACCAAGCTGGCGCAGGCGAAGCCGGGGCGCATTCTGGCGGTGGAGCCGCATATTGATGGGTTACCACCATGCCTACGCGATTCGAATGTGGAACTGACGGATTTCAACGAAGCACTGGATCGGGCGGATATCGCGCTGTTGCTGGTGGACCATGATGCGTTTCAGCATGTGGACCGCGATCTCGTGAAAGATAAGATCCTGATTGATACGCGCGGCACTTGGTAGACGTGCCATACGAGCCAATAACGAAAAGCCCCCGGACTGGTGTCCGGGGGCTTTTTTTGTTCCATAATTCGTTTGCTCAGGAAGCCTGTTCACGAAGCGCAACAATGCGCGGATTGTCGTCACGGGCCTTCTTCGCCTCGGTCGAGGAGGTGCCAAATTCAGGAATGTAGAACTTGAGCAACCGTACGACTTCCTCGCGGTCGCCCTTTTGGGCGGCTTCAGAGATGGTCTCGATGTTTCGCTGCACGGTTTTCAACTGTACGAAACGCGGCTGGGCAACCATGAGACTGGGGTGATCGGTTGGGAGCAGATGCTCTGTCTCGTGCATCAGCTCTTCGTAGAGTTTTTCGCCAGGGCGTAGGCCAGTATAGACGATTTTCACGTCGGTATCCGGGCGCAGTCCGGACAGGCGGATCACCTGACGTGCAAGGTCTATAATCTTAACCGGCTTGCCCATATCGAGCACGAAGATACCCTGATCCATGTCGGTATCGTTCATACCCGCAAGCATCGCTTCGAGGATAAGGCGCGAAGCCTCCGGGATGGTCATGAAGAAACGCTCAACATCGGGATGCGTTACGGTGAGCGGGCCACCCTGCTGCAACTGACGACGGAAGAGTGGAACAACAGAACCGTTAGAGCCGAGGACGTTTCCAAAACGCACAGTGACAAAATGGGTCTTGCCACCGCGCTCGCGCACATCCGCATCCATAGCCTGACAATAGGCTTCGGCGAGCCGCTTGGTCGCGCCCATGACATTGGCGGGATTCACAGCCTTATCGGTAGAGACCATGACCATTGCGCTCACTTCGTTAGCAACGGCGGCATCAGCGACGTTTTGCGATCCGATAACATTGGTGAGCAAACCTTCGCAGGGCTGTCCCTCCACGATGGGAACATGCTTGAGCGCCGCCGCGTGGAAGACATAATCGGGCTTGTGGTCGCGCATAATGCGGAATGTAGCGGCGCGATCACGGACATCGAGAAGCTGTGAAACGCGCGTCACGCCGGGGAAAGCCACCTGCATTTCACGATCAATTTCATAGAGCGCATGCTCGGAAGCATCCGTCAGGACAAGTTCACCCGGTGAAAGGGCAGAAATCTGACGCACAAGCTCGGAACCGATGGAGCCACCCGCACCAGTAACCAGCACGTTCGCACCGGAGATAAGCGCCTTACAGGCGAGGGCATCGAAGCATTTGGAAGGACGCGGCAGCAGATCTTCAAGCTTGATCGGGCGTAGGGCATTTCCACCAGCCGAATCGAGTTGATCGGTACGGGGGAGCCATGCGATCTCGGCATCAACGTTGTCAACTTTCGCGAGAACCTCAGAGACGGAGCGGCCATCGAGTTCGTCGCGCGTCAGGATCAGCATGTCAGGTGCACTGCCCTGCAATTTAAGCTGATGTATGATGTGATCGGTTTGGTCGATCGAGCCTAGAATCGGAATGCCGCGCAAACATGCCGCGCGCTCGATACTATCAATGCTAAGGATCCCGACGATTTCAAAATCTGTTTCGCGCTTACGCTGTGCCCTTAGGAAAGTTTCGAGATTTTCGCCAAACCCAATCATCAGTGCTTTTTTCGGCTGAGGCGAAAGAGGCATTCGCCCGAGCAGATTCGTGAAGGTCGAGACGGTCCTGAACATACCGTAATTGCAGATCAAACGGGCGGCAGAGCGTGAACTGATCGACGCAAGCGCCGTGCCGACACAGATGATGATCCATCCAGCAAGGGGTGGTGAGTTAAACCACAGCACCATCGCCACCATCGTAGCTACAACAGCCGCAATGAGGCAGCTCAAGGCATCATGTGCCGAAAAGAAACGCCATGACGATTGATAGCCCTTCAAGAAGTAAAGGCATATGACGTGGGCTAAACTAATCGTGGATGCCATCGAGAGGATGACAATCGGGTCTTTAGGCCGTTGGGCCATAGATTGTATGAGAAGTGCACAGACGACGACGCTTATAAATACGACGACGATGTCAAATACGGCACGCTTTAACGGATTGTTAGCTGAACGATTACCTACGAGAACCATGTTACCCAACCGTTTGTTAACAGAAACAAAAATGACGCTACTCTACCAAACATGATTAAGTTGCAACTTAATACACTGGCGCACTACCGGCGAATCATGTCAAAACTACGATGCCCCTAATCGATTTCTTCGCACTTGCGAGATACCCGATTTACCCCATGAATCAAGACAAATTAGCTACCAGCTTTTTCGATAGACTGACAGATTATTGCGACAACATCATGCACCAAATCGGGACTCTCACCTTCTCCCATAACACGAATTACTGGCTCTGTGCCAGACTTCCTTATCACAAGTCGCCCAGAGCCATTGAGGCGTTCTTCACCTTTCGCGATGGCATCCTTAACCTTCTGTGTCTCAAGCGGTTTGGAGTCGCGAGAAAAACGTACGTTTTCAAGAAGCTGCGGGAATGGGTCAAAAAAGGTGCAAACCTCACTGGCGGTTTTCCCTGACCGTTTAATCTCGGCAATAACCTGGAGTGCGGTTATTGCGCCGTCGCCAGTGGTAACGAAATCGCTGAGGACAACGTGGCCCGATTGTTCACCGCCGACATTGAAGCCATCCTTGCGCATCTTCTCTACGACGTAACGATCACCAACTTTTGTACGCTGCAACGTCAGGTCGATGCCTTCGAGATAACGCTCCAGTCCAAGATTCGACATGACAGTTGAGACAAGACCACCGCCACGCAACCGACCATCGCGCGCCCAAGCCGTGGTAATAAGCGCCATGATCTGATCACCATCAACGATATTGCCCTTTTCATCGATAATATGCACGCGGTCGGCATCGCCATCGAGACAGATGCCGAGATCAGCGCGGGTTTCGATGACCTTGGCCTGTGCCGCAGACGGGCTGGTCGAGCCGCATTCGTGGTTGATGTTCAAACCGTTTGGCGCAACGCCGATGGGGATAATCTCCGCACCTAGTTCCCACAGCATATCGGGCGCGGTGCGATAGGCGGCACCATTAGCACAATCGACGACGATGCGTAGACCGTCAAAATTCATCTGTCGCGGCAGGGTCGATTTGGCGAATTCGATGTAGCGGGCGCGCCCATCTTCCAACCGCTTAACCGCACCGAGATGTTCAGGTTGAACCAGAAAATCATCGGTTCCATTATGGACATAAGCCTCAATGATCCGCTCGACATCATCGGATAGCTTGAACCCATCGGGGCCAAATAGCTTGATCCCGTTATCGTGGTGCAGGTTATGGGAGGCGGAGATCATAACGCCTAGATCGGCACGCAATGACTTAACAAGCATTCCAACCGCAGGGGTCGGGACGGGGCCGAGCGTAGTAACATCAAGCCCCATGGAAGCGAAACCAGCGGTCAGAGCGGTTTCGAGCATGTAAGACGAACGCCGCGTATCCTTGCCGATGACGACGCGATGACGGTGAGAACCACGTGTGAAATGCCGCCCAGCAGCCATGCCAACGCGCATCGCGAGTTCGGCGGTAATAGGGTAGGCATTCGCTCGACCACGGATACCGTCAGTTCCGAAAAGTATGCGCGTGGCGGCCATATGTAGCGTCCTCTGTCGTCTCGATCCGGTCTGGCCGGACGGTTACATTATCTGTAACGGGGGCGTTGCAAGGTAGCTGTGCGTCAAATCACGATTCGGCGTCAGCAACCCTGCTTTCTAAGATCTATCGTTGTTGCCTGAGCAGCGGTTTCAAAAAACTGAAGAACATTGGCATCTGGATGGAACCATTGAGTGCTGCATACGACCCGATCTCCTTCGACCCAGTAGCGATTTTTGAAACCTTCATCTCCGAAATATCTTCTACATTGTTCGTTAATAACGCCTTTACCTTCAGCAGTTGTTTCGTATCCGAGGGCACATTTATAGCTGTCCCGCACGATACGGCCCTTGCGATAATATTCCGCGACACGATCAGAGACCGCCCTGTCACGAGCACTTTGAACAAAATCGCCGACATAAGGCGAATCGACCGGCAGATACATGCCTTCCAGATCGATGCCGAGGCCAATAACACGGGTGACAAAGCCACTGTTCATCGCGATTTCAACCCCATCCGGCGCGACGAAATAGGAGGATTGCCCCCGTTTGCCGACACCGGGTATCGCGACACGAACCGCGTTATAACCAACGATCAGAGGCGGACCGATAGAGGGCTTGGCCTCTGGCAGCGGAGCCTCCTTTGACAATCCTGCTTTACTCAGAGCGTAGTCAAATACTGGATTTGAGTTGAACTTACCATCCGTACAGGCCGCAACTGTGCTTGCCACCAAGCCGAGCATGAGAAACACGCGGACTTTACGTTTTGTGGCCCTGAGAAAATCTACAGTCATGCGTAAGGCCTTTTGCTTCTTTTATCGTTGCCCAAGTCGGGTATGGATCAATGCGCGAAGGTAGCCCATTGAGATGCGACCTCACCCCGACTTACGGGTTGGGTCAGTGAGAACAACCGGTTCGGCACCCTCAGGCGTTGTCCACCGTCACGCTGGATAGGGCGCAGGGTCACATTGCCCGCAGATTGGGTATCGCGTGATAGCCCCCAATCGAACGGAATTTTCAAGGTCAGTCCTTTGTCGAAACTACCTTCACCGAACTCGTCAAACGGTACATCGGTCAGGGTCGCAAAAGCACCGATTTCCCAGCCATTAGGGAATCGACGTTTGACTTCGAGAGTCGCACCAAAATCTCTGGCCAGATAACGGCCCGCATGGACCGCAACATTCCAGTTGTTATAGGGAGTATCCCAATACACGCTCGCAAAGCCGGTGAAGACTTCGTAATCCTGAAAAGTGAACAACGTATCGAATTCACGCTGTTTGACATAGAACGCCTCAAGACCCCATGCGAGACGTGAATTGGATGGACGATACAGAAGCTCGCCACCAAAACCGCCAAACGACTGTTCGATCAACCCGCCCATTAATCGGCCATAGATATTGGGGCCAGCGTTGAAGAAATATTCGCCGATAAGCTGATAAACGCCAACATCGGTCTCTTCATTGTATCTGGCAAATTCAGTACGCACACGAGGCAATACTGAATTAGATGCGCGCTGGTCATTATCGAAATTGCCGATGATATCGGTTCCAAGCGCAGCACTAAAACTCAGATTGCGTGTGACTCGCACGGTGCCTTTCAACTCCAGATCGAGCTGCGCTCGCAAGGGGTCATCCGGGTCAAAGGTATTGAGGCGCACGTCCGGGCCGAAGCTGTACGTGTAATCGGGGAAATTCGAGAAGACCGTCTCCTCACCGACAACCGGAATACTATTCGGCGTGATATAGGAAAATGCGAGCGAAGGTGGCGCAACAGAATAGCCAACCTCCGACGCGGATTTTTCGAGCTGACCCCGATCAAAGAGAAATTCAGCCGTCTCTAATCCTCGCTGATCGAAGGCAACGAGGAAACGGTCGATATCGGCTGGCGCATAGCGGGACAGAACACGGACAGTGCGGCCCGCCGCCTTCGCGTAGGAGCGATACTTTCCATTGCTGACGACCACACGGAGTGTGTCCGTACCAACCTGCATGCGCGTAAGTTTGATGTTTTCCTGCAACAAACCATTGGTCAGGGCATCGGATAGGTCAGCGCGGGAAACAGGGGTGAAGATAAGAGGCTGGACCGGGGCAATCAGCCCATCTAATCCGCCATCGGCATCACTTTGGGCCTCACGCACATAAAAAGGGGATGGTGCATCGCCGGGGGGGTCATCACGCACCCATTCGCCGGTTTGGGTTGAAAAGGCAGCGTTAAGCGCGATTTCATCACCGGCGATGTAGGAAGCACCGATCTGAATTCCAGGAGTCGGATTGTAGGAGATACCGAAATTGAACGGGTTGTCTTCCAACCCCTCAACACCATTATTCTGGTCACTATCATATTCGGCGATAATACGCAGACCGTCGATGGGCGTATCGTATACGACGCCACCGAAGACGCCGATGTCTTCCCCCTGTAGGAACTGACCGAAATTAATCTCGCCGCCCTGTCCAAAATTCGTATCGCGAACACGAAAACGATCGCTGATCTCGCCTAGAGGATTGCTTGCGACCGCACGATCCGAAAGACGCCCCCACCCAACACCCAAGGAAAGATCAAGAGGGCCAAGTCGCTTGCTGGCCACAATATATTCACCAGCAAACAGGCCCGTGCCCAAGAAATCCTGCAAGCCAACCGCAACCTCGGGAAGATAGAGGCGTTCTTCCCACAGACGGACTTTGACATCAAATTGACGGTCGAAGGTGTCGCCGGTTGGCGTGGAGAATCCCGCATAGCTGAATGTTGTTTCCAACCAAGGCGCAGCCTGAAAGTTAAGCGAATATCGCTGGATCGGATCCGTCCAAGCAACGCCAGCAGAGAGGGTCGAGTCAGGGGCCATGCGCGCACTGCGCGTTTTGATCAGGCCGACGCCACCATAATGACCGAAAACCGGCTTGCCCTCGTAAGGCGGTATGGCTTGCGCTATGGCAGATTCGGCGGAGAACAGCGAAATTGCAGCAGCAGCGGCGAACGGAAAAACCGTACTTGATACACGCATATGAAGTCCCAACCGCCGTTTTATGGTACCGTACCTAAGGATGACAACCCCAAGTAGAAGATTGCCTTTGTCTTTCATCTCAATCATCTTTGGCCAAGTATGGCTATGCAATGTTAAGCAATGAGACCATAGCTTCACAATGTGGCAAATACGAGCCTCAAACTATCTGCATCGAGATGTCGTCACAATGCAAGACACTAGCCATGCAGGAACGAATGGTCGAGGGAGACAGGAAAATGACGGCACCGCGCATCGATGCTCTCGACCGGCGCATCTTGCAAGAATTGCAGGAGGATGCGACCACGCCTCTTGAAGAAATCGCTAAGCGGGTCGGGTCTAGCAAGACACCTGTGTGGAATCGCATTCGGAAGATGCGGGCCTCCGGTGTGATCGAAAAGCAGGTCGCCATCGTATCGCCGGAGAGTGTGGGGCTGGGCGCATGCTTCTTTGTGTTGGTGCGCACATCGCAGCATAATGCGGGATGGTTGTCGGATTTCGTGGGCGCGGTTAATCGACACCCAGAGATACAAGCGGCGCACCGTCTGGCAGGCGATATCGATTATGTGCTTCAGGTGCGGGTAGAGGATGCTAAAGCATTCGATACTTTTTATCGCCGGTTGATTGATGACGTCGATATCTTCAACGTCACGTCATTGATGTCGATGGAAGAGATCAAGAATGAGACGGCGCTGTCCCTACCCAGCGAGGAGTGAGGGGCGTGGACCGCCCCTAACCCTCATTACTGGCGATAGAAAACGTGCGTGCCGTGCTGGGCGGTCTGGGTCAGGGTTTTGGCCCAGTAAGGATTGACATAATCAGCGTGGTAATGCGTTGCGTCATCGGTGAGGGAGCGGCGCTCACCCTTCATCAGCAGGATGGCGACATCGCGGGCACGACGGGCGGAAGCCGCATCGCTCATGCGTTCAGGCTCGCCATCGCATTTATAGGAAAACTGGCAGGAATTGAGACGGTTAGCCCCCTGCTTGACCACACCGCAAACCGTGTTGGGATAATGCTTGCTGGTGACGCGGTTCATAATGACCTCGGCGACGGCAATCTGCCCCTCGATGCTTTCGCCGCGTGCTTCGTAATAGATCGCTTCGCTGAGGCAATAGAGTTCGCGCTCGGCACCTTTAAGTTTCATGCGGTTTTCGGCGCGGCCCGGTAATAGCGCGGCTTGTAAGACGACCTGCTCTGCGGCATCGGCTTGATCTTGACCCACGCGGGCACGGCCAGCGGCGAGGTTATCATAGTAATTCAAGATCTGCTGAGAGCCGATATCCTGACGGGGTGCCTCGGGCGTGGCGATAGCGCGCTGCGCTCCACGTAGGCCACCGGCAATGGCATTGGCCATATCGGCATCAGAATCGAGGTAACGAATGCGTGTAGAGGCATCCGCCGCGACCCCGGCGGAACCAACAGCGTATGATTCGATGTCACCACCGATCCCAAAACGAATCAGCGACTCATCGGCACGGTCGAAACCACCAATAGAGCCAAAAGGCGCGGAACCATTTTCTTTCGTGGCCTGCGCGTCCATGCCAAAGACCGCCATAGCCGCGAAGGCCGCGACAACCGTCTGAATTTTTCGCACCGTTATTTGCCCCTGTCGTGAACGTCTACGGATATGCCTATACCGCAGGCATCGCAATTTGCGTACCGTTTACATCGTCCACTTGTAACCTAGTCGCCTTTCCAGACATTAAATGCCCGAATACGACCGCTAAAGTGATGACTGTATTATCAGAAAACGAGTTCCTTTAAAACAGCTCCCAGCCTTTCGACGATATTCGAATGCCATTCAAATATCCCTTTCTCTGGGTGCGTCTTGCATAAGCGGTGGGTGAGTGCAAGGCCGAATGTACCAAAATATGTCACGATCGCATCCTCATGCCAGCGTATCGCGCAGGCTTGCCGGTGCCGCAACCTCTCAGGAACATGCAGTGTACTGGGCCTGAATTTCAGGAGGGAATCCAGTGACTCATCAAGCCCTTCGCCGGTTTGTGATGAAACGAGTAAGATATCATGTTGTGACACCTTCCCTAACGTCACCGACAGTGCAGATCGGAGGTCAGCAGCGGCGCGACGGGCGGCAGCACCAATATCGGATTTTGTGACCAATATCATATCCGGCACCTCCATCACCCCTGATTTGAGGAATTGGAGCGAATCGCCGGAAGCAGGTTGAACACAGAGCATGGTTGCATCGACCAGCCCCGCAATCTCGATTTCTGACTGGCCGACACCGACCGTTTCGACCAGCACGATGTCATGGGTGGCCTGCATCAGCATCATGGCGGGAAAGACGAGATCAGACAGGCCACCCAAACGCCCGCGCGTGGCCATCGAGCGGACGAAGACGCCCTTGTCGAGCGGATCGAGTGACGCGAAACGGGCACGGTCGCCGAGAAGCGCGCCGCCCGTGCGGACAGAACTGGGGTCTATGGCGATGACAGCGACGGTCAGGCCACGCTTGCGCAGGCGGGAAATCATGGCGTCAAGCAGGGTAGATTTACCCACCCCCGGCGGGCCGGTGACACCGACAGTCAGGCCGTGAACCGCCTTGAAGGCAGCATCGAGCAGCGCGGTCGTCTCTGGCGCATGGGGGTCGCGCTCGACCTGTGCCAGCGCCTCGGCAAGCGCGCGTTTGCCGCCCACCTTCAATGTTGCGAGAGCCTCGCTCATGCCTCGCGCTCTTGCAGAATGGTTGCCTGCGCGGCGGCAAGGCGAGAGGCTGTGGTGCGGTAGGGGGAGCAGGACATGTAATCCATGCCCAGCCCCTCGCAGAAGCGGATCGCGTGCATATCGCCGCCATGCTCGCCGCAGACGGCGACGGTGACATCGGGCCTAACCGCCCTCGCCCGCTCGGTGCCGATGCGCAGCAACTCGCCCACACCCTCCTCGTCAAGCCGATGGAAGGGATCATGGGCCAATGCACCTTTGGCCACGTAATCGCGGATAAAGCGGCCCACATCATCGCGCGACAGGCCGTAGGTCATTTGGGTCAGGTCATTGGTGCCAAAGCTGATAAAAGCAGCATTCTCGCAAATGTGGTTGCAGCGAAGCGCCGCGCGGGGCGTTTCAACCATCACGCCCAAGCGCCATGACGGCTCATGCCCGCTCTCATGGCGTAGGGAAGCGGCGATGGCGTTGAAGCGGGTAACGAAGAGGCCAATCTCCTTATCGGTAGAGACGAAGGGGAGCATGATCTCCAAGTCGACGGCATTGCCCTTGGCTCCCTCAACGGCGAGCGCGGCCTGAAAGATAGCGCGGATCTGCATGTCGTAGATTTCGGGGAATAATACGCCGATACGACAGCCGCGCCGCCCCAGCATGGGGTTGAATTCGCGCAATGCCTCGACACGATCCCGCAATTCACGTTGGGAAATATCCATTTCACGGGCGAGTTCTTGTAAGGCCGCTTCGGTGCGGGGCAGGAATTCATGGATCGGTGGGTCAAGCAGGCGGATGCAGACGGGTAGCCCATGCATCGGGTCCATGATGCCGATGAAATCTTCGCGTTGCAGCGGCAACAAGGTGGCCAGTGCAGCGCGGCGGGCATTGGGCGTATCGGATAGGATAAGCTGTTGCAGGGCACCGAGACGACCAGACTGAAAGAAGGCATGTTCGGTACGGCAAAGGCCGATGCCCTCGGCCCCCAGACGACGAGCGACACGCGCATCCTCCGCCGTATCCGCATTGGCGCGGATGCGCATTCGGCGGCGATCATCGGCCCAGCCCATGAGGGTCGCGAGAGAGGGGTCCGGCTCCGGCTCGATCATGGGGAGCGCGCCTAGCAATGCTTCACCCGTGGTGCCGTCGATCGTCAGGATATCGCCGCGCCGGATCGGTTTGCCATCGGACCCGGTGAGAACACCCGCATCAACATCGACACGCGCATCGCCTGCACCGCAGATACAGGGCTTACCAAGCGAGCGAGCGACAACCGCCGCGTGGCTGGTCATGCCCCCGCGCACGGTCAGCACGCCAGCGGCGGCGTACATGCCGTGGATATCCTCCGGGCTGGTCTCGACACGCACAAGGATGGCGGCACGGCCTTTTTCTTTCAGCGCCTCAGCCTCGGCGGGGGTAAAGACGACTTCGCCGATGACTGCGCCGGGGCTAGCGGGCAGACCACGAGCAATGACGTGGCGCGGGGCGGTGGTATCGACGCGGGGATGGAGAAGCTGTTCCAGATCACCCGGATCAACGCGCAGCAAGGCCGCATCGCGCGTGATAGACCCGGCCTCAGCCATCTCTACCGCGATGCGGACACCTGCGCGGGCGGTGCGCTTGGCGGTGCGGGTCTGGAGGAGCCAAAGGGTGCCCTCCTCCACAGTAAACTCGATTTCCTGCGCGTCAGAGAAATGGGCCTCTAACGTAGCGGCATGTTTGGAAAGCGCGATGAAGGGACGGGGCATCGTCTCTTCCATCGGGATTACCGGGCTGCGGGCGGCAAGGGCGTCATCATAGGTCAGCGGAGCAGGAGTACGGATGCCGGAGACGACATCATCGCCTTGGGCTTGGCGCAGGTATTCGCCGTAGAGGCGGGGTTCGCCAGTCGAGGGGTCGCGGGTGAAGGCGACGCCGGTGGCCGAGCCGAAATCGGCATTTCCGAAGACCATCGCCTGTATCGTAACGGCAGTGCCGGTATCGTCGGTCATGCCTTGGGCGGCGCGGTACTGACGGGCGCGGGGGGCGGTCCAACTGGCGAAGACGGCTTCGATGGCGCCGAAAAGCTGGGTTTCGGCATCATCAGGGAACGGTGCATCACCCTCCTCCGCGATGATTTCGAGCATACGAGTGTTGAGGGCGGCAAGGGCGTCGGCATCCATTGCCTCGATGCGGTCGATGCCCTTATCGAGGAGCCAATCGTCGATGCCGTCATCCAGATCATCAGGATCGACGCCGAGCATGGAGGTCGCAAGGGCTGGCAGCAGGCGGCGGCGGCAGTCTTCGGCGAAACGGGCATCCTTGGCGGCAAGGGCGGCATGGGCGGCGGGGGTAAGGCCGACATCGAGGATCGTATCGAGCATTCCGGGCATTGAGACAGGCGCACCGGAACGGACGGAAACGAGGAGCGGGTTCTCACCTGTGCCGAAGGCCCGCCCAGTGACAGATTCGAGCCATGTCATCGCCTGTACGATCTCGGCACGGACTGACACAGGCAGGCTACGACCCTCGCGCCATGCCTCAAACGCACCGAGATCAATTACGAAACCGGGGGGGACGGGCAGACCCAGAGCGGTCATTTCGCAGAGATTTGCGCCCTTGCGGCCAAGGCGCTGCGCATCTGCGGCGGTGCCTTCGGCAAGGTCGGGGCCGAAGCGGTGGATCATGTCCAACCTCCCACTCCCTGCCCTCTCCCAAAGGGAGAAGGTTCCAGTGTGGCTAACTCAGACAGCCGTTTTAGCACCGTCACCCTTCAATCTTCGAGAAGTCCGCCACCCTTTCGACCACGTCGCGGATGGTCATCAGGAGGGTGAGGCGGACGGCACGCAGGCCTGGATCGTCGGCATTGACGATGACATTGTCGAAAAAGCTGTCGATGGGTCCGCGCAGGGGCGACATGGCGCGCATAGCGGCCTCGAAATCCTCCTGCGCCAAGGCGGCGTCAATCTGGGGCGAGGCATCGGCGAGGGCGGTGGTCAGGGCGACGGTTTCGGGTTTATCATCGGCAGCATCATTCACACCGGAAAGGTCGAGCGCGCCTTTCTTCTCCTCCGCAGCGAGGATGTTGGCGGCGCGTTTGTAGCCCGCGAGGAGGTTCGCGCCATCTTCGGTGGCGAGGAAGGTTTGCAAGGCGCGGACACGCTTGACCAGAAGGACTAGATCGTCCTGACCGCCCAAGGCAAAGACGGCGTCGATCAGATCGTGGCGCACGCCATCACCACGCAGGGCAACTTTGAGGCGGTCAGCGATGAAGCCGAGAAGGTCAACCACCATGTCACGCACCGACCGCTCGAAATCGGGATCGACGGCTTGGGGGAGGCCGGATTCGGGGCTGAGGAAATGGCCAATAAGCTGCTCAAACATCGCGCGGCGGTCATCCATGCCGCCTTCACCGGAGAGGTTTTCGATGGCATCGAACAAGGGGTTTCCAAGCGCCTTCGCATCACGCTGATGGATGGCGTAAACATGACGCATGAGGGCAACGCCCGCAGCATCCGACAGATGAAAGCGCAGGTCATTCTCGATGATGAGGCGGATCACGCCCAGCGCAGCGCGGCGCAGGGCGAAGGGATCTTTCGAGCCGGTCGGCTTTTCACCGATGGCCCAGAAACCGGCGAGCATGTCGATTTTTTCGGCCAGCGCGACGGCGATAGAAACCGGCTCCTCCGGTACGGTGTCGGAGGGGCCGAGGGGTTTGTAATGGTCCTCACAAGCAGCAGCGATGCGGGGGTCGAGACCGGCGGCACCGGCGTAGTAGCGACCCATCAAACCCTGTAATTCGGGGAATTCATACACCATCTCAGAAGCAAGATCGGCTTTTGCGGCATTGGCGGCGGCGATGGCAATGGCGGGGTCTGCCTGCATGATGGGGGCAAGCTGACCCGACAGGGCGGCGATGCGCTCGATGCGTTCGGCTTGGGTGCCGAGTTGGTTATGGAAGGTAACATCGGCAAGGGGGGCGGCCATACCTTCAAAACCGTGGCGCTGGATCGCGCGCAGGTCATTTTCCCAGAAGAATTTGGCATCGGCCAGACGAGCGCGTAACACCTTTGCGTTGCCATGCAGAATGGTCTTGCCACCATCCGCACCCTCGACATTAGCGACGGCGACGAAATGGGTGACTTGGCCGGAGGCATCGACGGCGGAGAAAAACTTTTGATGCTCACGCATGGAGGTTTGCAGCACTTCAGCAGGGAGGTCGCGGAAATCCTGTTCAATCTCACCAATGATGGGATTGGGCCATTCGGTCAGACCCGCATTTTCGACCAACAGGGCCGGATCATCGAGCAGAGTGACACCGTTTGCGGCACAAAGGGCGGTTGCGCGCTCTTGGATGGTGGCGGCGCGGGCGGCGGCGTCGAGGGTGACGCCTCTCGCAGCAAGGCCATCGCGATATTCGGCAAAGCCGCTAACGGCAAAGGGGGCACCATCGACCATGCGGTGGCCGCGTGTTTCACTGGATGCCGTGAAGCCCTCAACCTCAACGGGGACGATTTTGTCATCAAGTAAGCACAAGATCGAGGTGAGGGGACGAACCCAGCGCAGGTCGCCACTGCCCCAACGCATGGATTTGGGCCATGGGAAGCTACGAATTACCTCCGGCACCAATGCCGTTAATGCATCGGCGACAGGGATGCCGGGTTTGCGGATAATGGCAAAATAGACGTCGCTTTTTTTATCGGGGCGCACCTCAAGCTCATCTTTCGACAAGCCGGTGGAGCGCAGAAAACCCTCCAAAGCCTTCTCCGGCGCATCAGTTCTTGGGCCTTTTCGCTCCTCTTCTAGGTCTGGCGTGCAATCGGGTAGCCCCTCGATATGCAGAGTCAAACGGCGGGGCGTGGAATAGGCGGTGGCCGACCCATGGGTGACGCCCGCCTCCTTCAACCCCTTCATCACCATGTCGCGCAAGATGTTGCGCGCATTTTCCTGCATACGGGCAGGAATTTCTTCGGAGAGGAGTTCGAGCAGGAGATCGGGCATGGGGGTAAGGCTCTAACGCTGGCGAGAAAAGGCTGATGAACGAGACGGGCGGGGTATGGCACGCGGGCGCGTGCTTCGCAATGCGCGGATGGGTGTACCGTTACAGCAATCTGCGATCAGCATGGATCATATTTCAGCGCGATCAGATAGATGGCCCTCGGAACACGTCAGAGGGTGGCGGGCGTAAAACGCTCTATACCTAATACCAGCGGAGGTAATTGCCGACATTTTCAGGCGCTGCCCCGGACCCGATCCGGAGCCTCCTTCGAGCCTCGTACTCTTTTGCAAGGAGGCCCCGGGTCTTCGCCCGGGGCAGCGGTGAAAAGTGTCGTCGATCTCCGCCCTTGGTATGAGCCTGATTGGAGGCAGGGGTTCACGGCAATCGCGTGCAAGAACTTTCGCTGCCCCTCCAAAGGACAGG
>CALFVD010000032.1 GCA_937928005.1 uncultured Neomegalonema sp. | reverse complement strand
CCCCCTTTTTCCAGGCGACGGTCCCCAAACCGCCCCAGCCCAATCACCGACATCGCTCCCTCCATCCATATAAAGACAGGCACAAGGAGAATCAGGATGAAACCCCGGTTTCAATACAAAACCAGATGTGTGCATGTAGTAGGACGAAGATCCGGGGCAGCGCCTGAAAAGGTCGGCAATTACCTCCGCTGGTATAATTCATCCGATTGCCCTGCGATCAAAGGCGATTGGCCTTGTTGCGGATGGTGCGAAGCTGATATCGGCGAAGGGGTGCATGGTCAGCCATAGATAGGAACCACCCTTGCGCATACCGCGTATCAGAGCCGCCTCGCTGCGCACCCGTATGATGATTGGGGCGGGGGGTATGGCATTGCTGGCGTTGTTGGCGGCGGCTACGATGCTCTATGCCGCGTCCGAAACCTCACGGCGGATTGGGCAGGTAACGGCGGCGCAACAGCGGACAGAACTCTACTCCACGCTCTCGGCGCGGATCAGTGATTATGCCGTCGTCGCCATCGAGGCGGCGAATGCGACCGCCATCACCTATGATGCACGTGCTGCGCGGTTATCCTCGCGTCGAGGGGTCGTGAATGACAGTTTCGAGCGGATCGAAGCGGCGCTGCGCGCTTATGTCGGTGAGGCACAGGATGATAAGGAGGTAAACCGGCGTGCAACTTGGAGCATTGGTGTCGCGCGGATGCGGGCGCAGTTCAACGCACTGGCCCGTGCGCTTGAAGGCACCGATCCCAGTGCAGGCATTGCGCCCTTGCGCGCCCGGCTCGACGGGTTTGCAACACAATTCTCGCCTCTGCTTGATGCCGCTATCGGCGAGGAGCAGCGGGAGCGCAGGGCCGCTTTTGCGGCCATAGAGCGACTGCGCGCGCGGCTTATCTGGCTGGCGTTGGGGGTCGGTGCGCTGGCTGTGCTGGCCTTCATCCTGTTCCAGTATGGTCTGATATCCCCCCTATTGAGGCGTATCCGCACGACCGCACAGGCAGCGAGCGAAATCGGGGAGGAACGGTTAAAAACCCGGCTTGATATCGACCGCCGAGATGAACTGGGCCTGCTATTCGCCAATGTCAACCGCATGGCCGCGCGACTAGATCGTCGCCGCGAAAGCGTGGATATCGACCGCGCACGTCTCAACGAGATCGTTGAGGAGCGCACGACGGCTCTGCGTGAGGCGAATGATGCGCTGGAGCAGATCGACGCGAACCGTCGTCGCTTTTTCTCGGATGTTAGCCACGAATTGCGCACGCCTCTTACTGTGATCCTTGGCGAGACGGAGATCGGCTTGCGTGCGCCTGCGCTATCGGATGTCGAATACAAAGCATCGCTCGACACCATCCACGCTCGCGCACGGCGGTTAAACCGGCGGGTCGAAGACTTGCTGCGAATCGCTCGCTCGGAATCGGGGCGGATTGATCTGGGCCAATCGCTGTTTGATTTGGCGGATGCGGCGCGCGATGCGGTGGATGATGTGGTGGGGCTGACGGTGCAGCAAGGCTTGACGCTCGATACGGTTTTGGATGCGCCGCTGGTCACGTTGGGCGATGCGGATTGGACAAGGCAGGTCGTCTCAGGTGTACTGGAAAACGCGATCCGGCATTCACCAAAAGGCGGGCGGATTGTGGTGGCAGGGCATATCGGCGATGAGATGCTAAACCTCACCATTACTGATCACGGCCCCGGTATTGCGGCGAAGGAGATTGAGCGTCTGTTCACCCGGTTCGAGCGTGGCAAGACCGCGCGGGCGGGTGCTGGCTTTGGCGTTGGCCTTGCTCTCGCCCGATGGGTGATGGACAGTCAGGGCGGAATCGTTAACGTGGAAAGTCCCGGCCCGTCCGGGCGGGGGACCGTCGTGACCTTGTTGATGCCGCGCCTGTTGGAAGAGGACGAATGACCGTTGGTAACAACACTGTACTGATCGCCGAGGATGATGTGGATATCGCATCTGCCCTGTCGCGTGGTCTGTTGGGCGATGACTATCGGCCTGTGGTGTGTCACGATGCGGCTTCGGCGCTCGATGTGGTGGCGAATAAGCCTGTTGGAGCGGCCATCGTCGATATGATGCTAGGTAATGACCGGGGCACAGATCTCGTGCGCCGCTTGCGCGCCGATGGGATGGAGGGGCCAATCTTGATCCTTAGCGCATTATCCGGGGTTGAGGATCGTACCGAGGGACTGGAAGCGGGGGCCGATGACTACATTGCCAAGCCCTTTGAATACGGTGAGTTACTGACCCGCCTACGTGTGCAAGAAAACCGGCGTGCGCGCAGTGGGCCGCGCCCATTGCTAGGGCGGTTGATCTATGATGACAGTCTGCGCAGCGTTACCAATGGCACGCGGACGGTAGCGCTGACGGAGCGCGAGGCCGATTTGCTGAAGTTTTTAGCGAGCAATGCGAATGCACTGTCCAGCCGGGGCGATATCTACGATACGCTCTGGGCGGATGCGGAGGGATCGTCCGAGAATGTGGTCGATGTTTATATCGGCTACCTGCGCCGCAAACTCTCGCCCTTAGATGATTTCGGGGTCGCCCTGCGCACGGTGCGTGGGCGCGGCTTCATTCTGGCCGAACTGTGAGGATTTTTCTATGCGAACCTTGACCCACCTGCTCGGCGCCGCTGCCCTTGGCTTTGCCCTATCGCTACCCGCCCACGCCGATGATGCCCTGGATCGAGTCTTCGACGCGACGCAGCTGGATAACGTCGAAACCGGTAAGGCACTGGGCTTCATCCATATGCGCAAAAGTGTTGCACCAGACAAAGTGCCCGCCATCGAGAATCGCGATATCACCGTAGCGGTCGGTGAAAAAGTCGAAGGCAAGGACGCGCGCGAGGTGTTGGTTACGATTACGGAAGGTAAGCGGAAGTCCACTCTCGATGCCTTTCTGGATGATGGCGGCAACCCTGTGCTGGTGATCTTCCTAGAATCGGTGGCGCAGGCTGTGGCCAAGAGCACTGGGGGTAGCCCATTC
This sequence comes from uncultured Neomegalonema sp., assembly GCA_937928005.1. Classification (GTDB taxonomy): domain Bacteria; phylum Pseudomonadota; class Alphaproteobacteria; order Rhodobacterales; family Rhodobacteraceae; genus JAHDDY01. The sequence continues at coordinate 18,143 of CALFVD010000032.1, read as the reverse complement.
TACATCAAAAACCGCATCAAAGATGCCTTCAGCCGAGGTGCCGAGGTTGCACCAACGGAACTGGTTCGCGACGGTAAGCCGGTCGAAGCAGTACGCATTGTCTACAATCCTTTCGCGTTAGAGAAGCAGAAGGAGCGATTGCAGACCTTTGCCAATTTTGAGATGGCGTTTATCTTTTCGGATGCCGTGCCCGGTGGCATTGTCGAGATGCGGGCGCTCGATGATCCGAAGACCAAAGGGTTCGAGGAATATCTGGTCCTCGACGGTATGGCGGGAGCGGCACAATGAGGGCGGTGTTGATCGCCTGCGGTTTGTTCGCGACGGGGGCTTCGGCGCAGGTCGCGGTGACGAATGATTACCCGACCGTGGCGCGGGCTGATTACGTCTTCGGCTGTATGGCGACGAATGGCCAAAATCGACAGTCGCTGGAGCGTTGCTCATGCTCAATTGACGTGATCGCATCGATCTTGCCTTACAAGCAGTATGTCGAAGCCGAGACAATCCTTGCGATGGCGCAGGGTGGGGGGCAGCGCATGTCAATCTTTCGCACGGCCCCGCACCTCAAAGCAATGGTTGCTGATATGCGTAGGGCGCAAGCGGAAGCCGAGATACGGTGCTTCTGAAGTTTCGCATCCCCGGATCGACCGCTACGCGGCATGTCAGGGGATGCAGTCTGGATATCAGGAATCTGTGCCCGTCGGGAATTCCCGCTCGAACGTATCGCCATCGGTGTCTTTCGCCTTCACTGTAATCGAACCAGCCCCGTTTTCGATATACTTGAACCGGAATGATGGGTCTTCGCTGATCGAGATGCCGCCCGTCATACGGAAGATAAGCTGATCACCCTGCATCACGTCCATCCCGTCCATAAAGTGGGCGGGGATGAAGAGTTGCGTGACTTGGTTCATCTGCATTCCCGAATAGTTCGGATGGCGAACCATGACCTGCGCTTCGCGCCGCGTGCCGGAGGCTTTCGGCGCTTCGCCTTTGGCATCAAAGAACCGCAGCTTCATCTTGCCGACCCCGGCCAGTGCCGCGTCCGCATCCTTCAGCGCGGGTGCAGAACAGCCGCCCGATGCCTTGACGTAGCGTCCGATCATATAGATTTCGCCATCCGCCGTTTCGGCCAGCGCACGGATGTTGGAATAGGAATCCACACGCATCCGCGTTTCAAAATCGAGGTCGCCATAGGCGGGGCCAAACTCGATTTCGGCAACCACGGGAGCAGGGTTTTCATCGACGATGAAGGTGAGTTTGACGAAATCCTTGTCACTATCGGCGGTTTCGCGAATCGTGATGGGCACGGTTGCCGCGTCATGGGCGCGATAAGGCGCGTCGATTTCCAGCAGCGCACTACCATCGAGAATCTCGCGATCCCCGACGACATCAAAGCGCATTTCATCCCATGTTTCGCTGGGTTTGAGCGGGTTGTCGCGCTTTTTCTCTGTCGCTTGCGCGCCCTGTATAACCGCGACGGAAACGAGGGCGAAAATGGCCGTTCTCAACATCGGGGCATCCTTTCAAGTTCACGCCATGCGAACGCATCTTACATTACGGTGACAGAGTGTCACAGTTCCGCAGCGTCATGCAATCACGATTTTCCGATGTGAATTGCCGCGTCGCAGGGTAAGCTAGTCGCGAAACATGGAGAATTCCGCATGTACCAGCTTCTTCTCGCGGTCTGTATCAATGGTGAAGCGGCGCTTTGCATGGATCGTCGCCTGCCGCTAGGCGAGGATATGAACATGATGCGCTGTATGCGCGAGGGGTTGGTTCACGCGCAAAAATGGGCCGATGCCCGCCCTGATCTAGAGCTGAAGAGCTGGCGCTGCATCACCGAACAGCAAGAACCGAAACCACTGGAGGATTTCGCAGTTGAGGAGGTAGGCAACGGTGTTTTCGTACATCGTGGCCAACACGCGATACCCGCCCCTGTGAACCTGAACGATACATCGAATATTGGCTTCGTTATCGGCCAAGATGCGGTTGCAGTAATAGATGCGGGTGGGTCGGCGGCGGTGGCACGGGCGGTGATGTTCCATATCCGTGAGCGCACTGACTTGCCGGTGAAATACCTAATCCTGACGCATATGCACCCTGATCATGTGCTTGGCGCACAAGTGTTTAAAGATGCCGGTGCGACTGTGATTGGACATCGTAAGCTGGAACGGGCGCTAAAAGCGCGGTCGCAGACTTACACGGACAATCTACGCCGTCTGATGGGCGATGCGGGATTCGAGGGCAGCGCAGTGATCTTACCGGATGAAGGGGTCGAGGGGACGCGCGATATAGATATTGGCGGGCGCGTACTGACGCTGGTTTCGCATCCGACGGCCCATACGGATAATGACCTGACCGTGCGCGATAGCGAGACGGGCATATTCTTTCTTGGTGATCTGTTGTTTGCAGGGCATACGCCCGCCTTGGATGGATCGATTACGGGCTGGACCCGGTTGATGGATGAGCTATCGGGCGAGGATGTGAAGGGCGTGGTGCCCGGTCACGGCCCTGCGCTGATGGATTGGCCCGAGGGGCTAACCCCTATGCTCGGGTATCTGAAATCGATTACGAAGGATGTGCGCGCGGCGATTGCGGATGGGACGACGATGAACGATGCGGTTCGCGAAATCGGCGAGGAGCACCGCGAGGACTGGGAATTGTTCGACGAGTTCCACCCGCGTAACGTGACGACGGCGTATAAGGAATTGGAGTGGGAATAATTCCCTCTATGCATCCTTGATCTTGAACCGGAGGTTTTTACGGGCCTCGCGCTATTTTTGGAGATCCCGATAAAGCAGCGCGCTTTCGTAGATACCTTTATTGAGATGCCTCACTGACCGCCTTTGCCAGTGCAAAGGCACGTTTTTCTAACAGAACAGGGGTTTCGCAGACGAAGGTGAGTGATTGCGCGCGCTCGGTATAGATACGCGCATCCCACGTCACGATATCCTGCAATTCTTCCAAGCGATCCCAATCGTCATCGGTTTTGTCGTCCTTCGCTTCGAGGGTCGCGAGTTCTTGCTGTAGCCCGTCGATACGCTCCGATAGGCTGGTCTGTTTGGCGGCATAGCGGCTTATCCCGCCGATCACGTCGGATCGTTCGCGGTTGATCTGATCGAAGATTGTACGGAACAGGATAGCTAGTTTTTCCTCACGATCTTCGCCCAACGTATCGGCATAGCGCGTGACGAGCGCCTTCGCGTCCTCCAGCGTAGTGCGGCGGACGGCGATGGCGCGCGCGAGGACAGTGGCCTCTGCATCGGGTTGCACGCTGTTGTCGATCAATGGACCGGTCCACATCTGGCCGATTGAAAGTTGTGGCACCTTGCGTTGGATGCACGGCCAAGACTTGTCTTTGAAGTCGGCGGCATGCGTAGGAAGAGCGGTGGCGGCAATCGCGACGCCCAAAACCGTCAAGAATAATTTACGCATCGTTTATACCTCACGGTCTAAAATTGAATAATAGATAACCTGTTGCATGGAACCAATCGTATTTCTTTGCGCTTATGGTTGCAATGCGTTCGTAAAAAGCGCCGTTCAAGCTGGATGGGTAGAATACCTAGCCGCTCAACATTCGGTTTCTTGGGAGGATCATTTGCAGTGCCTAATGGTGGGCGCTGCCGGGTTTATGGAAGGACTAACCCATGATCGAACTTGTCTTTACCGCCTGCCTCCTGAGTGGTGATAGTGTTTGCACTGAACGTAAGCTTACCTATGTCGAAAACATATCGCCGATGATGTGCATGATGCACGCTCAACCTGAGCTCGCCAAGTGGAACGAGGGGTTTCCAAAGTGGCAGGTGAAGCGTTGGTCCTGCAAGATGGTTGATTTCACAGTGGTGGATCTTTAGCCGCGCTTCCTGCCTACTAGCCCTTTTGATGGATCATAGGCGTATATCGCTGCCGCCATGAAGGCCGCCATCACCGCCACGACGATCCCTGTCGCAGTCCAGTTGACCTGCCCATAGAGAGCGAAGCGGATCAACTCTACCGCATAGGTGAAGGGGTTCAGCCAGCAGATATCGTAGAGCAATTCGCTCGATTCCTGTATTCGCCAAAGCGGATAGAGGGCCGAGGAAGCGAAAAACATCGGGAAGATGACAAAATTCATCACGCCTGCGAAGTTCTCCAATTGCTTGATTGTCGATGACAGGAGCAGGCCGATAGCGCCCAGCATCATGCCTGACAGAATGAGCGCGGGCAGCAAGGTGAGGTAGCCGATGGGCGGTGGGCGGATATCCCAAAACCATGCGATCAACAAGAAAGCGTAGACTTGTAGGATCGACACGGCCACCCCTGCAATCAGCTTGGCGCTGAGAACGAACCAGCGGGGATAGGGGCTGACCAGCAAGGTACGCATGGCCCCGGTTTCACGGTCATAGACCATGGATAGGGATGATTGCATCCCGTTGAAAAGCTGGATCATCGCGCAAAGGCCGGGGGTAACGTAGACTTCGTAAAGCACGTAGGTTTCGTAGGGCGGCGTAATTGAGAGGCCGAGGACGGAGCGAAAACCGGCGGCGAAGATGAACAGCCAGACTAGAGGGCGCACCAGTGCCGATAGAAACCGCTCGCGCTGCTGCGCAAAGCGGATCGCCTCGCGCCAAACGATGCCGCCCAAGGCGACGAGACGACCCGACCAGCCGAGGCGGTTGGGGGTCATGGAGTGTCGCCCGTGGTATTCTTCTGGAACCCTCTCCCGCTTGTGGGAGAGGGCAGGGTGAGGGTTTCTACGATGTAATTCACGCGGCAATCTCCCGTTCGTCTACACCTGTCAGCTCAAGAAACCTGTCGCTCAACGTCTGCACTCCGGCAATTGCGGCGGCGGTGCCATGGGCCAATACCTCGCCCTTGTGTAGCAACACGACCGGGTCGTCGGTGCGGACCTCGTCGAACAGATGCGTGGCCCAGAGGATGCCGACCTCGCCGCTATCGGCCAGCGCGCGGACAGTATCAACGACATCTGCGCGCGAGCGTACGTCGAGGCCCACAGTCGCTTCATCCAGCAACAAGAGGGTAGGGTCGTGCATTAAGGCGCGGGCAATTTCTGCGCGGCGCACCTGTCCGCCGGAGAGGGTTGCGACTTTTGCGCCCCCCTTATCCAGCAGGCCCACACGCTCCAAAACCCGGTCGCCGCGTTCGACGGCTTCGCGCCGCCCGATACCGTGCAAGGCGGCGTGGTAGCGTAGATTCTGACGAATGGTCAGGCTCATATCGAGCGAGCGGGACTGAAACACGACGCCCATACGCGCCAACGCCGGGCCGGGCTGGCGGCGCACGTCATGGCCGCAAACCTCGATGCTGCCGCTGATATTGTCATAAAGGCGGGTGATGAGTGAGAAGAGCGTAGATTTTCCCGCCCCGTTCACGCCGAGCAGGGCCACGAATTGCCCCTGTTCGACGGTGAGGGATACGCCATTCAACGCCTGCACCTTGCCGAAGGCGTGGCTAACACCCTCCACGCGCAGGGCGGCGGTCACGACGTCTCGGTCGATAGCGGCTTGCCCTCGCGGGTGCGTTCGTCGAGCAGATTGGTCAGCCAATCAGGGTCCATCTCCGGCACCGATGACAGCAGTAAATCGGTGTAATCATGGTGTGGAGGCGTGAACATTTCGACCTTCGGTCCCTGTTCGACCACGCGGCCATGCTGCATCACGACCACCTCGTCGGCGATGGCGCGCACGGTGGCAAGGTCGTGTGTAATGAACATATAGGCGAGGCCCAGCTCGGTCTGTAGTCTGTCGAGAAGGCGTAGGATACCCTCGGCGACAAGCTGATCGAGCGCACTCGTCACTTCGTCGCAGATGATGAATTCGGGGTCCGCCGCCAGGGCGCGGGCGATACCAATGCGCTGTTTCTGGCCCCCGGACAACTCGCCGGGAAAGCGGTGGCCGAAGACATCCGGTTCCATCTCGATCAGGTTGAGCAATTCGCGCACCCGTTCGTCGCGGGCGCGGCCTGACAAGCCGAGATAAAACTCGACGGGGCGACCAATAATGTCGCGGATGCGTTGCTTTGGGTTCAGGGCCGTGTCTGCCATTTGGTAGATCATCTGCGCCTGACGCAGTTGATCCTTTGAGCGGCGCTTGAAGCTGGGGGGTAGAGCCTTGCCGTTGAACAGGATTTCGCCGGAGGTCGGCGGTAGTAGGCCGGTGATGCAGCGGGCGGCGGTAGACTTGCCAGAGCCGGATTCGCCCACCACCGCGACCGTGCGGCCCTTATGAATATCGAAAGATACGCCGTGCAACACGGGCACGGGGCCGTAGGACGCATCGACATTGCGCAGGCTAACGACCGGTACAGCATCGGCTGTGGGTGCGGCTTTGGCGGATGCCTTAAAGCTACGCACGGCCCAGAGGGATTTGGTGTAATCCTGCGTGGGGGCCGAGAGCATGGTGCGGGTGTCGGCTTCCTCGACCAACTCACCATGCTTCAGCACCATGATGCGGTCTGCCATCTGGGCCACGACAGCAAGGTCATGGGTGATGTAGATCGCCGCAGTCCCGAATTGGCTGACGGCATTGCGGATTGCGGCGAGAACCTCGATCTGTGTTGTTACGTCGAGGGCGGTGGTCGGCTCGTCAAAGATGATGAGGTCGGGGCGGCAGGACATGGCCATCGCCGTCATGGCGCGCTGTAGCTGTCCGCCCGATACTTGGTGGGGATAACGAAAGCCGATCTCGTCGGGATTGGGCAGTTGCAGGCGGCGGTAAAGGTCGGTCGCGTCTACCTCTGCCTCGGCTTTATTCATCACGCCATGTTTCACGGGCGCTTCGGAATATTGATCGATCAGGCGATGGGCAGGGTTGAAGCTGGCCGCCGCCGATTGTGCAACATAGGCGATGCGCTTGCCGCGTAGGGCGCGCCGCTGCCCTTCGCTGGCCTTTGTGAGATCTTGCCCATCAAACTCGATGGAGCCGCCAGATATGCGACATCCGCCGCGTACATAGCCCATGGCGGCGAGGCCCATGGTGGATTTACCCGCCCCGGATTCGCCGATAAGGCCGAGAACCTCGCCGCGACGCAGGTCAAGATCGATGCCCTTGATGATGGGTAGCCAGTCATCGCCGGTCTTCCCGTCGATCTTAACGCCGCGCATTTTGAGGAGAATATCGTCGCTCATGGTATCAGTCCTTCAAACCGCTGGAACGGTGGAGCATCCAGTCGACGACGAAGTTGACGGCGACGGTTAGTAGGGCGATGGCCCCGGCGGGGTAGAGCGGAACGGCGACGCCAAAGCTGATGAGGGTTGCGTTGTCACGCACCATTGATCCCCAATCGGCAGTCGGTGGTTGAACTCCAAGGCCAAGGAAGGACAGCGCCGATATCGTCAGGAAGACGAAGCAGAAGCGCAGGCCGAATTCTGCGATCAAAGGCGCGGTGGCATTGGGCAGGATTTCCTTACGGATGATGTACCATAGTCCCTCGCCGCGTAGACGCGCCGCCTCGACATAGTCCATGACGACGATATTCATCGCCACCGCACGGGTCAGACGGAAGACGCGGGTACTGTCGAGCACGGCCATAATGAGGATCAGCGCCGCAGTGTAGAGCCACGGTCCGGGGTTCTCCATGCTCCCAATCCATGTATTGGCAACTGTCAGGGCCAATAGGGCAAAGATCAATGTGGGAATCGACATCAATACATCGATGACGCGCGAAAGGATTTGATCGATCCAACCGCTTAGCGTTGCTGCGAGCATGCCAAGGGTGCCGCCGAGCAAGAAGGAGATGATGGTGGTCAGTAGAGCAATACCAACGGTGTTTCGGGCCGCATAGATTAGGCGCGAAAGCATGTCACGACCGAGGTTGTCAGTGCCAAGCGCAAAACTCGATGCGCTGTAACCCTCATCGGCGGCAAAACTAGACAATCTGTCGGAGACGTCATCAATATGGGCCGCGTCGAAGTTAACCCCGTCATTGAGGAAGGAGAAGGACTTGGGAACCTTGAGGTCATCCACGACGTAGAACAGGTTTTCCGCCACATCTTCGGGCAGGTCGCTCGTCATGTCTTTCATCATGGCCGAGAACCTGTCTGCCGTCCCCTCCTTTGGTGCCGCGCCGTCAAGTGAATAGATCGTGCTACCGGGGGCCATGAATTGCTCACCGATAATGTTGCGTTCACCGTAGGGAGCGATGACCGACGCGAAGAGGGCCACGAAGACATAGGCCGCAATCACGATCATGCCGAACCATGCCGTCAGGGGCGCGGAGCGAAAAGCGCGGGACGTGCGTACCCATGCCGATTCCTGCGCAACTTTGGGCGCATCGGCATCGGCGCTCATGGCGGTGGGGTTGGTCATCGTTGCGACCGCTGCGTTTGCGGTCGACTGAGGTTCGTTGGTCATATCAGTCATTCTTGCGCCCTCCAGGCGGGGATTATGGCGCTCATTTCGGGTGCAGCAGACGCGGGTTCGTGGCGATGGCCAGAATATCCGCGAGCAGGTTGAGCAAGATGTAGGTGGCCGCGAATATCAAGCAGCAGGCTTGCACCACGGTCACGTCGCGCTTGGTCACGCTGTCGACCATAAGTTGTCCGACACCCGGATAGACGAACACCACCTCTACCACGACCACCCCGGTCACGAGGAAGGCGAGGCTGATTGCAACGACGTTGATAATCGGAGCCAGTGCGTTAGGCAGGGCGTGGGTGACGATCACACGCCAAGGCGACATGCCCTTGAGCCGTGCCATTTCGACATAGGGCGACGCCAGCAGATTGATGATCGCAGCGCGGGTCATGCGCATCATATAGGCGGTCACGACCAGCGTTAGCGTAAGGGCGGGCAGGAAGCTACGGTCCACCCGCTCCCAGAACGGTGTGTTCGGAGCGATATTGGAGATCGACGGATACGCTTCGATTCCCTGCATCTGCGGCGACCACCAGCCAAGGAAGAAGTTGGCGATCAGTGCCACTCCGATGGTGGCGAACAGAGCGGGCAGGGCAGGAACCTTGCTGATCTTGAGCGAAGCCTTAACCGATCCATATCCTTCGGCCAGCAGCCAGATGCCCGTAATCAACAATACCCATCCCAAATCGAAGGGATAGCCCACGGACAGCATCAGGATCAGGATATAGGCGACGAAAAATTCAGGGAACGAGATCGAGGATAGCGTGACCACGTTGATCATGCGGTCGAACCACGTATTGCGGTAGAGCGCGGCGAGCAGGCCAAGAACAATGGAGACGGGTACGGCGATTATGGCTGCGAAGCTGGCGAGGAACAGTGTGTTGCCGAGGCGCGTAGCCATTAGATCAGAGATCAGGCGCTTTGATGCGAGAGATTTGCCGAAATCGCCCTGTACCGCTCCGCCAAGCCAGTCGAAATATCGCTCGACCGGGGGCTTGTCGAGGCCAAGTTCCTTTCGGAAGGCAGCAACGGTTTCGGGGGTCGCGGCCTGACCGAGAATTTCCTGTGCCAAGTCACCGGGTAGCATCTCGACAGCAGAGAAAATGATGATGGAAACCACGAGGAGTGTAAGTAGGCCAAGGCCCAGTCGTTTGAGCGCCATGCTCGCTATAGGATGCATTCCGGCCAATCCTCTTGATTATCAATTGCCCTACGTTAACAGCCATGACGTTTGTCGCAACGGTTAATGACCGTATGCGCCTGATTAGACAGCTTGCGAGACGCAATTTTGCGATGCATCGTGAAATATTATTACTTTTGGAGCGGCAAGGATGCGCACGGCGAAGACGATTCATGTGATTTCATGCCACGCAGAGGGTGAGGTTGGGGATGTGATCGTCGGTGGGGTCGCCCCACCCCCTGGAGAAACGCTGTGGGAACAGCGAAGCTGGATCGCGCAGGACGGGCGCTTGCGCAGCTTTATGCTCAACGAGCCGCGCGGGGGCGTTTTTCGCCATGTGAATCTACTGGTGCCGCCCAAACACCCGGATGCGGCGATGGGCTTCATCATCATGGAGCCAGAGGACACGCCGCCGATGTCGGGGTCGAATTCGATCTGCGTCTCGACCGTATTGCTCGACAGCGGGATCGTGCCGATGACGGAGCCGGTTACAGAGCTGGTGCTGGAGGCTCCGGGCGGATTGGTGCGTGTACGGGCCGATTGTGCCAATGGCAAGGCGCAGCGGATTACGGTACAGAACCTACCCGCCTTTGCCGCCGAGCGAGGAGCGCGGCTGGAGGTGCCGGGGCTAGGTGAGATCAGCGTCGATACGGCCTATGGCGGGGATAGTTTTGTCGTCGTTGATGCACAGGCGCTGGGGTTTTCGCTGGTCGCGTCTGAGGCGCGGTCATTGGCCGAATTGGGGGTGCGGATAACCGATGCGGCGAATGCGCAACTTCGCTTCCATCACCCGGAAAACGCGGATTGGGCGCATTTTTCCTTCTGCCTATTCTCTGGCCCATTGACCCGCGACGGGCGTCATCTGAGCGGGCGGCAAGCGGTGGCAATCAAGCCGGGTAAGATCGACCGCTCGCCCACGGGCACCGCCGTTTCTGCCCGTATGGCGCTTCTGCATGCGGATGGCGAGATGGGGGTGGGTGATATCTTTACCGCCCGTTCGATCATCGATTCGCAGTTTCAGGGGCGGATTGCAGATCAGGTGAAGGTCGGCGGGAAACCGGCGATTGTGCCAGAGATTTCGGGCCGCGCATGGATCACCGGCACCCATCAACATATGCTCGACCCGGATGATCCGTGGCCGGAAGGCTATCGCATCGGGGATACATGGCCGATGGGGGATAAATAAGTGATGCTCAAGATTTGATGGTCCTCACTACGCCCTTCGAGATTTCGGATATTTTTCCGTGGCGACCATTCTCATCCCTCAGTCTCCGTCAGAAACGCCGCCGATAATTCCAGTACCTCCTGCGGTTTTTCGGCGTGTATCCAGTGACCCGCTTCTGGCACGCGCTCGATGCGGGCATTCGGGAAGAGGCTGGCGATGGCGGGTTCGTGTTCCGGCAGGACGTAGGGGGATGCACCGCCCGCAATGAAGAGAGTAGGGCCGTCATAGCGGCCTTGAGGATCATCCCACCCGACCATCGTATCCATCTCAGCCCCCAGAATATCGAGATTTGAGCGACGGGTGACGCCTTCGGGGGATATGCGTAGGTTTTGTAGGAGGAAAGCACGCATTGTGGGGTCTGGCACCTTTTCCTTGAGCGCGGTATCGGCTTCGGCGCGCTTTTGGATCGTGGCCAGATCAAGCGAACGCAGGGCGTCGACCTCATCGGCATGGCTATGGGTATAGGCAACGGGCGCGATATCGGCGACGGTAAGCGAAGCCACCACTGCACCATGATCAAGGGCGAGGCGCATAGCAGCCTTGCCCCCCATCGAATGGCCGAACACATGGGCGCGGCCTTGCGTATGTACCTTAATGGCGGCGGCCAGATCGGCGGCCATGGCCGGATAATCCATCACGTCGCTCCACGGGCTGTCGCCGTGATTGCGCATATCGACGACGATCACGTCTCGCTGCGCCGCAAACCCCCGCGCTAGGGTGCCAAAATTGCGCCCTTGGCCCAGCAGACCATGGGCCATAACGAGGGGTAAGCCGGGGGCATTGGTCTGGGCATCGACCTTGGTTGCGTGGAGCGTGAGGGACATGGGCGTCTCGCAGGTGAACGGATTTCTGCTTCGATAACGCAAACCATCCTTTCCTGCCAGTTACGTGCGCTCACCGCGTTTGTCTTGCGCCATCATGGCGGCGACATCAACATCGGCGAGAGCGTCGTTGGCATAGGTGAAGCTGCCACCCTCAAGCACCTCGCTCGCGGCCCTGTGCAACGCCCCCAACGCGGCCCGCGCAAAGGAGCCGCCGACGCTGATGCGGCGCACGCCTGCCTCAGCCAGCTCTGCGACTGTGAAGGCGCGGCCTTGCAGGCCCATGACGACATTCACCGGCTTGTCCACGGCATCGCAGACAGCGTGGATTGCGTCGATATCGGGCAGGCCAGGGGCATAGAGGACATCGGCTCCCGCTTCGGAAAAGGCGCGCAGGCGAGCAATGGTGTCTTCTAGATCAGGGCGACCCCACAGGTAATTTTCGGCCCGTGCCGTCAGAATGAACGGCCTGCCTGCTGCGGCTTCGGCGGCGGCGGTGATACGGGCGATGGAGTCTTGCAGTGGATAAATCGGGTTGGCGGCATCGCCTGTCGCATCCTCGATGGAACCACCGACCAATCCGATATCGCATGCCATACGGATCGTTTCGGCGCAGGTTTCGGGTGCAGCACCGAAACCATCCTCCAGATCGGCGGAAACGGGTAATTCGGTCGCGGCAACAATGGCGGCTGCATTGGCCAGTATCTCATCGCGCGATAGGCTGGCGAAAGAATCGCGCTTGCCAACCGAAAAGGCGTAGCCCGCGCTTGTGGTGGCGAGAGCCGCAAAACCCATTTCCGTCAGGATTTTCGCCGATCCCGCATCCCATGGATTCGGCATGACGAAGGCCGTGTCGGTTTCGTGCAGGGCACGGAAACGGTCGTATTTTGCGCGTTGGTCTAGCATCATCCGCCTCCCATGAAGATGTATGAGGCGGATACCATGGGTTTGATAACCTATGTACGAAAAAGCGGTCGCCACTGGGACAACCGCTTATATTCGTTTCGATGAGGGAGAGGCGCGTTACATATTGAGGCGGCGGCGCAGGGCATCGCCGGAAACGGCGCCCGTCTCGTTGTGATCCTTCACTTCGGGGATCGGTTGGCGGTGATAACGCTCGGCGCCTTCGACTTCACAGATCTTCAGATTGCTGCGGAAGGCGTAGCCCGCCTGATTCTCGCGACGCCATGCGACGATTGCCGGTGTTTTGCGAATGCATTTGCCATTCTTGAAAACCTCGATCAAAGCGACTCGGCGCGTTTGCCCACGCGAACTGATCCGAACACCCCCATCGGAGTAATCATGCAGGATGCATTCTACGCCATCGATAACAACGCGCATGTTCTCGGCGCTATAACGCTCGTGAACACGGTAATCAGCCGGGTTGTGCTTCTTGCCGAACATCGTCTCTATATCTCCAGACTAGGCGCGGCGCATAATGCTCCTGCCCACATGTCTCCCATGGGTCTGAGTTTACGGATGCGAAATTGATCAAATGCTAATAGACCAACGTAAGACTTTCATTACTCTCGAATGTTGTCGTGATCGCATAGCCACCAAATCCCGTGCCATATTGATTGAAGCCTGATTTATTAGGAGTTTACCCGCCATGATTGCTTTTCAACGTGGGCTGGTTTCGTTTGGCGCGATTCTTTTTATCGGTCTTGGAATTTGGCTCATGGTCGACCCTTATGCGATAGAATCGCTCTATCCAGTTACGCTTGATGGGGCGATGGGCGTGTCGGAAATGCGGGCCATCTTTGGCGGCTTGATGAGCGGTGTTGGCGCGGGCGTCCTGTGGTTGGTTCGGCGGGATGCGGTTGCGGGGGGCATGGTGATGGTCTGCGTGTTTGGCGGTCTGCTACTTGCCCGTGTTGTTGGGCTGATCGGCGAGGGTGTTCCGAACGGGCCGGTGTTGAACGAGACAATCTTTGAGATTGTTTTCTTCGTCGCGGTGGTCATAGCAACCGCCCGCATTCGTCGCAGCGCAACATAATCCTCTTGCATATGGGGGCGGTTTCCGTTACCGCCGCCAGACTTCACAGGCGCGCTCCGGGTGAGCGGGGGAGACATCCTCGTTTCATCCACCGGTGTTCGGCCCAATGGGTTGGATGACAGGCGTGCCGAGGACGAACCGGAAAAGGATTAGAAATCATGGCTCTACCAGAGTTCACGATGCGTCAGCTTTTGGAAGCGGGCGTTCACTTCGGGCACCAGACCCACCGCTGGAACCCGCGCATGGAGACGTATATCTACGGCTCGCGCAACGGGGTTCACATTATCGATCTGACGCAATCCGTGCCAATGCTGCACCAGGCGCTCGTCGCCGTACGTGACATGGTTGCCAAAGGGGGCCGCGTGCTCTTCGTCGGCACCAAGCGTCAGGCACAAGACCCGGTCGCACAGGCCGCCGAACGCTGCGCGCAGTATTACATCAACCACCGTTGGCTGGGCGGTATGCTTACCAACTGGCAGACTGTCTCCAAGTCCATCAGCCAGCTCAAATCGCTGGAAAGCGAGATGGAAGCGGGCGAGAGTGGCTACACGAAGCGTGAGCTTCTGAGCCGCACGCGCAAGCGTGAAAAGCTGTCCCTCGCACTGGGCGGGATCAAGGAGATGGGGTCCGTCCCCGACATGATCTTCATCGTTGATACCAACAAAGAAGATCTCGCTATCCTCGAGGCCAAGCGTCTTAATATTCCGGTTGTCGCGATTCTCGACACGAATTGCAGCCCTGATGGCGTGGATTATCCGATCCCCGGCAATGACGATGCAAGCCGTGCGATTACGCTCTATTGTGACCTGATTGCCGCTGCTGCTTTGGATGGTATCTCGGTTGCCGCCGGTGCGTCGGGCATCGATATGGGCGAGTCGGACGATCCGATGGCTGAAATGCTGCCCGAAGAGGGTGCGGAAGCCGCCCCTGCAAGCTGATCCCTATAGGGCAGGCTTGAATAGTGATGACGCGCGCCCGATATGGCGCGCGTACCCCAATTAATGTATCGCCAGCCGCCTGATGCGCGTCTGGCACCAAATGAGGAGGACTCACCTCATGGCGATTACCGCTGCAATGGTGAAAGAACTGCGCGATAAGACTGGCGCAGGCATGATGGACAGTAAAAAGGCGCTGACCGAGAATAACGGCGATATGGAAGCCGCCGTCGACTGGTTGCGTTCGAAGGGCATCGCGAAGGCCGATAAGAAGGCCGGACGTACCGCCGCCGAAGGTCTGGTCGGGGTCTCAGCCAGTGGCACTGTCGGGGCCGCCGTCGAGGTGAACTCTGAAACGGATTTCGTGGCGCGTAACGCTGAATTTCAGGAAATGGTCGGCGAGATCGCTGGCGTTGCCGAGAAGGTCGATGCGACTGGTGCGGATGTAATCGAGGCGGTCAAATCCGCATCGGTGCCATCCTCCGGCAAGTCGGTCGATGACCACATCAAAGACAAGGTTGCGACCGTTGGCGAGAACATGAGCGCCCGCCGCGCCGCACGCCTGACCGTGGGTAGTGGTGTCGTGGCCTCCTACGTTCACAACGCCGCCGCCTCCGGCATGGGCAAGATCGGCGTGCTGGTTGCGCTCGAATCCGCCGGTGATGCCGATAAGCTGAATGAGTTGGGTCGTAAGGTCGCGATGCACATCGCCGCTACTAGCCCCGCTTCGCTGGGCGTCGATGATCTGGATCAGGCATTGGTAGAGCGCGAAAAAAGCGTTTTGACCGAGCAGGCGCGTGAATCGGGCAAGCCCGAAGCCGTGATCGAAAAGATGATCGTGGGCCGGATGAACAAGTTCTATCAGGAAGTCTGTCTCACCAAGCAGGCCTTCGTGATGAACCCAGACCAGAGCGTCGAGCAAGCCGTCGAAGAAGCCGCGAAAGAGATCGGCTCCCCGGTCAAGATCGCCGCCTTCGTCCGACTCGCCGTCGGTGAAGGCATCGAGAAGGAAGAAGAAGACTTCGCCGCCGAAGTCGCCAAGACCATGGGCGGCTGATTTTCTGTCTATCTCGATGAAAATGAAGCCCGCCCCGGCAACGGTGGCGGGCTTTTTGTTTTTTGAGCATCTTTTTTCGTTCGATGTCCTTCCGGACTTTGATCTCGGTCTTCCTTGCGGTAGATCAGGGCGGTAAAGGCGCGGGTTTGCCGTGGCCGGTATTATTATCGAAGGGGGACCACCGATGGCTTTTGAACTTCCCGATCTGCCGTATTCCCATGATGCGCTCGCCGCTGGCGGGATGTCGGAGGAGACGTTGCAGTATCACCATGATCTGCACCACAAGGCGTATATAGACAAGACCAATGAGATGATTGCGGGCACTGAGCATGAAGGCAAATCGCTTGAAGAAATCATGGTCGCGGCCTATAAGGCCGAGAATACCGGCCTGATGAATCAGTCGACGCAGGCATGGAACCATATCCAGTTCTGGAACTGGATGAAGCCCAATGGCGGCGGCGCGATGCCCTCTGAATTGGAAAACCGGATCAACAATGATTTCGGCAGCGTCGGCGACTTTAAAAAAGCGTTTCAGGCGGGCGGCGCGGGCCAGTTCGGATCTGGCTGGGTCTGGCTGACGCTGAATGGCGATAAACTGGCGATCCTTGCCACGCCAAATGGCGTGAACCCCGAATGTGTAGGTCAGACCTCACTGCTGGGCTGTGACGTGTGGGAGCACAGCTACTACATCGACTTCCGCAACAAGCGGCCTGCATATCTCGAAAACTTCCTCGAAAAGCTGGTCAACTGGGAAAACGTGGCCGAGCGTCTGGCCAAGGCGGGCGCGGCCTGATCGGGGCAGCACCATCCGTAACTACCCAGAAGGGCGCCCGGTTGGGCGTCCTTTTTGCGTTGGGGTCGTTCGTGATCTGGGGTATCTCTCCGCTGTTTTTCGCACTGGTCAACCATGTGCCACCTTTCGAGGTGATGGCGCATCGTATCCTTTGGTCACTGCCGGTCATTGCGCTCTATGCCGCCATGACGGGGCGGTGGAGGCGGTTTGTGCAGACAGGGCGCGACGGGCGGATGATGCTGGCGCTGGCCACGGCAACGGCCTTCATCGCGGTGAACTGGTTCATCTTTATCTATGCCATTCAAATCGGCCAGACGGCGCAAGCGAGTTTTGGCTATTACATCTATCCGATTGTGGCGGTTCTTTTGGGGGCCATGGTGTTCTGCGAGAAGATTACACCACTGCAATGGACGGCGGCGGCGGTTGCGGCGATTGGGGTTGCGATGATCGCAGTGGAGCGGGGCGCATTGCCATGGATTGCGTTGGTCGTGGCGGCGACGTTCTCGGTCTATGGCGTCATCCGCAAGATGTTCACGGTAGGGCCGCTGGTGGGGGTGTTGTGGGAATTGACACTCGCATCGGGGCCATTGCTGGCGTATTTGTGGATCGTCGGTGGCGGTGCGTTTTTCGATGATGTGCAGACGGCGCTGCTGCTGATCGGATGTTCGCTGTTCACGGGGATACCGTTGGTGATGTATGTCGAGGCGGCACAGCGGTTGAAGTTTTCAACTGTGGGCGTGCTGTTCTACATCAATCCGACTTTGCAATTCGTCTCCGCACTGATCCTCGGTGAAGTGTTGAGCTTGCCGGTATTGGCGGCGTTTGGTGTGATTTGGGCAGGAGTCGCGCTCTATTGCTATGACCTAATGCGCATGGAGACTTGAGTATTTGTCATCCCAGCGCGATATCGACTGCTTCTTCTGGCGTCTTGGCGACGGAATAGAAGCTGTTGAATCGCTCATGCATGAAGCCTTCTGCCGTGAAATGCTCAAACAACTTGAGGAGGCGCGACCAGTAGCCGTCTGTGTCCACGAAGACGAGGGGCAGGGCATGGATGCCGAGTTGTCGCCATGTCAGCGTCTCGATAGTCTCGTCCAGCGTGCCGGGTCCACCGGGTAGGACGATGAAGGCATCGGCATTGGCGAACATGACTTTCTTGCGCTCGTGCATCGTCTCGGTGCGGATGAGGGTGGTACGCGGGTCGGTCTTGCCTTCATGGGTGGTCAGAACGCCCGGAACCACGCCGATCACCTCGCCCCCCGCATCGAGCGCCCCTTGGGCGGTCGCCCCCATCAGCCCCGCATCGCCCGCGCCATAGATCAACCGCGCGCCGCGCGTAGCAATGGTGCGGCCCAGCGTGTCGGCGGCCTGCTGATAAGCTGGCTTCGCGCCGGGGGACGAGCCGCAATAGACGCAGATGGTGGGCTTGGCGGGCATGGGGGGGGTTCCTTCCGGATACTGACCTGCGGTTATCGCTACCTGATTCCGTCGTCCTTGGGAAAGCACGGATATTCTCGGTCGGTCACACTGGCCGCTTATCTCGAAACGAGACCGTCCTTTAAAGGATGCGCTGCATTTCAACACCGTCAATCGCGACAATACTCATGCCTTGCCCTCCTTTTCAGCCAATTCTGGCACAGCGTATGTCGATAGCAGATAGAGTTGTCCGGTTTTGGTAGCACATCAGTTGTCCGCTTCGATTGTGATTTGTTCCAGCGCCGGAGGGAGCGGCGTAGCCGCGACCGGAGGCGCTGGAACAAATCAGGCGCGCGTTGAAGCGGGTCA
>CALFVD010000031.1 GCA_937928005.1 uncultured Neomegalonema sp. | reverse complement strand
ATCCAGTCCAACATAATATCCCATCACTGCTCTCCTTTCGGTCTAACCGCCAGAGAGCTTCTCAACTCTCAGGGGGAGCAGCAACCTCATGAGTCATGTATGGGATGTATTAGATTAAGCCATAGAGTGGCGGGAAATGCGCACCCTAAAGCGATTTGCAATAAACCTGAGCCATATTTCACGCCAAGAGCCGCGCGAAATATGGCGCTTCGTGATTCAGGATGATCGCAATTCGCTTTAAGCGCAATTCCTGCCACAACTTGATCGCGTATCGCTCTAGGCCACATCTTTCAGCGGATCGACTTCACGCAGTAGGCGTTCGGTGCGAGCTTCGTCCAGTTTGGCATGGAATTGGCCTGCTTCGTGCTCATCGCGTAGCGTTTTGGCCAATGTGAAGGCCGAACCGATGCTGAATAGCAGGCCCATGACCATGAATGCCTTCATCTCCAGCGAGATCGACATCGCCCAGATACCGATAGTCGTGAAGCCGGATGCAACCGCAAAGCTGATATAGCAAAACATGATCCAGGCACGGGAATTGAGCTGATGGGCTTTCATTTCGTCTCTCCTTGGTTTGATTTCAGTCGTTCGAGAATGGCGCCGCGCCGTTGGTTGGTTTGGCTGTCGATGCCCGCTTCGCGCAGGCGGGTATCAAGGTCGGCATCGGGGCGCATATCCGCCAGCGCCGCCGCCGTATCATCGGCCTGTGTCCCGGCCACGCGCAGCCGCCGCGCGGTTTCCTCTGCTTTGCGTAGCGAGGAATCCGGTACGCCCGTATCCAGCGCGCCGGTTGCCTTGCGATGCATCGACTGGCCCTGTGCAAGACGCAATTCGTCGGTCAGGCCGCCCATGCGCCGTTCGGCATCGGAGAGGGTTTCGCGCAAGGCGCTAATTCGTTGTTGCAATTCGTCTTTCGCCTTGCCTGCCTGTGCGCGACGATCTTCGAGACCGGCGATACGGTCGGCGATTTCATGCAGCAGTGGCTCTTCTCCCGCATCCATAGCGGCGCGTGCGTCCTCTTCACGACGAGCGATTTCTTCGTTTAAAGCGACGGATTGGCGTTCCTCTGCTGCCTTGCGGGCGACCAGTGCCGCCAAACCCTGACGCGCGCGTTGCACATCAATCTTCGCATCGCGCAGGTGCTGCGCCAGTAGGGGAATCGCATTCGCCTCGATCAAAGCATCTTCGGTTTCCGCACGGGAGGCGCGGAACAGTGTACGCAGGGTATTCAACATTTTTTGCCTCCTTACTTGAACAATGTTCATTTCTGGTCCAAAAAGAACCCACAAAAAATTGCGGGGATAGTTTTGAACCGTGTTCACAAAAATGAGATAGCAGCGTTATGAACGTCGTTCAAGAAGAAAATCGCAGATGAGCAAAAAAAAATCCCACGACGATATCCGCGCCGCTGCACTTGAAGCGGCGACCGGGGTAATCGATGCCGATGGTTATCTCGCTCTTAATGCCCGCACGCTGGCGGCGGCGGCGGGGTGCTCGGTCGGCACGCTTTATAACGTGTTTGGCGATCTTGACGGGGTAATCTATGCCGTGAACCTCCGCACGGCTAACGCGCTCTATACCGCGCTGGAAACGGCCATGAAGACAGCGGGCCGCCGCCCTCAGGATCGGTTGCATGCGCTCGCCGATGCGTATTTCGATTTTGCGGTGGCGCATCCCCGGCGGTGGGAGTCGCTGTTTCGGTTTCGCCTAAAGCGCAAGGCCGATGGTTCGGTCGGGCGCGCGGGGGAGGCATTGTTCAATCTGTTGAAAGACAGCGTGAACGGCTCGGTTGAGGATGACGCGCTACTTGCCCTCTGGGCCGCGATTCATGGTGTCGTCGAACTGGCCACACAGCAGCACTTGATGTTCTATGCCTCTGGCTCAGAGCGGCGCTATCTTCGCTTAATCCTCGACACGGCTTTCAAGGGATTTGCCGCCGAAAAACCCTTATCGCCCTAGCTGTGCCTCCAGCCCACGGAGCCGGGCATAGACCGGGTCGATATCATAAGTCGCGCCGACCACATGCCCTTGCCCAGCCAGTGCGGCACGCTCCAGCGCCCCGACTTTGCCGGTTAGTGCTGCAAAGGCGCGGTCAGTTTCGGCCTTCCAGCCGGGGTCTTCAGTGCCATAGGCCAGCAGCACCGCATAATCGCGCCATGCCGCCGGAACCGCATCATCGACCATCGCCCCCGGCATGGTGACAAAGCCGCGAAAAGCCTCTGGCGCAGCGGCGGCAAAGCGGAAGGCGGCACGCCCTCCGTTCGATACGCCAGAGATTAGCCCGCGCCCTGCGACTGGCTCGGCGGTGCCGAGGGCCGTGACCAGCGCCCGTACCTCGCCATCATTGAAGCGATAAAACAGCTTGCCCCGTGGCCCAATGGGTAAGATGACATGGTGATCACGATAGAGGCTTTCGGGTGTATAGACCGCCGCATAATACTCCGCGATCCCGATATTCGCATCCCCACCACCGAAGCATAGCAGCATCGGCGCAGGGCGAGATCCCGCCAGCCGTACGAGATACTCGATCCGCTGCCCACCCGCCACGACCGAGCGCAGTGATAGCCCTTCTTGCCCCGCTGCGGGGGTGGCGAAGGGCAATGCGGTCATTCCCGCAAGCATGGTGCGTCGGTCGAGCATGATAGTTATCCCGTTATCGCGAGGGCGGTTGTCTTAACCCCCACCCTCTTTATGCTGTGCCGAGCGTTGCACTTCCAGTCACCGATCCGTCAGGAGAACCCGCCATGCCGATCCGCGCTTGTGTCTTCGATGCCTATGGCACCCTGTTCGATGTGGCCGCCGCCGCACGCAATGCCGCCACAGAGCCGGGGGGCGAGGCGCTGGCCGAGGTCTGGCCAAAGCTGGCGGAGACATGGCGGCTAAAACAACTCGAATATTCGTGGCTGCGCGCCGTGGCGGATGACTACATTCCATTTTGGCAGGTGACGCAGGACGGGCTGGACTATGCGCTGGAACTGCACGGCCTGACCGATGCCGGGTTGCGCGATACGTTGCTTGGCCTTTATCAGCGCCTTGATGCGTACCCAGAGGTGCCGCAGGTATTGCGCGAATTGAAGGATGCGGGGCTGGCCACGGCCATTCTCTCCAATGGCTCGACCGACATGCTCGATGCAGCCATTGACAGTGCGGGTATCCGCGACGTTCTCGACGCCTCGATCTCGGTGGAAGATGTCGGCGTGTTTAAACCCCATGACAGCGTGTACGCGCTGGCCGAGGCACGCATGGGGGTCAGCGGGGCGGAAATTGCGTTCTTTTCCTCGAATTGTTGGGATGCGACCCATGCGGCGCGGTATGGCTTTACAACTGTTTGGGTAAATCGTGCCGGTGCGCCGCTCGACCGGGTGGGTAAGCCACCCGCGAAGGTCGTCAGTAATCTCGACGGATGCGCGAGTCTCGTGGCCAGCCTTGGCTGACACCTATGGCTTGTCGCCGTAAAATCATCACGATGGAGGAAGATAAAGAATGACCTCCTCGCCGATCTCACCTGAGTGGAATTGCAGATGAAACCCGTTCTTATGATATCCGCACTGGCGCTTCTGATTGCCCCGGCGGCCCTCGCGGATGATGCCGCAGTATACGTCACAGAGCCGCTGATGATCCCGGCGGACGGTGCCTATGTGAATATTGGTGAATATACCGGCGGCACCGTGGGTACGCTTCAAACCGCACCCATCACGATCACCGAGACAAACCCGATCATTACCGAGCCGATCCTCTACCCGGTAACACAAAACCCCGTCGAGACTAGCGTGATCTATCAACCCGCGCCCGCCTATACCCCCGCCCCGGTGGACTTCAAGGACAGCGAATACGAATACAGCCGCCTCGCCACCTATGATGCCAATAGGGACGGCCAAGTGACGGCGCGCGAAGCCATCGCGACACTCAAACCGCTGGTCGCCCCGGCAGCTTTCACATCACCAGATTACCGCCCAATCATCGAGTAATACCGGCGGAGGTAATTGCTGACCTTTTCAGGCGCTGCCCCGGATCTTCGCCCGGGGCAGCGGTGAAAAGCGTCGTCGATCTCCGCCATTGGTATAATCGCAACCCGCTTTGTAGCGATTTGCGATAAACCTGAGCCATATTTCACGCCAAGAGCCGCGCAAAATATGGCGCTTGATGATTCAGGATAATCGCAACCCGCTTTAATGCCGTGCGAGCGTGCGGACGACATCGGCCATCGACGCGCTACCAACCTGCGCGCCGTCCTGCTCGACCGCGACCGCCGCGCCGCTTTCCGACAAGATTTGCATTAAGTCTTTCAGCGGCATGTCATGGGGCACCACGGTTGCGCCCGCCTGCCCCTTGCCCATGACATCGCTGGCGCACAGGACATTGAGCGGATTCATATGGGCCACGAATTCCGCGACATACTCCGTCGCCGGGTTCGAGATAATTTCCTGCGCCGTGCCGCATTGGATGATCCGCCCGCCCTCCATGATCGCGATGCGATTGCCGATTTTGAGGGCTTCATCCAGATCATGGCTGACGAAGATAATCGTGCGTTTCAGGCGGCTTTGCAATTCAAGCAAATCATCCTGTAGCTTGTCGCGGATCAGCGGATCGAGGGCGGAGAACGGCTCATCCATCAACAGGATCGGCGCTTCGGTGGCAAAGGCGCGGGCGAGGCCGACGCGCTGTTGCATGCCGCCGGAGAGTTCCGCCACCTGACGCTCTGCCCAATCAGAGAGGCCGACCATTGCAAGCTGCGCGTCGATACGCTCACGGCGCTCGGCTTCCTTCATGCCAGAGATTTCGAGACCGAAGCCAACATTGTCGCGTACGCTGCGCCATGGCAGCAGGCCAAATTGCTGAAACACCATCGCGACGCGGTGCTGGCGCAGGCGGCGTAGGGTGCGATGGTTGCATTTGCCGGGGTCTTTCATATCCTCCGGCCCGCCGCCCATATTCACCAGCGTTTCGCCCCGGATGACGGGGTTCAGGCCGTTAACGGCCCGCAGCAGGGTGGATTTGCCGGAGCCAGACAGGCCCATCAGCACAACGATTTCGCCCTCATGGATATCGAGCGAGCAATCGGAGACGCCCAAGACCTGCCCCGTTGCCTCCTGAATTTCGGCGCGGCTCTTCCCTGCATCCATCATCGGCAGGGCAAGTTTCGGTTTGGTGCCGAAAACGATATCGACGTTTTTGAACTGAACGATGGGGGCCGACGTGGAACGGGCGCTCATTTGCCGTCTCCCACGCGCAACAGGCGGTCGAGCAGGATCGCGACAACCACGATGATGAGGCCCGCCTCAAAGCCCAGCCCGGTATTGACGGTGTTCAACGCCCGCACGATGGGCACACCAAGACCATCAGCCCCGACCAGTGCCGCGATAACAACCATTGAGAGCGACAACATAATCGTCTGGGTCAGCCCGGCCATGATCTGCGGTAGGGCGGAAGGTAATTCGACCTTCCAGAGAAGTTGACGCGGAGACGCGCCAAAAGCCTGCCCTGCTTCGATCATGGATTTGGGGGTGGAGGCGATACCAAGCTGAGTCAGACGGATGGGTGCAGCAATCACGAAGATTACCGTGGCTACCAGCCCCGGCACCATGCCTAGCCCAAAGAAGATGATTGCGGGGATGAGGTAAACGAAAGTGGGTAATGTCTGCATCATATCAAGCACTGGTCGCACGAAAGAATAGACGCGCGGGTGATGCGCCAGATAGATTCCAGCGGGCACCCCAAGCACCATGCAGACCAGCGCAGAGGCGAGAACGAGGGTCAGGGTTTCGGTCGTTCCCTCCCAATATCCCTGATTGATGATGAACAACAATGCCAGCACCGTAAAGACGGCAAGGCCAACCGACCTCTTGAACCACCATGCCGCCGCACCGAGGATTGCGACGAAGATGAGTGGATGTGGAAACTGGATAACCGCAAGGATCGCTTTGATGATGAGTTCCAGCACCGCGTCCAGCGCATCAAAGATGAAGCTGGCGTTGTCGATCAGCCAGTCGACGGCGCTCTCGGCCCATTCCTTGATGGGTATCCTGTTGTCTGTCAGCCAGTCCATAGAATGTCCCTCGACCGCCCCTAAAGGGTGTCATTCCTGCGCAGGCGGGAATCCATGTCGTCTGAGGGCGGACGCTCGGAAATGGACCCCCGCCTAAGCAGGGGTGACGGTTGTTAAGAAGCGCGTGCCTTAGAGGCCCAGCGCCTTCTTCACGGCCTTCTCGGCATCGCCGCCATCGGCGGTCTTCACGCCGTCGAGCCAACCCATGACCATGTCGGGATTGTCCTTCATCCACGCCACTGCCGCTTTGTTCGGATCGGTGCCATCATTGAGGATCGCGCCCATGATCTCGTTCTCCATCGCCAGCGAGAATTCGAGATTCTCCAGCAATGCACCAACATTGTCACACTCGGCGACATAGCCCTTGCGCACATTGGTATAGACGGTCGCGCCACCGAGGTTTGGCCCGAAGAAATCATCGCCTCCTTCGAGGTAGCCCATCTCCAGATTGGCGTTCATGGGATGCGGCTCCCAACCAAGGAAGACGATGGGATCGCCTTTTTTCGAGGCACGGGTCGCCTGCGCCAGCATCCCCGCTTCGGAGGATTCGACGACCTTGAAATCTTTCAGGCCAAAGGCATTATCGTCGATCATCGACTGGATCAGACGGTTGCCGTCATTGCCCGCTTCGATGCCATAGATCTTGCCGTCGAGTTCATCGGCGTGCTTCGCGATATCGGCAAAGGACTTGATGCCCATATCCATCGCGGTTTTGTTGACGGCCAGCGTGTATTTCGCGCCTTCGAGGTTTGCGCGAACCGTCTCGACGGTGCCCGCCTCGCGGTATTTCGCGATATCGCCTTCCATCGTCGGCATCCAGTTACCCAAGAAGATGTCGATATCGCCCTTGGCGAGCGCCTGATACGTAACCGGCACGGCCAGCACCTTGATATCTGTCTCATAGCCCAGCGCATCGAGAACGGCGGCGGTGGCGGCGGTGGTCGCGGTGATATCGGTCCAACCCACATCGGAGAAGGTAACTTCCTTGCACGCCGCGCTTTCGGCGAGAGCAGGCAGCGCGGTCATCGCCGTGACGGCGGAGGCGAGGAGAAGGGATTTGAGGGTCATAGGTGCAGTCCTTTGGCAGATCAGAATCAATTATGAGCGTCGCACGCTCGCTATCCGCGACAGTGAAGCCCGTTTTCGTCAGGAATGCGATGGTTTTTTCTATCGAACGAAGCGGGAAACCGTTCTTGGAAGGACTCACTTTTTGCATCGCGCCTGTTTTTCGACGCTTATGCCGGGATAGATGACCGTGCGCTCTTGATCTTATGCCATCATTCAGCAACTTTCATGGTGTTTATAGCGTTTATGTGCATATGTGAGGAGGACGGTCATGCTTGCCCTTATGGATCAGACGCCAGCGCCGATGGCGGTATCCGATGACGATGCTCTGATTGCTCAGGCGGCGGTCGCAAAGCTGCGACCTGTGGCGTAAGCGCAAACCGACATCCGCATGGTCGTGCAAGAACAGGCTGATATCGTCGTGCCACTTCCCGCCGCCGCCGTTGCCCAGATCCTGCGAATTCTTGAATCGATGGCGACACAGACACCTGTTTCGATCATTCCCCATGATGCGAAACTGACAACGCAGCAGGCTGCCGACTACCTGAACGTTTCGCGACAGCATCTCGTGAACAGGCTCGAAGCTGGCGATCTCACATTCGAGTATGTCGGTTCTCACAGGCGGATCAGATATGGCGACCTGCTTGCCTATGAAAAAAGGCAACGGAGCGTAAGTCGTGACGCTTTGCAGAATATGGCTGATATCGCCCAAGAGTTTGATCTGGAATGATCTCGACCTTCACCATCGTTCTTGATGCGAATGTGCTCTACAGTGCGCGGTTGACCAGTATCCTTCTGTTTCTCGCCGAACAGAAAATGTTTCGTGTCCGGTGGACGAACGATATTCACGACGAATGGGTGCGTAACCTCAAGATCAACAGACCCGACCTTCCCGAAGACCGTCGCGCGACTTCGGGACATCGCCGTCCTATTAGATTGACTATCCACTCACCCGGATGGTTTCGTTCTTCGGATCGTAGGGGCTGTCCTCCACGATTTCAGCGTCCCACAATTCGGTGAACATGCGGACCTTGATCTTGGTGCCGACCGCTGCGTGCTCTGGCTTGACGTAGGCGAGGCCGATACTCTTGCCGAAATGGATGGAATAGCCGCCGGAGGTGAGGCGTCCGACGCGGGTAGTCCCATCTTCTAGGTACACCGCCTCGCGGCCCCATGGATCGGCATCTTCGGGGCCGTCGATCAGAACGGTGACGCATTTCGAGCGGATGCCCGTCGCCTCCATCGCCGCTTTGCCCTTGAACTCCTTGGACAGGTCGACGAAGCGGTCCAGACCAGCCTCTAAGGGCGTTGCATCGCGGCCCAGATCGGTGCCGAAGGCGCGGTAGGATTACTCGATCCGCAACCAGTTCTGCGCCCGCCCGCCACAAAGTTTCAGGCCCAGCGGCTCACCGGCGGTACAGATGCGGTCGTAGAGATAGTTTTGCATCTCGATAGGATGGTGCAGTTCCCAACCCAACTCGCCGGTATAGGCGACGCGGATGGCATGGGTGGGGCACATGCCGAGGTCGATACGCTTGGCCGAGAGCCATGGGAACGCCTTGTTAGTGAAGGCATTGTCTGGGTCTTCGGCATAGACGATGGCTTTCATCAGATCGCGCGATTTCGGCCCCGCAATGGCGAAGACGCCCCATTGGGTCGTAACGTCATGCACCGAAATCCAGCCGAATTCCTCGCGTTTCTCAGTGGCCATTTTCGACAGGTAATCGCTGTCATAGGTCTGCGCGGCCCCGGCGGAGACGAGATAGTAGCTGTCCTCCCCCGTGCGAACGATGGTGAATTCGGTACGCACGGTGCCCGCCACGGTCAGGGCGTAAGTCAGGTTGATGCGCCCGATTTTGGGCAGCTTGTTGCAGGTGAGCCAGTCGAGGAAGGCGGTCGCACCCGGTCCCTCGACCATGTGTTTGGTGAAGGCGGTGGCGTCGAACAGACCCACACCCTCGCGTACCGCCTCGGCCTCACGCTTGGCGTATTCCCACCAGCCGCCACGCCGGAAGGACCGCGAGGCGTGGTCATCAAAACCCGGTTCGGCGAAATAATTGGGCCGCTCCCACCCGTTAGAGCAGCCGAACTGCGCGCCCTCTGCCTTCATGCGGTCATAGCAGGGTGCGGTGCGCAGGGGACGGGCGGCGGGGCGTTCTTCGTCGGGGTGGTGGAGGATGTAGACGTGTTCGTAGGCTTCCTCGTTCTTCTTGACCGCGTAATTGCGCGTGACCCATTTACCGAAGCGGCGCGGATCGAGCGACCACATGTCGATCTCGGCCTCGCCCTCGGTGATAAGCTGGGCGAGGTAATGGCCCGCGCCCCCCGCCGCCGTGATGCCGAAGGAAAAGCCCTCCGCAAACCAGAAATTATCGACGCCGGGGGCGGGGCCGATCAGCGGGTTGCCATCGGGTGTGTAGCAGATAGGGCCGTTGAAATCGTCCTTCAGGCCACAGCTTTCCGATGAGGGGATTCGGTGGATGAAGCTCTCATATTCTTCCTCTATGCGCTCCAAATCAAGTTGCAGCAGGTCGGCGCGGAAGCCTTCGGGCACGCCCCATGTCGCCCATGCGGGGGCGTTGCGTTCGTACGGACCCAAAATCCAGCCGCCGCGTTCCTCGCGCACGTACCATTTGGCGTCGGCATCGCGCAGGACGGGGTGCTCACCGTTTTCCTTGCGCCATTCCTGTAGCATCGGGTCGGGTTCGGTTACGATGTATTGATGCTCGACGGGGATGGCCGGGATGTAGGCGCCGACCATCGCGCCGGTGCGCTGGGCATGGTTGCCGGTGGCGGTGATGACGTGTTCGCAGCGAATCTCGAAGGTTTCTTCGGTGCCGATCAGCGAGTTGCCGCGCTCGGCCATGATGCGTCCCATCACCACCCATTCATCGCCTTCGCGGCGATAACCGTCGACCTGTGCGCGGCGCACGACCTCGACGCCCCGCATCCGGGCACCCTTGATCATCGCCATACTGACATCCGCCGGATTGATGTAGCCGTCGGTGGGGTGATAGATCGCGCCGACGAGGTCTTCGGAACGGACCAGCGGGTAGCTTTCCTTGATTTGGGCAGGGGAGAGCCATTCGTAGGGGACGCCGCAGGTTTCGGCGGTGGTCGCGTAGACCATGTATTCGTCCATGCGTTCTTGCGTCTGTGCCATGCGCAGGTTGCCGACGACCGAGAAGCCCGCGTTGAGGCCCGTCTCCTCCTCCAGCGTCTTGTAGAAATTGATGGAATAGTCGTGGATATGCGTGGTCGCATAGCTCATGTTGAAATACGGCAGCAGCCCCGCCGCGTGCCATGTGGACCCGGCGGTCAGCTCGTCGCGTTCGAGCAGGATCGTATCGGTCCAGCCAGCCTTGGCCATGTGATAGGCGATGGAGCAGCCGACGGCCCCCCCTCCGACGACAACCGCGCGTGCATGAGTCTTCATGGTGAGTCTTCCCCGGTGAACTGGCGTTTTCCCGATATCTAAGCCGGGTCTAGCACGCGGGGCGGATGGAGGGCGACGGAGAAAGGGAGATTTGCGACTATCAAATACCTTCTACTCTCCCCACAGCCCCGCCAGCGGAAACGGCACTGCATCGAACGGCGCGAGCGCGACTTCGGCGTCATCGGCCAGCGTCGCGGTCAGCACCCATTCGCCGCCGCGCAGGGTGAAGGCTTCGAGGATGCGCTCGACCGGGTCGATGATCCAGAGATGCCTGACTCCATGCTCCGCATAGAGGGGCCGCTTGGCGAAGAGGTCGAGGCGGCGGGTCGAGGGGGACAGGATTTCGCAGGCCCAGTCTGGGGGCGTGGCGAACCATGCCGTCTCTGGCAGTTCGGGCATCCGCTCGCGCCGCCATCCGGCGATATCGGGCACTAGGACGTCACCGCCCAGATGCAGTTCCGGCTCGTCGATGATCCACCACCCGCCGGGGCCGCCGCGTCCTGTCTGGAAAGGGGTCACGAGTTCGGCACCCAGAACGGATGCGGCCACCACATGCTTCGGCGCTGGCCGCGCCTGCATGTAGAGGACGCCGTCGATCAGTTCGGCGACCTTGTTCTCGGGCGCGTCCAGCACGTCCTGATAGGTCGCGCGGGGTTTGGAAGCAGGGTTCTGCACGTTCATGGTGATAGTGTACTACACCACCCCCTCCTGCACCAAATACAGAAAGCCCGTCACCGTCACGATGGACAGCAATGTCGAGATGACCACGGCGCTCGACGCGCGTTCTTTCCAGATGTCGTAGCTCTGGGCGATGACGAAGACGTTGGTGGCGGCGGGGAGGGCGGCCATCAGGACCGCTGTATGCAGCCACACCGGCGGTACGTCGATCTGACTAACGACGAGGTACATGGCGAGCGGGTGAATCAATAGCTTGATTGGCACCAGCCAAACCAACTCGACAGGCACATGCTTCAGAGGCCGTAATGCCGCTGTCACACCCATCGCGAAGAGAGCGCAGGGTGCCGTGGCCGCCGACAGGCGCTCCAGCAAATCATTAACCGGGGCAGGGGGCTGCCATGCATAGACCGCTGCGGTGATTCCGATGATGGTCGCGATGATGAAGGGGTGGCTGGCGATTTTCCACAGGATACCGCCAATCAAGCGGGGGATGCTGGTGGTCCGCTCTCCACCCAGCGCCATGAGCAGCGGCGCATGGGCAAAATGCATGGAATTATCGATGCAGAAAACCAGCGCGACCGGCACCCCCGCCTCTGGCCCAAAAGCCGCGATAGCCAGCGGCGGCCCCATATAGCCGATATTGCCATACGCTCCGGCAAAGCCCTGAATCGACGCCTCGCGGATATTGCCAGACCGCCAGCGTCCAATCATCACGCAAACCCAAAAGACTGCAAAGGTCACGGCGGTCGTGCTGGCCAGATAGGCGGTGTTGCTGAATTCTTCGACTGGCGTGCGCGACAACAGGCGGAAGAACAGGGCGGGTAATGCGATATAAACGATGAAGAAGTTCAGCCATGCCAGCCCCTCAACCGGAATGCGCTTCAACCGCCCACTGATATAACCAAGGACGACCAGCCCGAATAGTGGAACGACGAGGCCGAGAACCTGAAGCATGGGCGTTTCTTTCGAGAAGGGCGAACGAGGCTACATAAAGCGAATTGCGATTATCCTGAATCATCAAGCGCCATGTTTCGCACGGCTCTTGGCGCGAAACATGGCTCGGATTTATCACAAATGGCTATAGAGCGATACGCGATCAAGTTGAGGCGGGAATTGCACCTAGAGTACGCATTTCCTGACTCCCTATGGCTTAACCTGATCGAATCCATGCTTTCCGACACCCCCTTGCCCCCTACATCGCTTCGCGCTATCTCCTCAGCCATATATTGCATTGCACAAGGGAGAGCGGCATGGCGCGCGCAAAGATTGCACTGATCGGGTCCGGTATGATCGGGGGGACGCTTGCGCATCTCGCCGCAGCGAAGGAGCTGGGCGACGTGGTCCTCTTCGACATTACCGATGGCATCCCGCAGGGTAAGGCTCTCGATATCTCTCAGGCGAATGCCGTCGATGGGTCAGACAGCGCCCTATCTGGCGCGACGGATTACGCCGATATCGCCGGGGCAGACGTCTGCATTGTCACAGCCGGTGTCGCCCGCAAGCCGGGGATGAGCCGCGATGACCTGCTCGGCATCAACCTGAAAGTGATGAAATCCGTGGGCGAGGGCATCGCGAAGCACGCCCCCGACGCCTTTGTCATCTGCATCACCAACCCGCTCGATGCGATGGTCTGGGCGCTGCAAAAATTCTCCGGCCTGCCGACCAACAAGGTCTGTGGCATGGCGGGCGTGCTCGATTCGTCGCGCTTCAAGCATTTCCTCGCCGATGAATTTGGCGTGTCCATTAAAGACGTCAGCGCGTTCGTCCTCGGTGGCCACGGCGACACGATGGTCCCTCTCACGCGCTATTCGACCATCGCGGGCGTCCCCCTGCCCGATATGATTGCGATGGGCTGGTCCACGCAGGAGAAGATCGACGCCATCTGCGAGCGCACCGCCAAGGGCGGCGGCGAGATCGTTGGGTTGCTTAAAACCGGCTCGGCCTATTACGCCCCCGCCGCCTCCGCCATTTCGATGGCTGAAAGCTACCTCAACGACCAGAAGCGCGTGCTACCCTGCGCCGCCTACCTTACCGGCGAATTCGGCGTGAACGACATGTATGTCGGCGTGCCCGTGGTCATCGGCGCGAATGGTGTCGAAAAGGTCATGGACATCAAGCTGAACGGCGATGAGCAGGGCAAATTCGACCATTCCGTCAATGCGGTCAAAGACCTGATGACCGCCTGCACGGAAATCGACGGTAGCCTTTCCTGATCTGTCCGGTAGAGGGGCCAGTCATGCGCGTATTACTTTGCTTTGTTTGGCTCTTCGCATCTTCTGCCGTAGTCCATGCTCAGGACAACGGTTTGCAAGGTTCTGAAGAACAAAGGCGCGTCGCCCAGTGGCAGCGCGTATTCGACAGGATGTGGCCCCTGTTCATCGACGTATGTGGTAAAGCGATGAAGCGCCCTCTCGAAACGATGGCGGTACTGAAAGCTTCTGCAGAAATAGCCTCTACAGAAAAGGGGAAGGATTACGTTGCTACTATCGATGGGCGTATAGAGACGTCGA
Source organism: uncultured Neomegalonema sp. (assembly GCA_937928005.1). GTDB lineage: Bacteria > Pseudomonadota > Alphaproteobacteria > Rhodobacterales > Rhodobacteraceae > JAHDDY01. The sequence continues at coordinate 4,026 of CALFVD010000031.1, read as the reverse complement.
ACACTCTAGTTGAAAAAAGATCGGGACTTACAAACTCCTTTCAGATCGTGAGATACGAAGAGTATGTCCATGCGGAATGTATCATTTTTTCGACACACGTTCTCGTTGTGCCGACTGATATTCTTGATGTGTTGATTGCGGCCCTTGAGTCCCGTGATGGTCGAATATCGGGAGGTCGATACGACCGCGAGAACCCGTCCGAGGTTTATTCATTTCTGGTGGAAGGCTTCTGGAAAGACATGGACGCCGTCGTTCGGGTCAATACACATTTTGGGATGTTGGGATTTTTCGCGCAGCGGATCCTGCCCTCCAAAGGCTGACGGATACGAGCGATGGAAAGGAGAGAACGCATGCCAACGCTGGAGTTTCCTTATCTCGCCGCAATTCGAAAACAGAACGTCATCCAACTTTCAATCGATAGGGGACGACGATGATCGCTCGGAATATACTGGCCGGATTGGCCCTGTCGCTCGTGGCATCCGCTGCCGCTGCCGAAGACCTGCGCTTCGTGGCGCTCGGCGATGCGCCCTATGGCAAGGCGGAGGTCGTCTATCCGCAATACGAGGCGTTGATTGCAACCATCAATGCCGTCTCGCCGGATCTGGTGATCCATGTGGGCGATACGAAATCGGGCAAGACCGAATGTTCCAACGTGGTGCTGGACCAGCAACTCGCCTATCTCGACAGCTTTACGGCCCCGACGATGTATACCCCCGGCGATAATGAATGGACCGATTGCCACCGCAAGAAGGCGGGCAAGTTTGATCCGCTGGAGCGCCTGAAACGCATCCGCAGCACCTATTTCGATACCCCCGATACGACCTTTGGCAAGACGAAATACGCGCTGGAGAACCAAAGCGCCAAAGGCTACCCGGAGAATGCGCGGTTCCAGCTTCGCGGCGTGATGTTTATGACCGCCCATGTTGTCGGCTCAAACAACAATCTGGAGGCCCGCTCACTGGCCGCCACCACAGAGTTCTTCAAGCGCGATGCGGCCAATATCGCTTGGCTGAAAGACGGCTTCGCGGCTGCAACGCGCGATAATGCCGATGCGCTGGTGCTGGCCATCCATGCCGATATGTTTGAGTTCGACTGGAACGAAGGTCGCAAGCGCAAATGGTTGCGCCACTCTGGTTTTACCAATTTTGGCAAGGCACTGCGCAAGGCCGCATCCGAGTTCGGCAAACCCGTCCTTCTCGTCTTTGGCGATAGCCACAGGCACCGCGTCTTCAAGCCATTCCCCAAGAAAGCCGCCAATGTCACCGCGCTCGAAGTCTTTGGCGCTAAAGAGATGCACGCCGTCGAAGTGACCGCCCGCCGCACTGGCGCGGAAATCCGCTTCGATATCCAACCCCTGCTGAATCCGGCATTGTGAAGGCATTGCGCCGCACCCTGCCGTGTTGTACCTGAAACGCAAATCGCCCCGACGACCCTCAACCGGAGAACCGCCATGAACATCCACGAATATCAAGCCAAGGCGCTGCTCAAGGAATACGGGGCGCTCGTCTCCGAAGGGCGCGCGATCATGGATGCGGATGACGCCAAAGCCGCCGCCGAGGAACTGGGCGGACCGGTCTGGGTGGTCAAATCCCAGATCCATGCGGGCGGTCGCGGTAAGGGCAAGTTCAAGGGCAACGAAGATGGGGCGGGCGGCGTGCGCGTCGTCAAATCCGTCAATGAGGTCGTCTCGAACGCCAAGGAAATGCTGGGCGAAGTGCTGGTCACACACCAGACCGGCCCGGCGGGCAAACAGGTCAATCGCCTCTATATCGAGGACGGGGCGCAGATCAAAACCGAGCTGTATCTCTCCCTGCTGGTTGACCGCGAGACAAGCAGCGTCGCCTATATCGCCTCCACAGAAGGCGGCATGGATATCGAGCAGGTCGCAGAGGATACCCCCGACAAGATCGTCACCGTCCATGTCGATCCATTGACCGGCTATCGCAATTTCCATGGGATGCGCATCGCGAAGGCGCTGGGCCTTGATGGGCAGCAGGTCAAGCAATGCGTCAAGCTATGCGGCATCCTGTATAAATTCTTCACCGAGAAGGATTGCGCCCTCTTGGAGATCAACCCGCTGATCGTGGACGGCAATGACGATGTGCGTGTGCTGGATGCGAAGGTCAGCTTCGATGGCAACGCGATGTATCGCCACCCGAAAATCGCCGAATTGCGCGATGAAACCGAGGAAGACCCCAAGGAACTGGCGGCGAGCAAATACGACCTCAACTACATCGCGCTGGATGGCGAGATCGGCTGCATGGTCAACGGCGCGGGGCTGGCGATGGCGACGATGGATATCATCAAGCTCTACGGCTCGGCCCCGGCCAACTTCCTCGATGTCGGCGGCGGTGCCACGCGCGAGAAGGTGACGGAGGCGTTCAAGATCATCCTATCGGACGAGAACGTGAAGGGCATCCTCGTCAATATCTTCGGCGGGATCATGCGCTGCGACATCATCGCGGAGGGCGTGGTTTCGGCGGCCCGCGAAATCAACATCTCGGTGCCGCTAGTCGTGCGCCTCGAAGGCACGAATGTCGAGCAGGGCAAGAAGATCATGGCCGATAGCGGCCTGCCCATCATCAGCGCCGACAACCTCGCCGACGCGGCGGAGAAAATCGTGAAGGCGGTGAAGGGGTGACTTACCTTTACCTCTTCGGCGGTATCGCACTCGTCTCTGCTATCGCCGCTATTATGCTGGGGCGGGCGACGCGGGTTTGGCTGGTGTTCTGGATCGGATTGATCATCTCCATCCTCTCGGTCATCGGGTTCTTTCTGAACAAGTCTGACTCCGTTGACGATACCTTCGCCGAACAGCTCGCCACCTTCGTTCCGCCGCTGATCTCCTTTGCAATCGTTGCCGGATGGTGGGTCGGCTACGCGATTATCCGCTTTTTCCGCCGCCGCTAAACCAAACCTGACAGGATAGAACCCATGGCTGTACTTGTAGACGAAAACACAAAGGTGATCTGTCAGGGCCTAACCGGCTCGCAGGGCACGTTCCACTCCGAACAGGCGATTGCCTATGGCACCAAGATGGTCGGCGGCGTGACCCCCGGCAAGGGCGGGACCACGCATCTGGACCTGCCGATGTTCGACTCTGTCCATGAGGCCATCCATGTGACCGGGGCCAATGCCACCGCGATCTACGTGCCGCCCCCCTTCGCGGCGGATGCGATTCTGGAGGCCATCGACGCGCAGATGCCGCTGATCGTCTGCATCACCGAGGGCATCCCCGTCATGGATATGATGCGGGTCAAGCGGGCGCTGGTCGGTTCGACTTCGAGGTTGATCGGGCCAAACTGTCCGGGGGTTATCACGCCGGACGCCTGCAAAATCGGGATTATGCCGGGGCATATCCACCAGCGCGGGTCGGTCGGCATCGTGTCGCGCTCCGGCACGCTGACCTATGAGGCCGTGGCGCAGACGACCGCCATCGGCAAGGGCCAGAGCACCTGCATCGGTATCGGCGGCGACCCCATCAAGGGCACCGAGCATATCGACGCGCTCGACCTGCTGCTGGGCGATGACGAGACGCAGAGCATCATTATGATCGGTGAAATCGGCGGTAGCGCCGAAGAAGACGCCGCGCAATTCATCAAGGACGAGGCGGCCAAGGGGCGTAAGAAGCCCGTAGCAGGCTTCATCGCGGGCCGCACAGCCCCTCCGGGCCGGACCATGGGCCATGCGGGTGCTATCGTTTCGGGCGGCAAGGGCGGCGCCGAAGACAAGATCGAGGCGATGCGCTCCGCCGGGATCATCGTGTCAGAAAACCCCGCCGGTCTGGGCGAGGCATTGATCGAGGCGATTGGCTGATATCGCAGCCCCGGATCACGTCCTACTACATGCACACATCTGGTTTTGTATTGAAACCGGGGTTTCATCCTGATTCTCCTTGTGCCTGTCTTTATATGGATGGAGAGAGCGATGTCGGTGATCGGGCTGGGGCGGTTTGGGGACCGTCGCCTGGAAAAAGGGGGGCCTTCCTGCTCGAGCGTCTTGTGGAGACCGGGGTGTCGCGGGTGC
>CALFVD010000030.1 GCA_937928005.1 uncultured Neomegalonema sp. | reverse complement strand
GCGCACGGTCGGCAAGCATCTTGCCGATCTGGGATTCCGGCGGCTGTCGGTACGCCCGCAGCATCCTCAGGCGGATGAGGAAATCCAGGAAACTTTTAAAAAAACTTCGCGGTCGAAGTAGCGAAAGCTCTTCCCGACGCTGCCAGAGGGAAGCCCTTGGAAGTCTGGTTTCAGGACGAGGCGAGGGTCGGGCAGAAGGGAACATTGACCCGCATCTGGGCCGCACGCGGCACCCGCCCTCGCGCGCCGCAGGACACCCGATACCAATGGGCGTACATCTTCGGCGCAGCCTGTGCCGAACGGGCGGCTACCGCTGCGCTCGTCATGCCGCGCGCCAACGCCCACGCCATGAACCTCCACCTTCTGGAAATCGCCAAAGCCGTCGCCACAGGCAGCCATGCCATTCTCGTCGTCGATGGAGCCGGGTGGCACAAGCCGGAGGCTCTCGACGTTCCCTCCAACATCACCTTGCTGAAGCTTCCGCCATACTCGCCAGAACTCAACTCCATGGAAAACGTCTGGGCTTATCTGCGCGGCAACAAGCTCGCCATCTCCGTCTTCGACACATACGAAGACATCCTCAACGCCTGCTGCGATGCATGGAACTTCTTCGCAAAAGACAAACCACGCATCCAGTCAATCGTCGAGCGAGAATGGACCAAAACAGTCACCGAATAGGGCCGTTGGTATGATTCCGCTCGTGTGGTAGTCTGGGTGATCGCCAAGATGCGGGAAGGTCACGTTCCACCCTCCACGCTCTTGCGCGCAGACATATATACACCTGTTATGCCTTCTTCGATAATCGCGTCGTGCAGAGCGTCCGAGACATAAGTGCCCTTGAACACATTCCTGTCGTGCCAGAGATGATGGTCCCCGATCCGGGCGCGGCTGAAGGCCCACTCGCCGGTTTCGGGCTTTAGCATCCCGCTTCTAGAGATCGTTGCCGTCGTCGCTTCCGGGTCGAGAGTCGAGAGGCGCTTGCAGATGTTCAGCAGGTACATGTCGCCCGCGTGGCTAAGGTCCTTGTGGAGGATTTCGATGGGAATGAACTGATGCCGCCCTTCCCCTTCGAAGCGTTCGATCACCGCGCGGAAGCGATCATTGACGAAGAATCGGGAAAAGGCACCCAACGCTTCGGGCAGTTTTCCCTTTTTCCCATGCCAGCTGAGATAGGGATGCACACCTTCGGGCTTGATCGCCCGTCCAAGATTGGCCTTGCCTATCTCGAAATTGCCACCCACTCCCGGCCAGTCTTGGGTCCGGTCGATGTATTCAAGATTGAATGAGTCGCGTGAGGAAATCGGGTTGCGGTCAGCATCGAGCGCTTCCGCACCAATTGTATAATTTAAATTATCGACGAAAGCGATGTTCCACACCATGTGATCGCTCCTTTTCATTCCTGCTGAATTTCCCTCTGTGCAGAGGATGCTCGCCCTATCCGCCATTCGTCACGATTCCGCCCGCCGGCTTTGTTGCATAAATCAGCTTTGTAGCGAGTTTTCCCTTACCCTCGCTGAACTTACGTTTTAAAAATAGCCACGGTTTTGGGGATTCCAAGCGCGGTGAATCTGTTGAGAACATCGGCACGGATTTGCAATTCAGCGACCTGTCGGTCCAACTCTCGGGCCATGATGCCGTCGCCGAGCAGCTTGACGCAGCGCATTTTGGTTTCGACGCGGGATCGTCGGTGGTAGCCGGTCCATCGTTTCCACAACGCCCGCCCGAAACGATTGCACGCACGTAGAGCCTCGTTCCTGACGATGGCTCCTTCGGTATCAGGCTTCCAGGGCTTGGCTATCTTCGATGATGTCCTTTTGTTTCCTTTCACCTTTCTTGCCGTCATAAGCTTTTTCTATGCGATGTAACGTAAGGGTCAATGTCTTGTTGTAGGCGTTCGTTATCGCGTGCAGATGCTTCGTGACACTTTTGGTATAGGAACCGCTTCTATTGTGGAGGCCGCCTTCTAAATTGAAGGGGTTTTCTGAACCTGCCGAATGCAGTGCAAGCCCGAAGTCGATAGATGCAAGCTCATCTCCAGGCAACCAGATACCGTTGCGTTCGTCGTTGACGTTGAAGCTTTCGTTCCGAATTTCCTCATAAGCTTGCTGGATCGCGACCCGCGCACCGTTGTCGCCCTTTGCATTGTTGTTAAGGCGGCCGTCCGCCGCGTCGTGGTCGAAGGCGGTGTAACCACTTGTATGCTGATCGCCGAACGCGCTGACTGGAATAATATGATGCGGGGCAGCAGGTAGAAAACCAGCGCTCGCCTTGCCCCCTAATTCAGTTTCGAGCTTATCGTCATTGCGCGTAAATATGACGGACATGCCTAAGCTCCCATCGGAGAAAGGGAAAGATACATTGCCGCTTGCGAGCAGTCGCGTTCGCGCAAGGCGGCGCGCGGTATCCAGAACTCGACAGGCTCTGCATCACCGGCTGCAAACCCCATATCTCGATCGGGTTCGAGGCGCAGCAAGCGCACTGCAGCATGCTTGAACCCTCCATGTTGTGCGTCGTGCTCCAACGGATTGGCACCCAGGCTGGCATGAAGACTGTGGAGTCGCTTGCCAACCCAAGTCGGATCATTCGGTATGGGCATCAACTGATCCAATTGATCCTCTCTAAGCTGCTCGTAGTGTTTGCCGATTGCCTCTCGATACGGGGCTTCTACGATTTCCGGCTTGCCTTTTGGGGTCTCCTGACCCCAGCTCCCCCACGGATACGTCTCGACGACATGCAGTTCCACGGGCCAGTAGCCGTATTCGCTCGTGCCCTTGTAATTCTGCGACAAAGGCTCGATCCCGTCCGGCATCTGCGGGGGAGCGCGACGCGGAACGGCGCTCACGTCCCCCTCGGCGTAGAGAACCGTGCTCGCCTCCCATGTTTCCGGCCCGCCCGGCGTGTGGACCGGATCGAAGAAGAAGAACAGCGTGCCGCGTTCCGGCATCTCCTCGAACCCTTCCAGCCGGGGGAACTGCGCCAGGTCGAGCTGACACAGGAAATGCATCGGTACTGCCGGATAGTCATCTTGTGCGAATTGATACATCGGCCACGGAATATGCGCGGGCAGGGTCGGCTGACCGCCCAGCCAGCAGCCCGGCGTTCCCGGCCGTTCACGCGGATACATCTTCACCAGCGCGACCGCAGGGGTGCGATACTTGGCCATTGCCGCCTGAACGTCAGTGTCGGTCATGTTATCGCTCATTCCGCTGGTTCCACTGTGTTTGCCTGAAGTGTGAGCGTAAGATATCGCTCGCGCCCGTCGATCTTGAATCGTTCCGTCTCGCTCACGCCCAGTGTCTCGCCGTCTTTTAGCATCGGCCCTGCGGTGAACAGATACGTCACCACCCCGACCAGCCGTCCGGCAACTTCCTGCATCGGCCAGGGAACCGGGGGCATTTCGATCTCATACCCGGTGAACAGTGCGAGGCCGTTCGTTGACCCACCGAACTTTTCGCCGTCCTGTATCAGTTGCACGGCCACCCAATAGCGGGTCGGGAAGTTCGGCTCGCCCTCTGTCAGTACCGGAGCCACTGCCGCCGCATGCGCCTCGAATTCTGACCAGTCACACAGTCGCTCGCTCGCGCTCCAGAAGCCCGCGACCGCCCCGTGCATCGTACCCAGACAGGCGGCGAGCATATGTGTCGTCGAGGCGGCGACGATTGTCTCGCCCATCTCGTTACCCGGTTCCATGCAGGTAACGATCAGATGCGCGCCATGCCCCTCGGCTAGCGCACGCAACGGCTCTGTGCGCGGCTGGCGCAGCGGGGTCGTGAAGCTATCCATTGGGATTGGTGCGGGCAGGGACATCACACTATGCAACCGCCCATCGATCCGCAGGCTCATCGTTTCGCCGTCATCGGAAAGATGCTTCAGCAGCGCGTTCGCTTCCGCCGGAAAAGCCCCGGCCAGTACCGTTGTCACAGCCTCCGCCTCGAACTTCGCCGAAGCAGGCAGCAAAACCATGCAGATCGGTGGCGCCAGGCTCATTCGTTCTCGCCCTCCGACCACGATGCGCCGAGCTTCTCCAGCGCTCCCTTTTCCACCAGCCGCGTCACAACCGGGTGTATGCGCAAATCGCCGCCCTTCACCACCTGCTTCATGTTCGCCAGTACCGAGGTGGCCATCGCGGTCGAGGGGGCGATGACGTCGAGGAGCCAGTTGATTTCGCCGCTGGCCCAGTCACCGGCGGCGAGGCGGACGGGGAAAACGCCGGCCTTGATCTGCTCGCGGATCTTGGCGTCGACCTCCTCGGACACGCTCGCCCAGATCACCACCCCCGCCAGCGCCACCTTGCCAAACGTCTCATGCACCCGCGCCCGCAGCTTCGCCACCTGCGCCATTACGCGCGGGTCCGGCTGCTCTCCCTCGCCAGCATTGTTTCCTGCTTCGGTCATGCCGCCTCACAATCGCCAAAGGTGCATCAGCACACGGATGCACCAGCATCCTAGACACGGCGCTGGATCGTGCAAGAGGGGGCTTGCGCAACAGCCTCGTACTCTTTCAGAATACCGATAATCTGATCTTCGCGGAACCGTGATCTCTTCATTCGTTCGTCTCCTCATTGCTGGGAACAAACTAAACTTAAAGCGCGGATGGTTCAGGGGAGCAGGTCAGAATTTCCATCCCTCCCGTCCGCCGCGCTTCCTCCACCCGGCAGGCGGCTTCGGGGTCGGTGTTCCAGCTTTCTTACCCGGCCTCGGTCGCCATGTGCCTACCCTGCCCTCTGCGCCAGTGCTGCCGCGATCACGTCGTGGACGGCTTCCGGCGGTACGTCGCGACTGACGAAAGTATCGCCTATCGCGCGAGGGACGATGAAGGCGGGAACGCCGCCGACGACTTTCTTGTCCTGCGCCATCAGGGCGATGAGGGCGTCGGCGTTGGGCAGGTCGCCGGCGATATCGGCTAGGGTGCGTTTGAGGCCCATGAGGGCGAAATGTTCCGCGACCCGCGACGGGGTTTCCTGCGCGCAGAGACCCAGCCGCGCGCCCAGATCGAAGGCGAGGCCGGTGCCGATACTGACGCCTTCGCCGTGGAGCAAGCGATCGGAATAACCCGTCGCCGCCTCCAGCGCGTGGCCGAAGGTGTGGCCGAGGTTCAGGAGGGCACGCTCGCCGCGTTCGGTCTCATCGCGCGAGACGATGCCCGCCTTGGCGGCGACGGAGCGGCGCACCGCCTCGATCCGCAGGGTCTTGTCGCCATCGCGCAGGGCGGGTCCGGCGGTCTCCAGCCACTCAAAGAACTCGGCATCGCCGAGAAGGCCGTATTTCACCACCTCGCCATAGCCCGCGAGGAATTCGCGCCCCGACAGGGTATCGAGCACGTCGATATCTATCAGCACATGTTTCGGCTGGTGAAACGCGCCAATCAGGTTCTTACCCAACGGCGAGTTGATACCGGTCTTGCCACCAACCGAGCTGTCCACCTGCGCCAGCAGGGAGGTCGGTATCTGAATAAAGCCCACCCCGCGACGCAGAATCGCCGCCGCGAAACCCGCCAGATCGCCGATCACACCGCCGCCAAAGGCGATGACCAGATCGTCCCGCTCAACCTTTGCGGCCAGCAATGCCTCGGTCACGCGCTCAAGCACAGGCCAGCTTTTCGAGCCTTCACCAGCGGGGATAATCACGGATTCCGATTCGATTCCCCCCGCCGATAGGCCCGCTTGCAAGGCGGGCAGATGCAGCCCCGCGACCGTCTCGTCGGTGACGATCACCGTGCGGGGGCGCTTGAAGAACGGCGCGCATCGCTCGCCCGCGCGTTCCAGCAGGCCTGTGCCTATGGCGACTTCATAGCTGCGCTCGCCCAGCGCGACGGGGACCATCGACACATTCATCTGACCATATCCCCCCGTTCGATCAAGGCATTAACGATGGCATTGACGGCGATTTCATGCGGCTCATCGCGGCTGTCGATAGTGATATCGGCCTCGGCATAAACGGGATAGCGGCTACCGATCAGCCCCGCGAGAATCTCGCGCGGATTGCCGTTTTTCAGAAGCGGGCGATTCCCGCGCTTGGCACAGCGTTTGACGAGCACATCGAGTTCAGCATGCATCCATATCGTCGTCGCGCCCTCCTTGAGCAAGGCACGGGTTTCATTATCCATATAGGCGCCGCCCCCCGTGGCCAACACCATCGGCTGCCCATCTAGCAGGCGCGCAATAACCCGGCGCTCACCCGTGCGGAATTCTTCCTCACCATGCACGGCAAAAATATCGGGAATCGTCATCCCGGCGGCTTTTTCGATCTCAGTATCCGCATCACGAAAGCGCGCACCGATGCGCGCTGCGACTCGCCGCCCGATGGCGCTTTTGCCCGCGCCCATGAGGCCCACAAGCACCACATGGCGGGTCAAAACAGGGGATCGATCCACAAGAGGCTTCTCTTTCGCCATATTTTCCCGTCAACACACTAAAAACGCGGTGTGAAACCGCGCAGTTACCAAATATAAAATGGCTAACGACATATTAGCCGTGCCCGCCGGAAGCTATATGCCGCGCCGGGTCGCATGGAAAGGGGAATGCAGTGGGTCGCTTCTTCAGGTTTCTGTTGATGCTCGTGCTGCTGGCTCTGCTGGTGGCCGCCGCTTACGTTGCCATTGCGGATATTCCGTCCCCGCTACGCGAGATTGTGCATGAGGTTCCGCAGGATGTTTTGTTCAAAGGCGATTAGCCGATTCCTTCCCGCCGCGTTCGTGGCGGCTGTCACATTTCCGGTTGCCGCGCAGGAGGTGGTGCTTGGCCTGCCCAGCGCCGTGCAATCGTCTGACGAGCCGGTAACGGTCGATCCGGGGGCAATCCGCGATGATCGAAGTTTCGACGAAGGGATTGGCTCGACCAGCCTCGACGCGCCCTCAGTGGAGGCCGCTGGATTGCAGGGGGCGGGCGCACTTGGTCTGTCTGAGGACATGTGGCGCGGAACCAGCGGCACACGGGCGGTTGCGCTGGTATCGGATGCGAAGCCGACGACGCTATATACGGTAAACCGGCTGGTCCGCCGCGCATTGATCGCCGGGGCGACGCCGCCAGAGGATGCCAATGGTCTACTGGCTGCGCGCGCCCAAGCGCTCGTCCGATTTGGGGCAGCGGAGGAAGCGTCGAGCCTCGTGGGGGCAGCGGGTAAGGATATAGACCCTGCCCTGAGCCGGACGCGCGCAGAGGCCGCGCTGATCGTCGGGCGCGATGAAGTATTGTGCGAGCGCGATATTCTCGACCCCGCCGTGCCGCTTGGGCCGGATGAGGACGGGTTCTGGTCGACCCTGCGTGCCTATTGCCTCGCCCAGACCGGCGACCCGCTGGCGGGGACCGCAATCAGCGCGATGGTCGAGCTTGGCTCGGTCGATACGATTGATGCGCCATTGCTTGAGGCGATGGTCGATGAAACGCTGATTGATTATGTGCCGGTTCCCCATGCCAGCCTGCTGACGCCCCTGCGCATTGCAATGTTGCGCAGTCTTGGCCGCGCGAACCAGCCTTTTGTACAAAGCGCACCTTTACCGATGATTGCGGGCCTGTTTGCGTTGGAAAGCACCGGCTCGAAAGGCGCGCTAATCGCCGCCGAACGGCTAGAGGCCGTCGGGGCCATTGAGACGGATACGCTGCGGGAGCTTTATATCTCGCTGGCCGATGATGTGGATGGAACGACGGGTATACTGGCCAAAACGGTGCGCGATACCGCCAAATCGCCTAATGCCAAAGCCATTGGCGACGCGCTAATCGCTGTTGCGCGCAAAAGCGGCGCGGGCGGTTTTGCACAGCGCGGGCGCGTGTTTGCCCCTGCCGCATCGCGCCTGCCAACCAGTTCCGCCGCCGGTATGGGCACGGTCGCCTATGCAATCCGCGACGCGATGCTGCTGGGCGGATATGTGCGCCAAGCGCGGGCATGGTCGGATGTACAAGGACCGAAAAGCCCCGCCGAGGAAGCCGATGTGGCCGCCGTTATGGCGATTGCCGATGCGAACTGGCCCGGAACGTGGCAGCGTGAGTGGGGCAATGCCCTGCGCGAACGCACGCGGGGCGGCGATGAACATGCACGTCGGGCACTGGCGGCGCTGGCCGGGTTTGATATCGCGCTACGGCCCAACCTACCGGTTGAAGGGTATCTGAAAACCGCGCAGGACGGAAAAGTTGCCGAGACGGTGTTAGCCGCCGCTGGAGCTATAGGAGCGGAAAATCCATCCACCGCACGCACGCTCGACACGCTGATCCGCGCACTGCGGGCCATCGGTCTGGGCGATGATGCCCGCGCAATCGCCATCGAAACGATGCTAACGGAACGGTGGCGTTGATTGATCCGGTTGGTTCTTTTCTGAATCACCTTGCCGCCGAACGGGGAGCGGCGCTGAATACGCTCGACGCCTATCGCCGTGATCTAGCCGATTACGAGCAGGCGGCATCGGCGCTGACGGCGACCCGCGCAGATATCGAGGATTATATTGCCGGGCTGGATGCCGCTGGTTTCGCACCATCGACCCGCGCACGGCGATTATCGGCGATCCGGCAATTCCATGCGTTTCTGTTTGCCGAAGGGCTACGCGATAATGACCCCGCCGCGCCGGTGAAAGGGCCACGCAAGGCCCGCGCTTTGCCCCGCACGCTGTCCGTCGAGGATATTTCTGCCCTGCTACGCACGGCGCGGACAGGCAGCGGCGCGAAAGTGCTACGCAATACATGCCTGATCGAGATGCTCTATGCGTCGGGTTTGCGCACCTCTGAACTCGTCAGCCTGCCGGTCGCACAGGTACGACGCCTACCGCCGATGATCCCTGTGAGGGGTAAGGGCGGCAAGGACCGGCTTGTGCCCTTGTCTGATCGGGCGCACGAGGCGATTGCCGCATGGCTGACAGTGCGCGATGCCGACCCGAAGATGAAAGACTCGCCCTACCTGTTCCCTTCGCGTGGAAAGTTGGGACACCTGACGCGGACACGGTTTTTTCAGGTTTTACGCGCGATTGCGGTAGATGCCGGACTGGATGCAACGATGATCTCGCCCCACACACTGCGCCACGCCTTCGCCACGCATCTGCTGGCTAATGGTGCCGATCTGCGGGTGATTCAGACATTGTTGGGCCATTCGGATATCGCAACGACCGAAATTTACACGCATGTCGTTGATGACGATCTTGCCGATCTGGTGTTTGAAAAACATCCGTTAGCGAAGAAAAATCAGCGGTAGTAACCGAGGCGAGTATCTTCTTTAACCGCCGCCGGATCACGCCTTTCAGGATCACCGTAACCACCACCACCGGGTGTCTTTACCTCGACGCGGTCGCCAGCTTTCAGGGGAATGTCCTGCTCTTTCGACAGGTGTTCGGGAGTATAGGGGGTTCCATCGCGCCATACCGTCACCTCATTCGGTGCGCCGTCTTCGCCGCCCAATGCGCCTTGCGGACCCGTACGCCCATGATCCATCACAAAGGAAGCGCGAGCCTCGCCCCGGCGTAATTCCAGCTCATAATGTAGGCCAAAGCCGCCGCGATGCTGGCCTGCGCCGCCAGACCCTTCGCGTAGGGCGTAGCGACGGTAGAGAACGGGGAATTGTTGTTCCATGATCTCAACGGGCGGGGCTTTCGAGATACCGATGGTGGAACAACCGTTGGACAGACCGTCATGGTCCGCGTTGCCGCCATAGCCGCCGCCGGATAGCTGATACATGACATAGCTGCGCCCACGCGCGGGGTCATAGCCGCCCAGACCTAAATTGCCGGAAGTGCCCGCCGGAGCAGCCGTTACCTTGTCGGGTAAAGGCTGAACGAGAGCCGCGAAGACAGCTTCGGCGATACGTTGGCTAACCTCCGCCGCGCAGCCCGACACAGGACGGGGATAGTGGGCGTCAAGGAATGTGCCCTCCGGTGTGATGACATTCAGCGGCTCGAACGCCCCCGCACTCATGGGTACATCGGGAAAGATGTGGCGCATGGCGAGGTAGACCGAGGAGAGTGTGGTGGCGAGGACCGAATTCATCGGCCCTTGGCAGGGTGGGCTGGAGCCTGCAAAGTCGAACGTCAGCTCGCACCCCCGGTCTTGCGTCTGGGCCTCGCTGCACGACACGCTACCCGTCGAGACCCCGGATAACTCTTGCGGAGTTCCCGGGGTGACGGTGCTTTTTTTCGTAACCGCCAAGTTTATCACTAGCGGCTCGTTAACCACGCCGTCACTATCCACGATGGCCTGTGAACGGTAGGTGCCGTCCGGGATTTCGGCAATACGGGCGCGCATCTGTTGGGCCGCACGCTTACGCAACTCGGCGATGGCCGCGCGCACGGTGTCATCGCCATAGCGGTCGAGAAGTTGGCCGAGGCGTTCTTCGCCCACGCGCAGGGCGCTGGCTTGGGCTTCGACATCGCCAATCCGCTGTTCAGCCACGCGGATATTCGAGCAGATGATGGCGTAGATTTCGCGATCCATCTGTCCCCGCTTGAACAGTTTAACGGGTGGCAGGCGCAACCCCTCCTGTTCGACCGCCGTGGCACTGGCCGAAAAACCACCGGGAACGGAGCCGCCGATATCGGGCCAATGACCGGTATTGGACAACCAACAAAATATCTCGCCATTACGATAGACTGGCTTGGCAAAGCGCACGTCCATCAGATGTGTGCCGCCCATATACGGGTCATTGACAATATAAATGTCTTCGGGTTCCGGCGCGGCAGTCTCGCCCGACGCGATGCGTTCGATCAAAGTTCGGGTCGAGAATTGCATGGTGCCGACGAAGACCGGCAACCCCCCTGCCCCCTGCGCAATCAACGAGCCATCATCGGCGGCATAGATGCCATCAGAACGGTCATTCGCCTCGGCAATCACCGGCGAGAAGGCGGCGCGGCTAAAGGTTAGGTCCATCTCGTCGCAGACCTGTTGCAGACCCGCGCCGATAACAGAGAGGGTGATAGGGTCGATCATCAAGCTGCTCGCTTCGGATATGTCGTGTGCGGAACGTGGCATCTTTCGGCCTTTCGCCCAAGGGGGAAAGGGTACTTGCCGAACAAGGTAATCACGATGCCACCTCCACGATCAGATTGCCGTCGCGATCTTGACTGACGTGGTCGCCGGGTTCGATGATGATGGTGGTGTCCATCTGTTCAACCACAGCAGGACCGGTGAAGGCAGCAGCAGCGGGCAGGTGATCACGGCGATAGATCGGCGTTTCGTGCCAGCCAGTATCGAAATGAACGCGGCGGGTGCCAGTACGGGCTTCATCCAGCGTGGCAGCGCGGGCATCGGAATCGATCAGGATAGCGAGGTCGATCTCTGGGCGCACGCCGATGACGGAGGTATTGAGGTTTACGAGGTTGGCGCGGATTTCGGGTAGACGCACGCGGAAGCGGTCAAAATAAACCCGCTCGAAGGCGGCTTGCAGGGTGTCGTGGTCAAAATCGCCGTCGGGCAAAGGCACGCGCAATAGATGGGTCTGGCCGACGAACTGCATATCGGCGCTGCGGATGGTGTCGATGCGGGCTGTCTCGACGCTTTCTTTGTCGATCAGGGCGCGGCCCTCACGCTGCTGATCGGTGAGAATCGTGTGGACGACGCTCATATCTACGCTCGCGACAGGCTGATTGAGGGTGCGCACGAAATCGTGGCGCAGGTCGGCGACAACGCAGCCCAATGCGTTGGTGATGCCGGGTCGTCCGGGGATCAAAACGCGGGGAATGCCGAGTTCCCTAGCGATAGCAACGGCATGGAGTGGGCCAGCACCACCAAAAGCAAAGAGCGCAAAGTCGCGGGGGTCAATGCCGAGCGAAACCGAGACCATCCGTGTCGCCCCCGCCATGCGGGCGTTTGCGACACGGATCACCGCCGCCGCCGCCTCATGCGCGTCGAGGCCAAGGGGGATGCCGATTTTCGCCTCAAAGATGGCAGCGACATGCTCCATCGAGATGGAGTTATCGACCGAGAATAAGGTGTCTGGGTTAAGGCGGCCCAGCAACAGGTTGGCGTCGGATATCGTCGGCTCCTCACCGCCGCGCCCGTAGCAGATCGGGCCGGGCATGGCCCCCGCCGATTCAGGGCCAACCTCCAGCAAACCCGCATCGGTTATCCGCGCGATCGAGCCACCGCCCGCGCCCACGGTGCGCACATCGACCATCGGTAGGTGGATAGGCATCGCATATTCCACCTCGATCTCAGAGGAGACCGCCGGGGTCGCATCGCGGATCAGCGATACATCGGTCGAGGTGCCGCCCATATCGTAGGTGATAAGGTTCGGTTCACCCGCACGCCGCCCGGTATAGGCCGCCGCCATGACGCCGGAGGCCGGGCCAGACATCACCGTCTTTGCCGCCTCGCGCGCCACGAAGCGCGACGATACCATGCCGCCATTACCGTTTACGATCAGCAGGTCGTTGGTATAGCCACCGCGCTCCAATTCGCCGCGTAGGCGATCAACATAGCGGGTCAGGAGTGGCTGAACCGAGGCATTGACCGCCGCCGTCACGCCCCGCTCGAATTCGCGGCTTTCGGCGAGGAGTTCATGCCCCGCCGTGACATTGGCATTGGGCCAGACCTCGCGGGCGATTTCGGCGGCGCGCAGCTCGTGTGCCGGATTGGCATAGGAATGAAGGAAATGGATCACCAGCGATTCGCATTTTGCCGCAAGCAGGGTTGTCAGTGCAGCGCGTAGGGCATCCTCGTCCAACGGGGTCAAGACGGTGCCGGTTGCATCCATACGTTCGGGGACTTCAAGCCGTAGGTCACGCGGAATGATAGGGCGGAACGTGCCCGTCATGCCATAGGGAGCAGGCCGGGTGCGGCGACCCAGTTCCAGCACATCACGGAAGCCTTGGGTTGTTATCAGGCCAGTGCGGGCCAGCTTTCGCTCCAACACAGCATTGGTGGTCGTGGTCGTTCCATGAACGATCAGGTCAAGCGCGGTAAGGTCAGCCTGTCCCGCCGCCAACGCCGCCATGACGCCGAAGGACTGATTCTCAGGCGTGGTTGGCACCTTAGCGAGACGCAAAGCCCGGCTATGCGGTTCCAGCAATACAAGATCGGTGAAGGTGCCGCCCACGTCGATTCCGGCGACAAAACCGCCTTGCTGCACCGCTGCCATATGCCTCCCCCGTTCTTTTCTGCGCCATTACCAAACAGGATAGACCCGTATTGTCAGCCATTGATAGACCATGGCCCATGGGCGAGGCCGTTCATAGAATGCCGTTCCCGGTGCATTGATCTCGGCGCATTGTGGCTTGATGTTCGCCGCTGCACAAATGATATGAATGGCATAGGCGACAATGCTGGGGATACCGATGACCGATACTGCGACCGTTCAGGGCGAAACGAGTGAATTTCCAATTCCGTCCGGTGTCTTTGCCGAAAAGGTGTTGTCGGTGCAGCATTATACCGACCGATTGTTCAAGTTCCGCATGACACGCCCCGCCAGCTTTCGCTTTCGCTCCGGCGAGTTTGTGATGATTGGGCTACCCAATGCAGAGCGGCCCGTCTTTCGCGCCTATTCCATTGCCAGCCCCGCATGGGACGAAGAATTGGAATTCTACTCAATCAAGGTCGAGGACGGCCCGCTGACCGAGCATTTGCAGAAGATACAATCTGGCGATACGGTGTTGATGCGCAAGAAGCCGGTGGGAACATTGGTGCATGATGCGTTGCTGGGGGGCGAGCGGCTGTATCTGTTTTCGACGGGTACAGGGATCGCGCCGTTTGCATCGATTATCCGCGACCCTGAGACCTATGAACGGTTTTCCAAGGTGATCTTGATCCATACATGCCGCGATGCCGCCGAGTTGGATTACGGGTGCGAATTAGTTGCCACAACCAAAAACGACCCGCTGGTGGGCGAGGAAGCGCAAACACAGCTTATACATTACGCCAGCACCACACGCGAGAAAACAGAACGCATGGGGCGAATTACGACATTGATCGAGAATAGGAAAATCTTTGACGAACTGGGCGTACCGCCACTGAATCCAGAAACGGATCGCGGCATGATCTGCGGCTCGATGGCGATGTTGAAGGATGTGAAGCAGATTTTGGAAGAGGCGGGCTTTACCGAAGGATCGAACAGCAATCCGGGGCAGTTTGTGGTCGAACGCGCATTCGTAGATTAATACGGGACTGCCCATGCCCTGTTATCTTGACAAGAGGGGGCCGCACCCGCTTTATCCGGCGGCGCAACAGGGCCGCGCATCCGGCCCGGTAAGGATGATTCATGGCACGTTCCGAAACGGGAGAAGACAAGGAAAGTATTGGCGAACTCGTCAGGACGGTAATCTATGCCCTGCTGATCGCCCTTATTTTCCGCATTTTCTTCTTTCAACCGTTCAGCATTCCCTCCAGCTCGATGAAATCAACGCTGCTGATTGGGGATTATCTGTTCGTGTCGAAATATTCCTATGGCTATTCGCGCCATTCAGTGCCGTTCAGCCCGCCGCTATTCGAGGGGCGTATCTGGTCGGCGAAGCCTGAGCGCGGGGATGTGATCGTCTTCAAGAACCGCCGCGACGGCAACAAGGACTATATCAAGCGGCTGATCGGCCTACCCGGTGAGACGATTCAGGTCGTCGATGGGGTCGTACATATCAATGACGTGCCGGTAGGGATGCGCAAGATTGAGGATTTCGTTGAGCCGGTCGAGACCGCAGCGGGCCGCAGTCAGGTTTGCCGCGAGCGCAAAGCAATCGACGGCGCGCGTATGTGTATCAAGGAACAATTCATTGAAACGCTGCCCAACGGGGTCGAACATCTAGTCTTGAATGCAGACAGAAACCGCACGGGCGTCGATAATACGGGCACTTATGTTGTTCCTGAAGGCCATTACTTTTTCATGGGCGACAACCGTGATAATTCGGGCGACAGCCGTAGCCGCAAGGTCGGGTATGTGCCGTTCGAGGATCTTATTGGGCGGGCGGAAATCATCTTCCTGTCATCCGAAGGCAACCCGCTGACATTCTGGAAATGGCGCTATGACCGTTTCCTCGATGTCATCCGCTAAGCGCCGAGATGGCGCGTAAGCGCGAAGACCTAGATGCCTGCGAAACTGCGCTGGATGTGCGCTTTGGTGATCGTGATCTGCTGCGTGAGGCGCTAACCCATGCCAGCGCGAAGGCGGATGTTTCCAACGAGCGGATGGAATTTTTAGGCGACCGGGTGCTGGGCCTCGTAATCGCGGAGACGCTGGTACAACGGTATCCGGGTGAGAGCGAGGGGCGGCTAGCCCCGCGTCTAAACGCCCTCGTCAGCCGCGAAACCTGCGCACAGATTGCGGAGGGGATTGGCCTTGGCGACCATCTGGTCATGGCGCGCTCGGAAGCACAGAGCGGTGGGCGGCGCAAGCCTGCGCTTCTGGCCAATGCGATGGAAGCGGTGATCGCGGCGGTTTACATGGATGGCGGCCTACATGAAGCACGCGCGTTCATCCTATCGCATTGGGCGCACTTACTGGACGCACAGGAGAGCGCGCCGCGCGACCCCAAAACGGCCCTTCAGGAATGGGCGCAGGCGCGGGGGCAGGATTTGCCAGCCTACGAAGCCGTGGGGCGAAGCGGGCCAGACCATGCACCGCTGTTCACGATCCGCGTAACCCTCGACAAAGGGCAAAGCGCCGAAGCTGTGGCCCCCTCAAAACGCGCAGCCGAGCGCGAAGCCGCACGCCTATTGCTCGATACGCTTGGGGGGGATGCGTGAGAGGGTGGCGCGCCCTATTAGCCGTTGCATTGGGCAGCATCACGCAGGGGGGCGCGGCACAGGCGGGGCCATTGACCACGCAGGACTGTACCGAAGCCTTAAAAACCAAAACGCATAGAGCATCCTGCGCCCGTTTTACCAGTCAGGCCGTTGCGTTCAATGTGGCCGTTTTCACGCCTGTTGCGGGTGAAAGCAAAGGGCATATCGTCTATATCCCCGGCGGCCCCGGCGAGGCACCTGTGCGCGATGGGCCGCCCGAAGACCTATTCACATACCTGCGCGAACATACGCTGGTGACATTCGATCCGCGTGGGTTGGCCGGATCATCGCCCGCCATGATATGCGATATGGGCGAGGGTATCTGGAACGAGGATTATTCCACCGAAGACGTGATTGCGGTGCTGCGCCCCTGCCGCGAGCAGATAGCCGCCGAGGGCATAGATCCCGGCCTTTTCACATCGCAAGCAATTGCAGGGGATGTTGCGGCGCTGATACAAGCGTTGGGCGTCGACCGGGCGGGGGTGTACGGTATTTCCTATGGTACGGAACCGGCGCTGCACCTGCTGGCGGATGCGCCGGACTGGCTGGAATTTGCAGTGCTGGATTCGGTTTCGGTGCCGGGCATTTCTGGCATTGAGGAGGAGCGCGCCGCACGCGACCGCTTTCTTGCTACACTCGACCGGCGATGCTTTGCCGAGGATGCCTGCTCCGATCTGGCGCAGGACGGGGTCGATGGCTTGATGGAATGGGTAGCGCAATTCGATGACGCGCCGCTGGAATTCAACCTGTCGAAAGGTGAAGTTTGGTCGTTAAACGCCACGGAGATGCTCGATTACCTTGGCACACTCGGCACTTATGTCGAAGGGCTAGACCTTGGGATCGAGTTGATCGACATGCTGGCGACAAGCCGGTTGCGGGCGCTAGGGTGGATACGGGCCGACCTTGAGGGGGCTATCGAATTCAGCGAAACGGCGTTGCCGTTGATGCTACAAGCTTATTCGGATACGTTCTCGCCGGAAGATTTCGACACCATCGCCCTACCCTCGCGCTATGCGACCGATATCGAGGATGCCCGTATCCAGTTGGAATTACAGCGATACTGGCGGGGGGATGCCGCGCGCGAGGCGCGGTTCATCGGCGAGGATGCGGAGCCGGTCGAGAGCACGGCGCGAGTGCTGATCCTGTCGGGTGGTATTGACCCGGCAACGCCTTACGAATGGGCGGCGGCACTGGAGCGGCGGTTCGAGGGTATGAATCGCTACGTCTTTCCGCTGCTGGGCCATGCGGCCAGCCTTGGCAATGCGGGGTGGGTGACGGATGAGGCGGTGGCGGTGCAGATGCGCTGCGCGAATAGGGTGGTCAGGGCGTTTCTTGACCCCACGATGACGGTGACGGAACCTTGCAAGAGTTACAGGGCAGGAGATAACGGGTGAGCGAGACACGCGCGGGCTTCATCGCCCTGATTGGCGAACCGAATGCGGGCAAATCCACCATGCTCAACGCGCTGGTGGGGGCGAAGCTGTCGATCGTGACGCATAAGGTACAGACGACGCGGGGGCGCATACGCGGGGTGCTGAACGTCGAGGAGGATCAGATCATCTTCGTCGATACGCCCGGATTGTTCGCGCCAAAGCGGCGGCTCGACCGGGCGATGGTCTCGGCGGCATGGGCGGGGGCGGGCGAGGCGGATGCCATCGTCCTGCTGATCGAGGCGAATAAAGGGCTGACCGGCGGCGTACGGCGGATTATCGAGCAGCTCAAGGAGCAGGTATCGCCGCACAAGCCCATCGCAATCGCGATTAACAAGATCGACAAGGTGCGCTATGACCGCCTGCTGACCCTGACGACTGAAATCACTGAATTGCATGATTTCGCGCGGGTTTTCTACGTCTCGGCCACCCGCGAGGATGGGCTGGACGATATGGTGACGTGGCTACGCAAATTGCTGCCGGAGGCGCCGTGGCTCTACCCGGAGGACCAATTGGGGGATGCGTCGCTGCGGTCTATTGCCGCCGAGTTGACGCGCGAAAAGCTGATGCTACGGCTGCATCAAGAATTGCCGTATCAGCTGACGGTTGGCACGGATGCGTGGGACGACAAGAAGGACGGCTCGGCCCGGATCGAACAGGTCATCTACATCGCCAAGGAAGGCCACCGCCCCATCGTGCTGGGCAAGGGCGGGCAGACGCTAAAGGCCGTGGGACAGGCGGCGCGCGAAGAACTCGCCGACATGCTGGGCCACCCCGTCCACCTGTTCCTGCGCGTAAAGGTAGACCCGCGTTGGCTGGACGACGGGGAGAGGTATGCAGAAATGGGGCTGGATTTGCCGGAGGGGTGAGTGGTGGAAAACTGGAACGCCGCGATATGAAACCTGCTGCATGATGGAAACATTGATGCGATCACTCGACATGCTTCCGGCGACATCCCCCTCGAAGTTAGTATATCGTATCTGACTGAACAACTCGGACTGAACGGCGAACCCCTTTTTCTGGACCTCGAAAACTGCCGGACGTTCATCTTCGAGAAGTATGCCGTCGATGGCTCCGGTAGGATTTTAGCCGACGATCCGGTCGATTGCGAAATTCTGTCCACCAACTCATCGGTAAATTCCTACGAGATATAGCTGGACGACGGCGAGCGTTACGCGGCAATGACGCTGGATTTGCCGGAGGTCTGACCGGCAAGAATTTGACAGATTTTGCCAATATATGCCATATCTCGGTCAAGGAGAACGCGCATGGCAACGATGAATATATCCCTCCCCTATCCGATGAAGGAATGGGTCGGGACGCAATCGCAGGACGGACGCTACAGCAATTCCAGCGACTACGTCCGCGATCTCATCCGAAAGGATCAGGACCGGGCGACCAAGATCGCCGACATACAGCGCCTCGACGATGAAGGCTTGGCAAGCGGCATCGACACCCGCTCGATGACCGAACTCCGCCGGGAAGCACGGCTTCGTGCCGGGGTCGAAGTAACTGCAGACAGTGGCGTATAGGCTTACGGCGGCAGCGGCTGAGGACACCATCCGTATCTATGTCGAGGGCGTACGGTTGTTCGGCGAAGCGCAAGCCGAACGGTATCAGGACAAGCTCGAACACCGCTTTGGCCTGCTCACCAACAACCCCCATATGGGCCGCGCCCGAACAGGCTTGAAGCAAGCGATACGCACCCAGCCCTGCGGCTCGCACATTATGTCTACCGGATCGAGGAAAACGACGACATCCTGATCGTGCGTGTGAGTCACGGGCGAGAAGACTAGCAGGACGATCCGGTTGGCGATGGATGATGGCACTTGAAGACGTTAAAAACTGGAACGCTGAGATATTGAAAGTCCTGCATAACGGAACCATCGACCGATTAACCGTAAGCGTAATTCTTGAGATTTGGCTCCTGTGTTTGGAACAGGAGGTGATTTTCTCTATGGAGACTATGTCAGCGTTTCTCACGTCGTTGGGCGTGCGGGTCTATGGGAGTGATCAGCGCCGTTGGCCTTATGCGGTGAAGGGGCGGGTGGTTGCGGAAACGCTGCTGCCCGGTGCGACGATGGATGCTGTAGCGGTGAAGTACGGCCTTCGGCCAAACCATCTGTCGGAATGGCGTGGATAGATTCAGATTTGAAGCGCAACGGTTGGATAGAGGCGTAGAGTGACGGATTTGCCAAGTTCTTCTTCAACGGGTGATTTGAAGTTGAGGCATTTACGGAGTGTTGTGTTGATGGTCATGGCGATTTCCTGGATGTCCTCGTCGCTGATGTCGTCGAGGTCGGTGCCACGGGGCAGCCACCGCCGGATACGGCCATTGGCATTTTCGATCCCCCCTTTTTGCCATGAGGCATAAGCATCGCAAAAATATGTGGTCTCCGAAAGCATGCCGCGAAGCAAGCTGTGGCGTGCGAACTCGGTTCCGTTGTCGAAAGTCGCCGAGCGGCGCATCTCCGGGCTGAGGCGCTTGAACACGGCCATGATGGCCGAGACGGTTTCGGCGGCCCCTTTGCCGGATGGCCTTGCCATGAAGGTGATGCGGGTCTTGCGTTCATGGAGAACCAGCAAAGGCCGTGCGTGTTTGGAGATGACCAGATCACTCTCCCAATGCCCGGCTTCAGAACGGCTATTCGCCGCTGTCATGATGGGCAATTCTCCGAGAATTTTACCCTCCGGTCAACCCG
This sequence comes from uncultured Neomegalonema sp., assembly GCA_937928005.1. GTDB lineage: Bacteria > Pseudomonadota > Alphaproteobacteria > Rhodobacterales > Rhodobacteraceae > JAHDDY01. The sequence goes on along the minus strand of CALFVD010000030.1, from coordinate 37,544 downwards.
GGCCGGTTCAAACGCGACAAAACATCCGAAAACTTCCTCATCCTGTGATCCTGTAACCAGGCTGTCCGTCCCATCCGTCCACCCCCTCGATGAACAAATGAAGACCGGACAACTCAGGTGCTACCTAACCCGGACAAACCATGTGCGAGCGACACATCTCATGCCACAGGGTTGACCGCGCGACATGAAAGCGTCACACATTTGGGGCAACTGAACGATAAGAGAGCAAGATGTGCCCCTAGACGTGGGGAAAGGGTAGGAAAATGGCTGCAGAACTCGCCACGATTGAGAGCCTGACACAGCGGGTACAATCCCGCACGGCCTTTCGCGATCACCCCGCGCTTATCCTCAATGCAGACTATCGCCCGCTATCCTACTTCCCATTGTCGATTTGGCCATGGCAGGATGCGATTAAGGCTGTGTTTCTGGACCGTGTGAACATCGTTTCCGAATATGAGACAGAAGTTCATAGCCCGACCCACACCATGCGTTTGCCCAGTGTCGTGTCCCTTCGCGAATATGTTCAGCCTGCGCGCTATCCGGCTTTTACGCGGTTTAACCTGTTCTTGCGGGATGAATTTACCTGTCAATATTGCGGTGTACAGGGCGATTTGACCTTCGATCACGTCATTCCCCGGTCAAAAGGCGGGCGGACGACATGGGATAATGTCGTTGCGGCATGTTCTTCATGTAATCTGCGAAAGGCCAATTATAGCCTATCGAAATGCAACATGAATCTGCGCCGCAAAGCCTTCCGCCCCAGCGCGATGCAGCTACAGAATATCGGTAGGAAATTCCCGCCCAACCACCTGCATGGTAGCTGGCTAGACTATCTATATTGGGATACAGAACTGGAAGATTAAGGGCATCAACTCTTTGATCTATAAACCAAACTATCGATCACCGCTTCGAAATAGGCTTTCGGCAAGATCGTCACGACACCCGGACCATCGAACGACGCCGCGACCCGCCCGCCTGTGGCTTCGTTCGATGTGCCAATCTGGCTTCCCGCCGCAAAAGACAGCCCTTTGATGGGCCAACGCAGCCCTTCCGACGCCACCCCACGGCATGGCATGAGCGGAAAAAACGATACCCGATCCCCTGCTGCCAATTCCGCCGACCACGCGCGCGGTGCGGCGAAGACCAGATCCTCTTCGCCGATCAGAACCACTACTTCGCCGCGATGCATCATCAGACCATGCAGCACGGATAACGTGTGATCCATCCGCCCACCGAGGAATCCGACACCAATAAAAAACCGCGCATTCACATGAATGAGGCATTTTTCAAAATCGGTTGTATTTTGCTCATTAACGCGCAATACGCGCGCTTCTTTCGACACCATCCCACGCATCGAATCCATATCGCCGATCACGGCTTCGGGCACGATCCCAAAATCGTCCAGCGCATCGGCGCCACCATCTGCCGCAATAACATGTGGTGCAATCGCGCGCGCATGGTGAAGGTCATCCGCCGCAAATGCCGCCCCCCCCACCAGCGTCACCCCGTCATCATAGAAAAGACTCGCAGTCGCTCCCGAAATGTTCATATCCAGATTCATACACCGTCACAGATTCGTGATGTTATGCTCTTATCTCGAATGACAACACTACCCACAGGAAACTTCGATGAAAACGCTTCTTCTATCCGCATCGCTTCTCGCCATGGCCGCCCCTGCATTGGCGCAGCAGCAACCTCAGGGAACCGAGCGCAAGGTGTTGGCCGAGCGGGTCTGTAATGATGGTGCGACGACGACCGTCGTGGTCAGTGGCAACCTCATCATGGTCGAATACTTCTCGGCCCCCCGCGCCGATGGTACGGTTGCGGGCTATGAAGATGCGTATGATCTCAAACAGATGGGCGAGGCGAAAGCGCAGTTTGACGCCCTGAATTGCCCCAAGGAAAGTTGACGACCCGCGCGCTACACTCTCAATTCAGATGCGTACAGACGCCCTGCGGAAAACACCCGATTCCCGCCGGTCTGCCCGTATCGCCCGACCATCCCGACTGATTACGGGGCAGGCCCGTCACCCGGTCGATCTCGATGGGTTGTGATGTGTTGGCCCGCGCGCCCGCATCAATATAGGGCACAGTTGCGTAGCTGGGGGCGGCGGGAACTTGCACGACCGGCGGCGCGTTATACACGTCGATAATCATTTCACCGGGTGCAAGCGGAATGCCGTAAGACGTGGTCGCGTCTTGCGCATGGGCGACGCTTCCAAGTGTGAGCAGGGCGAGCGCGATGAGGTTTTTTGTACGGGTCATGCCAAATCATTTCTGGCCAATGCGGCAATCCTGTGGCGCATGGGGTTGTCCGCATCCGCGCGGCGTTATAGGCACTGCACAATGACTTCAGGCATCAAGGCGGAGATACGCAATGGCTGACTACGATCTCATCGTCATCGGGGCTGGTCCGGGCGGCTATGTCTGCGCGATCCGGGCGGCACAACTGGGCATGAAGGTTGCCTGTGTCGAGGGGCGCGGCGCGCTGGGCGGCACATGCCTGAATGTCGGCTGCATCCCATCCAAGGCGCTGCTGCACGCTTCGCATCTCTACGCCGAAGCCGATGGCCATTTTGCCGATATGGGCATCATCGCCGAGCCAAAGATCGACATGGGCAAGATGCAGGCGTACCGCGCCAATCAGGTCGAGCAATTGACCGGCGGCGTCGCCTTCCTGTTCAAGAAAAACAAGGTCGATTGGATTGATGGTTGGGCCACGGTCGAGGCTCCCGGCAAGGTCGCGGTCAAGCTGAACAATGGCGAGAGCCAGACGCTTGCGGGCAAGAACATCGTCATCGCCACCGGCTCCGAGCCTGCCCCGCTGCCGGGTGTCGAGGTCGATGAAAAGCGCGTCGTCTCCTCCACAGGCGCGCTGACGCTGGAGACTATCCCCAAAAAGCTGGTCGTAATCGGTGCGGGCGTGATCGGGCTGGAGCTAGGCTCCGTCTGGCGGCGTCTGGGGTCCGAGGTACAGGTCATCGAATATCTCGACCATATCACCCCCGGCATGGATGGCGAGATTTCCAAGCAATTCCAGAAAATCCTCACCAAGCAAGGGCTGCAATTCACGATGGAATCCGCCGTTCAGGGCGTCGATGCCAGCGGTGATCGGCTCGTCGTCACCTATAAGAGCCGTAAGGATGACAGCGAGCATAAGGTCCAGGCCGATATCGTCCTGCTGGCAACGGGCCGCCGCGCCTATACCGACGGGCTGGGGCTGGAGGGTGCAGGCATCACCGTCAGCAAGCGTGGTCAGGTCGAAGTCGATGCCAAGTGGAAAACGAATGTCGACGACATCTACGCCATTGGTGACGTAATCGACGGCCCCATGCTCGCCCATAAGGCCGAGGATGAAGGCGTTGCCGTCGCCGAACACATCGCCGGACAGCATGCCCATATCGAATACAATCTGATTCCCGGCGTCATCTACACCGATCCAGAAGTCGCCAATGTCGGCGCGACTGAAGAGCAGCTCAAAGAACAGGGCCGCGCCTATAAGGTCGGCAAATTCCCCTTCATGGCCAATGGCCGCGCCAAGGCCCATTTTGCCACAGACGGTTTTGCAAAAGTCATCGCCGATGCCCAGACAGACCGCATCCTTGGCGTCCATGTCATCGGCCCATCGGCGGGCGAGCTGATCCACGAATACTGCGTGGCGATGGAGTTCGGCGCAGCAGCAGAAGACATCGCCCGCACCTGCCACGCCCACCCCACACTATCCGAAGCCATGCGCGAGGCCGCCATGGCCTGCGGCAGCGGCGCAATCCATATGTGATACTCATGGCCCTTATCGCTGGCTTCTCCGCCTTGTTTCTTTCGATGCTCGGAATAGCTGCGGGTCAGACGGTTACATAGCGCGATCATTGGGCAGCCTTACACCAATATTATTTAAGAAAAATGCCACAGAAATCCTGGCAGGAGTCAAATCTTTGTCGAAGACTTGCGAATGAAGTTTTTTGGATGAGAAACATCACCCCTCCCGCCGCATTAGCCACACGATCACCGGGGTCATGGCGAGGCAGTAGAGGCCCATCCATAGGCATTGGGTGTCGAAGGCGATGCCGAGGTCGATGAGGATGCCGGTCAAGCCGGGGCCGAGGGCGCTGGAGAAGACCATCCCGGCCATCGAGAGGGCGCGGATCGAGCCGAGGTTCTTCGTGCCGTAGAGTTCGGCCCACATCGCCCCCACCGTCGCTATCCCCGCCCCCGCCGTCATCCCGATGGACCCTAGCGCCACCAGCGCAACCCACGGGGCGTCCAAGAGGCCCAGCGTGACAATTCCGATCCCTAGCGGGACCAGATAGAAGGGCAGCATCGCGCGGGCGCTAAACCGGTCGACCAGCACGCCGAAAACCATCGAGGTGATAATCGACATGGCGGCATAGACCGGGAATCCGGCTGTGTATTGCGCCAGCGTCCAGCCCTTGATCTCCACGATATGGGCTTGGTGGAACAGGACCGACGTGCCAATCAGAGGCGACCCCATCAATACAGGAATCAGCCACCAGAACAGCGGGTGGCGCAGGACTTCGGCGCGGGTCCAGTGCTTGCCGCGTAGTCCGGTGAGGAGTTCAGGGGCCGTCTCGGTGCCCTGCGGCTGGCGCTCGCCGCGCAGGGTCAGCAGATAGACGGGGACAATGACGGCGACGATGATGATCGCCATGACGATCCACACGCTGCGCCATTCCAGCACCGTCAACAGATATGCGACCCCGGCAGGGAGGATGCCTTCGCCCAAGGGATGCCCCCATCCGGCAATGGCCAGCGCCCTCCCCCGCGTGGCGGCGAACCAGCGGGCGATGGCGGTGACTTCGACATGGGACAGCATCCCCTGACCGAGAAAGCGCAGCAGGTAGATGGCGACGAACAGCATGGCGGCATTGACCACCTGCGACATCAATAGGCACGCGCCTGCCAGCCCGATAAGGACCATCGTGCCGAGGCGGCGGGCGGGAATACTGTCGGCCTTGCCGCCGAATTTGATGATGGTGATGGCCGATAGCAGAGTCGCGGCCATATAAAGGCCGCCGAACTCACCATGGCTCAGGCCAAGCTCCGCACGGTATTGGCCGCCCATGAGGGATATGAAGAAGGTCTGGCCAAAGCTGGACCCGAAGGCGAGCAGCAGCCCAGCCCCCAGCCATTGGATATTCGCGCGAAGGAATTGAAGAGTCGCCATGCGGACTGTCTACGCAAGGCGTAGCGAAAGGAAAGCGGAAACGCCCTATTCCGTCGCCGCGACCTTCTTGCCGGGAACTTGTGACAGCACAAGTAGGTTCGATAGCTTGCCGGTCTGGGAGGGCAGCAGCGTGCCGCAATCCTCCACGCGCTGGCCCGCATCGCGGCGGCAATAATCGTAGCTGCCCATATCGAGGTTGAACGCCATGACGGGGGACAAGGCATCCATGATTGCGGTGGCGGCCCCATGCAGGGTCATGGGCGGCGTCTCATAGAGGCCGATGGTACCATCCGCAAGCGTGTAGAGCAGACGGCGGGTAAAGCGGGGTGCGCCCTCGCGGGGGCGGGTGTCGTTCTTGCCGTCGATCACAAGCATATGGCTCTGGAATGCCGACCAGCCGCGCTGGGCCGCCGTCTTTGCAAAGGCTTTACGCGAGCGTTTATTGCGCAGGTTCCAACGCTCATCACCCATATCGACGCGCTTGGCGTAATGCAGGGACAAGCGGCCCGATGCGTCGATCACGGCCACACCGTCCCACCCTTGTGGAACCGGATCGACCGCCTTGCCCGCGACAATGAACAACCCTTCCGGCTCACGTTTTTCGCCGCTGGTATAAGCGCCAGTGACCGTGACGCGGTGCAGGCCGGGAATACCGGGTTCAGGCTCGACACCATGCTCGCCGGTCAAGACAAGCCGCGCCGTCGTCTCGCCCGCGCAACTGGAAAACAGGATACCCGGATCGACGAGGCAATCCGCCGCCGTCGCTGGCATAGTGGTGGCGAAGGGCAATAGGCAGGCGAGCCATGCAAGGGGGCGTGCGAAAGCGTGCAAATCCAATCTCCGTCTCATCCGGCCTGTTTTGGCCACCTTCCTACGATCATCACTCTAACGGCGTGAATAAGGCGTTGACCGGGCAGGCTTTTGTTCGCGATGCTGCGCATAGATGCGGAGATGCAAAAGGGGGTTGGCGGATGATCCGTTGTTTTTTCGGGTTTTGTGCCCTTTTCACCATCTTCTGCCTTTCGAGTGAGGCGGCGCTCGCCCATGCGCAGGATAGTGGGATCAAGCTGTTGCTGCCGACGGGATATTATCTGATCGGGGGCACATTAGCGGTTGCAGTAACCGTCCTCATCACCGCGCTGATGCCCGCACGATGGGCGAGCGGCATGTTTCGAGGATGGATATTGTGGCGGGGGGCATTGCCACGCATCGAGATCGTTACAAGCCTGATTGGTGCGTGCATTCTTACCGCATTGATCTGGATCGGGTTTACCGGAACGCATGATCCTTTGGAAAACCTGCTACCGCTATCGGTCTGGACGCTGTGGTGGGTCGCATTACCGCTGCTCTGTGCGGTTTTTGGTAATTTATGGGCTTTGGTGAACCCGTGGTCGGGTGTTTTTGCACTGAGCGGAGGCAAAAGCATCCTACGCCTACCCGATGCGGTGGGGTATGCGCCCGCAATCGCGCTAATGTTCGGGTTTGCATGGTTCGAGAATGTCTCGCTATCCCCCGAAGACCCCGAAGTGTTGGCGCGCACAGTGGGTGGGTATGTCCTTTTCACCTTCCTCGCAGGGGCAGTATTTGGATGGGAAGATTGGTCGCGACGGGGAGAGTGTTTCTCGGTCTTCTTTGGCTTCATTGCACGGTTAGCGCCGATACAGCTTTCACGAGAAAGTGATGACGTTACGCTGCGGGTGGGTTTTCCCGGTTTTGCAGTGCTCGATGGCCGCGCGATCCCAATAAGTGGGGCATTGTTTATCCTGTTGGCGCTCGCCACCGTCTCCTTTGATGGATTGAGCAAGACCTTTACATGGCTGGGATTAATCGGCGTCAACCCGCTGGAGTTTCCGGGGCGGTCAGCGGTCGTGATGCCCAATACGATTGGACTAATCCTCGCTTGGATCGTGCTGGCGTTCGCCTTTTTCGCCAGTATCAGGGCAGGTAGCAAAGACGGCACGGCAATGGCGGGCGGCTTGGCGCTAACGATCCTACCGATATCGCTTGCCTATCATGTTGCGCATTACATCACGGCGCTGATGGTCAATGGGCAATATGCCAAAGCCGCCTTGCAACGCCTTGTTGGCATGAAGGAAACGCATGTTTCCACCTCGTTTCTCAATACCGTCGAAGGGGTGGAGAAAATCTGGCAAGCACAATCAGGCGCAATCGTCATCGGGCATATGCTGGCGGTCCTGCTGGCCCATGCTGCATTGTTGCGTGTATCCGAGAACGAACGCGCCGCGATGGTCCGGGGTATGCCGCTTTCGCTTCTTATGGTCGGATATACGGCTTTCGGCCTCTGGTTATTGGCCGCACCCACAGGGGCGTAAGCGTTTTTTACGAAAGTTCCGGTAGTATCGTACCCAATATGGGGGGAGTGCGATGATCGGATTAAGACTGTTCGGTGACGATCAGGGATTCGAGGCGGCGTATTACGAAGCCAATGACCGCCGCAAGTTCGTGCAGCGCCGTACTTTCATGTTTCTCGGCATCATCACTTATGCCCTATTTGGCTTCCTCGATCCATTGATGGGCGGAGATACGGCATCAGTCCTAATCGGAATACGTGTCGTCACCGTCATCCTGATGTCTTACCTGTGGGCTAAATTCGCAAAAGCGACGGGCCACCAAACGCGCGAATTCTACCTATTCGTATATTCCACAACCATCACGGCCTCTATCCTGACGATGATTGTCTGTGCGAGCGGACCCGCCGCCGACTATTACCCCTTCGCTATCGGTGTGATCCAGATCTTTGGGGGCGGCTTGGTCGTGCCTCAGTTTCGGACGATGGCGATTACCTGTATCGCCGCCTACACTGGGTTCTGGTTAACGGTTGGTTATGGGGAGACTTCGCTCCTATCGCTCTATGCAAGTGGGTTTTTGCTGACAGTCACGACGCTGTCGGTGATCGTCGGCTCCTATGCGCGTGAATCGTTGGAGCGGGATCAAAAGCGCAAGGAATACCAGCTCGCCAACGCACGCGACGAAGCTTTGCGCATGGGCGAAGCGGCAATCAAGGCGAACGAAGCGAAAAACCATATGCTCGCCAATATCAGCCATGAGCTACGCACGCCGATGAACGCTATCTTGGGCTTTTCAGAAGCCATGAAGCTGGAATTATACGGCAAGATCGAGCAACCTAAATACCGCGAATACATCGCCGACATTCATCGTAGTGGCGGGATTTTACTCTCCAATATTAACGATTTGCTGGATTTAGCACGCATCGAAGCAGGCAAAATGGGGTGGCATGAAACGGTCTTTGAAGTGGCCGATGCCATGCAAACCGCCGCCAAAGCCAGCACCTCAACATTGTTCAATGAAACAATCCGCATCGTCTGGACCGATGAAAGCGGAGGGGCGCGGATGCGAGGGGATTACGATCGGTTATGCCAAGCAATGATCAACCTACTGAACAATGCAGGTAAATTCAGTCCACCGGGCGGCACCATCGGTCTGACCTTTACACGCGCGGGCAATGACTGGGCCATACGTGTCGTGGACGAGGGGTGTGGTATTCCCGAAAAAGACCTGCAACGTATCCGTGAACCCTTTGCGCAGGTAGGCCCGGACGGCTACAGCGCAGCAAAGGGCGGATTGGGGCTGGGGCTGGCCATTACCGGCGAGATCATGCGCCGATTGGACGGTGAAATCGTGATCGATAGTGTACTGGATTTTGGGACGACGGTGACGTTAGCCCTGCCCGCGCATCGCATAATCGATGAGCCACAACGCCTAATCGCATAGGATTCCGCTGGACTTTTGACCAAGGCCAAGAAAGCATTGCAGGCAGGATTGAACACTTGCCGGAGGGTGCCATGGCTGCCGATGAAACGACGCGCGAGACGGATCGACGGACCCTATTGAAAGGGGCCGCCGCCATTGGCGCAGTTGCCGCTGGGGCGCAACTTCTGCCGGGGGCTGCACGCTATGCTCAAGCCCAGAGTTCCGCGCCGATAAAGATCGGGTTTCAGGTTCATCGCACCGGCATTGGGGCCGCCTATGGTCGCTGGTACGACCGCACGACGAAAGCCGCCGCCAAATTGATCAACGATAATGGCGGAATCAATGGGCGACCCGTTGAGATTGTGGCTGAAGATGATGGAACCGACCCAAAACGTGGGGCGGAAGTCATTGAAAAATTTGCTAACAAACATGAATGCGATGTGGCGTTCGGTACGCTGTTCAGCCATGTGGTGATCGGATCAGCACCACGCGCAGGTGAGTTGAAACTGCCCTATTTCGTGGTGTCGGAAGGGCATCACGTCGCGAGCGGGATGCTGAACCGTTACACGCTGCAACCGGGCATCACTGACGTAAAATCTCAGGTGCAGTCGATGGCCCCATGGGTTGCCGATAATCTGGGTAAGAAGGTCACGATGATCTATCCCGATTTCGCATTCGGGCATGATCACCGCGATTATTTCTCGGAGGCCATTGAGCGGCAGGGCGGAAACGTCATCGCCAAGATTGCCGTACCGCCGCGCGAAACGTCGTTCTTCAAATATCTGCCAAAGATTCCGAAGGATACCGAGGTTCTCTATCACGTCATGGTCGGCCCCGGCGTGTTGACCTTCGTGAAGGAGATGGGTGAGTATTTCGGTGATGACCGGCCCGAAATCTTCGGCTTCATCGACAGTCTTGAGGCGGTGGATATCGCTTCACCGGGCCTTGAATTCCTAGAAGGGTCGCATTTCTGGGAAGGGTATCCGCGCTATGCGGGGCCGAACCAGAGCGAGCATGACAAGTTCTACCGTGCCGCTGTGGGCGTCGATAATAACGGTGCATCACTTTCAGACCCCAAGGATATTTCGACCTTTGCGCATATGTTCGGGTGCTGGGAAACGCTGCATATCCTAAAAGCGGGAATGGAGGCGGCGGATTACAAGGGGCCGAAGGATCGTCAGGCACTGATCGAAACCGTTGAAAACATGGACGTGTTCCCCGAAAGCCAAGCGCATCCGCAAGGATCGAAGCTGTTCAACGCACGCACGCACCAAGCCTTTGCGCATCAGCATATCAGCCGGGTGGAAGGCGGAAAGCTGGTGCCGGTCCATAAGACATCGATCTTTGATACCTATTACGAGGATGAGGTGGATTACACGAAGATGTCGTTCTAGGCGCTGTCATTCCGTCGTTAGACTGCGGAATCCATTACTCCACACATGCTGAAATACGGCCCCCGTGACCAACTCGCGGGGTGATTACTTGAAAGACGATCGAATCTCGTGAACTTGCCCTCCGGCCTTTCCGTAAGATCAAACCGCCAACGCAGTATTCATGCTTCGGTTCTGTTCTTGTGCGCTACGCTGACAACGGTACCGGCACTCGCGGAAGCGTGCGAACAGATTCGCCCAGACTGGGATGGCGAGCGGGTAACAGCTCTGGGCGAATTGCTGTATTTCCTGACAACACCATCCGCTATTGTCCTGATGTGCCTATGGGTTTGGGCTTGGTATTTTCGAAAATGGTGGGCCGCCTATCCCGTTGTTCTCACGATGGGCCTGACAATCATGCTGATGATCCTTGATAGCGCAGTGATAGACTCGGTTATTGAAGGCATATACTTAGGCTGTATCGGCTCATACACGTTGATTGGAGTATTCCTTGTGTCGTTGAGTGCCATGCTAATCGCGAGGGCACATTGGAAGACCTGATTGCCCTTCTCCCCTTCGACCTACCCCACCCTGCGCTCCTCCTCGCCGGGGTGCTGGAGGGGACGGTGTTGGCGGCGGTACTGGCGCTGACGGCGCTTGGCCTCTCCATCGTGTTCGGGATCATGCGGGTGGTGAATGTTGCGCATGGGGAATTCTACATGCTCGGTGCAGTGTTGGCGTGGTTCGTGACGACGTGGGTGGCGGCGGTGACGGGCGGGCCGCCTTGGCTTGGCTTTGCCGTCGCGCTAGTTGTTGCGCCGCTGGTGGTGGGGGTGATTGCGGCGGCGACGGATTGGCTGGTGCTGAAACGGCTGAACTATGACCCGGAGGCAACCATCGTTGCTACTATCGGGATTTTGTATATTATTCAGCAACTTGCGTTGACATTCTACGGCCCCTACGCAAGACCGGTTGAGGCTCCTTTCGATTTCCGCGTAGCCACACCGTATTTTGGGTATTCGGGCTACAAGTTGGTGGTCGTCGGGGCAGCGATTGCGCTGATGCTTGTGGTCTGGCTGGTGCTGACGCGCACGCGCATCGGGCTGGTGATGCGGGCAACGCAGTATGACCGCGAGACGGCGCAGGCTTTCGGCATTCCGGTCGACAAGGTCTATGCGGGGGTGTTTGCGCTGGGCGCGGGGCTGGCGGCCATCGGGGCAGTGCTGATCGTACCGATACGACAGGCGGACTACCTTATGGGCGGCGATCCGCTGCTGCTGTCTTTCATCGTGGTGATCCTTGGCGGGCTAGGCTCGCTACGCGGGACGTTGGTTGCGGCGCTGTTCATTGGGCTGTCGGACGGCATCATTTCAACGCTCTATGATGCAACGCTTGCTAAGATTCTTGCGACATTGCTGGTGGCGATGGTGCTGGTATTCAGACCACAGGGCTTGTTCGGGGCGCGGGCGGCATGATGCGCTCGGTCATCCTGCACGGGGCGATGATTGCCTTGCTCATCGCGCTGGAGCCGATGCTGTCGGAATACCACCACGGCAATCTTGCGCGCATCCTCGTGCTGGCGACCTATGCGGTCGGATACAATATCCTGTTCGGTTATACGGGGCTGTTGAGCCTAGGCCATGCGATGTTCTTTGCCGCCGGGATGTATGGCTGTGCGCTGATGGTGCGGTTAGCAGAATGGAGCGTAGGACCGGCCTTCATCGTCGGGGTTGTCTGCGCCTTGGTGGCGGGGCTGGTGGTCGGGTTGTTGGCGCTACGAACGATTGGCGTTGGATTTATGATCGTGACGCTGATGTTTGCGGAGGCCGCGCATCTGACAATTGCGTATTATAACGAGTATACGCGCGGTGATGAAGGGTTCACGATTCCGCAGGCGGTACGCAGCGTGGCAGGGTTGGATTTGTCAGACACGACAACACGATATTTCGCGGCGCTTACTCTGTTTTCCCTTTGCCTCATTGCCTCGGCGGCACTGGTACAATCGCGCGCTGGGCGGGTACTGGTGGCAATTCGGGAGAACGAAGACCGGGTACGGATGTTAGGCTTCGATCCGTTTCGGTACAAGCTATTGGCATTGGTTCTTTCGGCGGTAATGGCCGGGGCGGCGGGGGCGGCCTATGCGGTGCTGTTCGGCTATGCGGGGTCAACCTTTGCGTCGGTGCAATATTCGATCTTTCCGCTGCTCTGGGTACTGCTGGGTGGGCCGGGCACGACGCTCGGGCCGCTGCTGGGGACGGTGTTGATGTTCTATCTGGTGGATTATGCGAGCGGCACAGTGATGCCGGGGCTGGCGGCATTTGTGGAAGGTAGCTTTGGGATCGACGCGCCGGGGCTGGCCTCGGCCTACCTACTGCTGGTGGGAATTGCGCTCGTATTGTTGGTGCTGTTCGCGCCGCGCGGGGTATTGGGGGTCGTGCGGGCGAGGGTTGTGCCATGGCTACCGTAGGGTTACTGACCGCGAGTGGATTGGTGAAGGATTTCGGTGGCTTGCGGGCCGTTGATGTCGAGGCATTTACGCTGCATGAAGGCGAGATACGCGCCGTAATCGGGCCGAACGGGGCGGGAAAGACGACCTTCGTGAGCCTGCTATGCGGGCGGTTTCCGCCGACGGCAGGACAGATCGCCTTCGAGGGGCGCGACATTACCGAGATGCCCGCGCATAAGCGGGTGGCGCTCGGCATTGCCTATACCTTTCAAATCACGAGCATTTTCAGCAACCTAACCCTCTATGATAATGTTGCCCTGCCCGCTCAACGGCGGGTGATGCTGGATGGTGGCGGGTCGGTCGCGAGGCGGGCGATGGATGCGCTGGAGCGGGTTGGACTGGCGGATCGAGCCATGGAACAGGCGGGGGCGCAGAGTTATGGGCACCAGCGGTTGTTGGAAGTCGCGATGGGGCTGGCGCTGGGGCCGAAGGTGCTGATCCTTGATGAGCCGACGCAAGGATTGGCCGATAGTGAAATCGAGGACTTCATCGCATTGATCCGTGACGTGGCAAAGGAGACGACGATCCTGCTGATCGAGCATAATATGCCGGTCGTCATGGCGCTGGCCGAGCAAATCACGGTGCTGGACCAAGGGCGCGTGCTGGCCGAAGGAACGCCGGAGATGATCCGTGCGGATGCGGCGGTGCAGGCGGCGTATTTGGGGGGGTGATGGATTAATCTAGGTTAAATGTTAGGATGCAGAGCACATTCCCAGTTATTATAGCGGAGAATCCGGACACTTTCATGCCCGAATTATCAGCAATATACCCATATTATCATGTCGCTATTAATGACATCAGGGCTTCCAAGTATCCTCGTAACTAGCAGCGATTGAAGGCTGCTTAGCCCTCAGCTTAGCAATATTGTTCTGAACATTGCGGATTGTTTTAAGCGCAAAATCCTTATCCTGCTGCAGCGGATAAGTGTTATATTTCTCAATATGTTCGCGAATTGCCTTACGCTGAGCCATAATTTTCGTTTCGGTAGCTTTACGACTTTCTGCAACAAGGATTAGTGAAGGAGTGCCGCTTGAAAGCACTGCTCCGCTTGTAAGTACCGGCAAAGCAGATGCCTTCATTGGAATTAGAGTTAACGAAAGAACAACAATTGCGGATTTTTTAAAGGCAAGCATGAACCACTCCGTTAATATCGAATAAGCAGGCTTACAACCTGAAAGACGCTTGTGGCGAAAATACGACTTCAATTTACAGAGATGCAAAAACTTTTCCAAGCTTCTCACAACTATTGCGACCTATTCTAGGAAACATATGGATGCTGACCCTGACTGGAATTGATGCTTTCTACCGCAATGTGCAGGTATTGCGCGGGATGGCGCTGGAGGCGCGGGCGGGAGAAATTCTTTGCCTGCTGGGGCGTAATGGTGCGGGCAAGACAACGACGCTCAAGACGATCATGGGGCTGGTGCGAGCGCGCAGCGGGGCGATTACGCTGGATGGTGAGCGGATTGATACCCTGCCCGCCCATGAGGTGCCCGCGCGCGGCATCGGCTATGTGCCCCAAGGGCGGCGGCTCTTTGCCGAGATGACGGTGGCGGAGAATCTGGAAATTGGATTGATGACGCGGGGGCGAGGGCGCGAGGTCCGCGAGAGAATGCTCGATTTATTCCCGGTGCTGCGCGACCGGCTGAAGCAGGTGTCCGGTACGCTGTCGGGGGGTGAGCAGCAGATGTTGGCGATGGCGCGGGCATTGTGTTTGGAGCCGCGCGTATTGCTGCTGGACGAGCCGACCGAGGGTTTGCAGCCATCAATGATTGCGTTGATCCGCGATGTGGTGACGGAGTTGAAGGGCGGCGATACGGCGGTGGTCCTTGTTGAGCAGCGGGTGGAGGCGGTGCTGTCGGTCGCCGACCGGGTGCTGTTCATCGAGAATGGTGCGCCGCGCGAGATGGTGGAGGCGGCGGCGCTGCGCGATGATCCGGCGCTGGTGCAGCGGTATGTGGGGATTGGGTGAGGATTCTTACCGCCCCCGGAACATGCCGCCCAAGACACCGCGCACGACTTCGCGCCCGATGCGGGAGGAAACAGAGCGGGCGAAGGATTTCATGGCGGCTTCGGCGACGGTCTGGCGATTGCTGCCCCGGCGTTTGGGGGCGGCTTTTTCCTGCGGTGCTGCGCGTTGAACCGGCACACGCGCGGGGCGCGGTTCCGGCGTGTTTACAGGTACATAGCGGCGGGCACTATTGAATTGCTCAAAGTCGATGGTCAGGCCACCGCCCTCGGCTGTGGCGGGGATGGCGGCTTCGGCGCGGCCCGTCAGCATCTCGAACGCGCTCTTACGGTCAATGGGGTCGTCATAGACGCCGAAGAGAGGCGAATCTTCGATCACGTCCTTACGCTCGGCATCGGTGAGCGGGCCAAGGCGTGACGAGGGCGGGCGAATGAGGGTGCGCTGGACCATTGAGGGCGCGCCATCGGCATCAAGGGTCGAGACAAGCGCCTCGCCCGTGCCAAGATCGGGGATGGCCTCCACCGCGTCGAAGGCTGGATTCTGGCGGAAGGTTTCGGCGGCGGCACGTAAAGCTTTGCGGTCACGCGGGGTGTAGGCGCGCAGGGCGTGCTGGATGCGATTGCCGAGCTGGCCAAGGATATCGTCGGGCACATCCGCAGGATTCTGCGTGATAAAATAAACGCCAACACCCTTTGAGCGGATGAGGCGCGCGACCATTTCTACCTTGTCGATCAAAGCCTTGGGGGCATCCTCGAACAAAAGATGCGCTTCATCGAAGAAGAAGACGAATTTGGGTTTATCGGGATCGCCGACCTCGGGCAGTTCCTCAAAGAGTTCGGAGAGAAGCCAGAGCAGGAAGGTCGCGTAGAGTTTGGGCGACTGCATCAGTTTTTCAGCGGCGAGGATATTGATGCGGCCCTGCCCTTTGGGCGTGAGCGCGATCATGTCTTCGAGTTTGAGCGCAGGCTCGCCGAAGAACGCTTCGCCACCCTCGTTTTCCAGCACCAATAGGCGGCGCATAATGGCCCCGATGCTGGATTTGGTCACGTAGCCATAGGTGGTCGAAATCTCGCTCGCATTCTCGCCCACATGGTTGAGAATCGCGCGTAAATCTTTGAGATCAAGGAGCAACATGCCCTGATCATCAGCGATAGTGAAGGCGATGTTGATGACGCCTTCCTGCGTCTCGTTCAGGCCCAGCAGGCGAGATAGCAGGAGTGGCCCCATCTCGCTAACGGTCGTACGGACGGGGTGGCCTTGCTCGCCGAAGAGATCCCAGAAGACGACCGGGAAATCATCGTAGCCGTAATCGTCGAACCCAATCTTTTCGGCACGGGCGATTAGCTTGTCATGCAGCTTATGTTCATGGATGCCAGAGGCGGCCAGACCGGAGAGGTCGCTTTTCACATCGGCGAGGAAGACGGGTACGCCCGCCTGAGAAAAGCTCTCGGCAAGAATTTGAAGTGACACGGTTTTACCAGTGCCGGTCGCGCCCGCGATCAATCCGTGGCGATTGCCGAATTTCAGGAGCAGGCTTTGCGGGTCGGCATAATTTTCGCCGCCCCCTCCGATGAAAATGCTGTCCGAACTCATTTGCCTCTCCTCCGGTCCAACTTGACGCTTCCGACGGGTTCTACCTTAAGTGCGGTCTGGGTGCGATAGGCGTCGGCATCGACTTCCGCTTCGGGTGGCTTGAGGCGGTGTGAGGGCAACAGACCAAGGCGTATCACAGTGATAACACAGCCTAGAGTCATCAACATGCCGGGTATTGCACCCAGACGCCCTACGGCGGCAACCGATCCCATACCGCCATAATGGATCACAGCCCAACCTGCGAAACCAAGCGCCAAACCGAAGATAACAAGCGCGGTGCGGCGGTACATGATGACCTTGGCGTTGCTATCATCGCCCGGCACAGTGATATGCAAGATCGCGTGGATCATCGCCGCCGCAAAAGTGACAAACGCGCTCGCCCCGACCAACAGCAGCAAGACTTTCAGCACCGGCGCACCCCAAAGCGAGCCGACGGCGCGCAGCGTGGCGCTATCCGTGCCATATGGCGTCATACCGGACCATAAGCCGCCGCCCGACCGCCCATCTACCGACAAGGCCAATCCACCGATAACGAGGATGACGAGGATGGTCAGCAGCATAGGAATAATGGCGAGGTAACAGACCGCCTGCCCCACCGAATAGCCCCGCGCCGTGCGGCTAAGGAAATAGCCGACCAGCGGCGCGAGGACGAACCAGTTGCCGAGATGCGTGATCGTCCAGCGCATCGTCCAATCGCCGCGAACCATACCGGCACCGCCAAGCATGAAATCGGGAAAATCACGAACCATAACGCCTATTGCCTTGAATCCGCCGCCCAATATATAGCCCTTCGGGCCCAGCAGGAAGATAAACAGCAGCAAGATCAATAAGGTAACAAGGGCAACGCGGGCAACCGTCGCCATGGTTAGACCGATGGGGCGGGCCGCAAGGATGATGGCGCAAAAGATCAAGATCGTCAGGATCGTGAGAATACCGCCCGACCCGACCTTAATGCCAAAGAGCGGCCCTATCTGAGACGCAAGCGATACGACCGCCCCGCCAAGCATTCCAATCAGGGTCAGGGTCGCGAAGATGATGATAATCCCATCGAGAAAATCGGCACCGAGCGAAGGCCGACCGAGGCGGTAGCCCTTGAAGAGGCTAATAACCGAGCGGTTCTGGCGCAGCGTACCCACGGATACCGAGAACGCGATAAGAAACAGCGCAAAAGTCATATGCGCCAATACACCCCAATGCAGATAAGCCGCCGCACGCGCAAATATCTGTGTCTCCGCCGAGAATGCGCGCATGCCGAAAATGGCCGGGGGTTGGTGAACGTGAAATATCGGCTCACCACCCGCCCAGAATAGCAACATCATAGATGTACTAGCCGCGAAACCGACGGCGATGGCTTCAAATGGTGTAACCCGGCGATGCGCCTTCATCCCGCCAATGCGGACACCGCCGAGCATGAAGAGAGCGTATATGACGGCAATGATCGTAAGAAACGCGACAGCCATGTAGAGGATGCCGAAAGTCGTACCCGCACCTTGGCGTAGCCCTTCTGACGCCTGAATAACCTGTGCGCCATAGCCGCGCCGGAACGCGAACCAGACGCTCGCGAAGACGAAAAACGGGAAGAGGATCAAACCTATTCGCGACGGTTGCGACATATCCAGACACTCCGACCGGCCCCGTCACGGGATCGGCATATAGCCATTTGCGATAAACCTGAGCCATGTTTCGCGCCAAGACCTACACGAAACATGGCGCTTGGTGATTCAGGATAATCACAATTCGCTTTAGTGGCTCTAGATGCGCAGATTGTGGCGCGAAGGTAAAGGTTTGGCAGGCTTGGCGGCGCTTGAATGTACAGGGTGTTGTCAAGGACCGACAGTGTGAATTCGCGGCCCCTACACCCTGCGGCGCGTACGTAGGGTACGATGCCAGACGCCAGAGACCACTTTGACCGTGGCCAGCAAAACCAGAACGCAGAGGGCCACCTTGGTTATAGTTTCCATCGTTCCCTCGATCAGAATGGCGTGGATGACGGTGCCGATAGCAATCACAATAGCCAAGAATGTATGGCCCAAACGCCAGAACCGAGGGCGCAGTTTTCGGCGAATACCGGCCAGCAATGCAGCGGCAAACACCGCCCACATCGCCGTCACGCCCCATATAGAGAAAAGCGTGGGCGAGACGAAAAGCAGTGCATCAATCACATCAGGCGGGCTGGTGATCCAAAGCCCGATAACATGCACCATAACGGCGACCAGCAGACCGATGCCGAGCCAGCGATGACCTCGCCGCGCACCCTGCCCCGAAAATCCCGGTAGGTAGCCACCAATCAGCAAAGGCTGGATGAGCAGTAGCGCCATGCCAAGGATGCCCGCGAATCCGGCGATGATATAGATCGGCTCTCGCCACGCCAGCAGCGGGCTGAACGCCGCCGCCGTCATGGGAGCGATAATGGCAAGGGCAAGAGCGGCCCAAACCACCATCGCCCGGCGCGATGCAAGCATTCTTGTCAGACCGGCACGAGCACGAAATCGACGTTCAGCGTCTTGTCGCTGGCGCTATCCATAATTGGGCGCAGGAAGACGGTCTCGAAATTACCGCTATCATAGGCGAGATGGGCGTGTGGCTGTCCGAATGCCGGGACGATCTGGGGCATTTCGAGGCGGAAATTGCCGTTTTCATCGGTGAGCGTCGCCCCGTGGCTATGGGGGTCGCGCTCATGGCCTTCGGTAGTATGCGCCCAAATCTGAATACGCTGACCCGCAAGCGCCGCACCATCGCCCGCACGGCGGACAGTTCCCGTCATCCAGAATCCTCCGCCCCCGATCCGCTGGACGATGGGCGCGCCGGGACGGTAGTTGTTTGAGCCGCCGCGCATGGTCGGCGTCGGTTCAAGCCCTTTCGCTTGGGCAGGAAGGATCAGCCCTCCGGTGGCGGCGGTGGCACCGACGAGCAGGGTACGGCGGTCGAGCGGAAAAGCGGTCATGGCGAGCACTCCTATCTTCTGGATATCCTCCCGATGAGGTGGCGATATAAGCGCATATCGCAACACGCGCTCACGCATTTTTGTTGTAAGGGGTGGGCACGGTCCTTGCCTGCGCCCACCCTTCACCCCGCAGCAATGCTAGGGATTTTTCTGTTCAGACCAACGCCATGATACGGGAATTGGCGCCCGTACCGCCGCCGACTTTCGGGACGCCGACGACGACCGTGGCCCCGGCAGCCGGGACGTTATCCAGCCCCGCAATGCACTCGACGCCCCAACGGCCCGATGGTAGCCATGCATAATGCGTATCAAAGGTCGAGGATGCGCCATGGTCGAGGGAGAGGGTATCCGACGCAATACCAAGCGCACCTCGGTCACTCATCAACATATCCGCCGCCTCGACATGGAAGCCGGGGAAGTGCATGACGCCGTCACCGTCGCGATTGGCAAAACCGTCACCGGGGGCTTTATCGGCCCAGCCGGAATTCATGGCGATGCATGCGCCTTCGGGGATTTCGCCGTGCTGGTCTTCCCATGCTTTCAGATCATCGGGCGAAAGCTGATAATCGGGGTTTTCGGCGGCCTGCGCACGCACATCAATCACCGCGAGGGGCAAAACGAGGTCTTCGAGCGGAATCTCATCGGTGGTCGCGCCCGTTGCCGCAAAGTGGATCGGCGCGTCGATATGGGTGCCGCAATGCTCAACCATGTTGTAACGGCGGGTGTTGAAGCCGTTCTCCGCAAAGGTGGTGAGTTGCTCAATCGACAACGCCCAATCGGGAATATAGGTCGGAAAATCAGGCGTCAGCGTGTGGGTCAGATCGACTACGCGGTTGAAGACGCGCACGCCTTTTGCCTCCGCACGGCGCGCCGCCGTGGCAAACGATCCGGCAGCCAATGCGGCAGCACCGGCCTTGAATAGCCCGCGACGGTTGAGTTGATTGTGAATGGCAGCATGGCATCCGGGTACGCACATGGGACGACTCCTGTTGGGATTTCGTTACCTGTACGATAATGTCTCAAAGATGCTCCGTATCCAACCCGAAGTGAGGGAAAATTTGATGAGTAACGCCGTTTTCATCCGCGCTTTACGTGAAAGTGACCACGATGACTGGGCTGCGCTATGGCGTGCTTATCTGGCATTTTACAAAACAACCGTAGACGAGGAGGTCTACGCGACCACCTTTGCGCGGCTGACTGATCCGAGTGTTGGGGAAATGGGGTGCTTGTTAGCGGAGGTTGACGAGCGGCCCGTGGGTCTCGTCCATTTCATCCAACATCGCCACAACTGGCGAATTGAGGATGTGATCTATCTGCAAGACCTCTACGCCGACCCCGCAATGCGCGGCAGGGGCGTGGGACGGGCACTGATCGAGGCGGTCTATGCGGAGGCGGATCGACGCGGAACGCCAAGTGTTTATTGGCTGACGCAGGATTTCAATGCGGAAGCGCGCAAGCTGTACGATCGCGTTGCGGTACTGACCCCTTTTATCAAATACCAGCGATAGATCAGGGGCTTGGACACCGGAGCTTCTGCCTCCGGATTTTAGTCCGCCCAAAACTGACATTGCGTACCCCGTTCTGTGCGGGGTTGCGCAATCTCTCAGTAATCGTCTTCGTCGTCGAATTGGTCGTCTTCGGGCAACGTCAAAGCGTCATCCTCAAAGTCCACATCCACGTCGGCGATGATGCTGTCCACATCGAAGCCGGTGTCGAATTCCATCTCGTAATCCATGGTTTCTGTCCCTTTGTAGCGTTCTTTCGATGAGGACAGATTGGACGGAAGGCGTAAAGAATTGCTGTGCAAACCACGGACATTGCACAGAGATATCGAAACAATTTGAACTATTAGCGCGGTGCCTTGCGAACCCTATCCCCCGATACCGCCATGCAAGGTCGGTACTTGAAGCGGGCTGAAACCATAATGGCGCAGCCAACGCAGATCGCATTCAAAGAAGCCGCGTAGGTCTGGGATTCCGTATTTGAGCATCGCGATGCGGTCGATCCCGACGCCAAAGGCGAAGCCCTGCCATTCATCCGAGTCGATATTGCAATTGGCCAATACTTTGGGATGGACCATGCCGGAGCCGAGAATTTCAAGCCAGTCATCGCCCTCGCCGACCTTGAGGACACCGCCCTCCCATGAACAGCGGATATCGACCTCCGCCGATGGTTCAGTGAAGGGAAAATGCGAGGCGCGGAAGCGCAGTTCGACATTATCGACCTCGAAAAATGCGCGAACGAATTCTTCGAGCACCCATTTGAGATTGGCCATGGTGACATTACGGTCAATTGCCATACCCTCGACCTGATGAAACATCGGGGTGTGGGTCTGGTCATAATCAGAGCGATAGACACGGCCCGGCGCGATGAAACGAACGGGCGCGCCCTCTTTCTCCAGCGTCCTGATTTGAACCGGCGAGGTATGTGTGCGCAAGACATGGCGTGTACCATCCTCGCGGGGAGCCATGTAGAATGTGTCCATCTCGGCGCGCGATGGATGCTCCGGCACGATATTAAGCGCGTCGAAATTATGCCAGTCATCCTCGATCTGCGCGCCCTCGCGCACATCAAACCCCATATCGGCGAAGATGGCCGTAACCTCCTCGGTGACTTGGCTGACGGGATGCAAGCTACCGTGCAGACGGGGGCGAGGCGGCAGCGTCACATCGAGCCATTCGGCGGCGAGACGCTGGGCCAATACGGCATCGCCCAACGATTCTTTACGGGCAGCGACGGCGGAGGTAATCTCGGTTTTCAACGCATTGAGAGCGGGACCAGCGACCGTGCGCTCGTCAGGGGTCATCTTACCTAATTCGCGCATTTTCAGCGCCACTTCGCCCTTTTTTCCAATCGCTGCAAGACGCGCAGATTCAAGCGAAGCCTCGTCCACAGCGTCACGGATCGCGCCAAGATGCGTTGCGCGCAGGGTATCGAGGCCGTCCATGAGTCGTTTCCTTCCTTAAGTGTCCGGCGCGGGCGTATCACAGGTAGCGCGTGGGTCAAGCGGCTGAGCCACCACGCAACACACGAACAGAGAATCATGGTTAACTCAAAACAAGAACCTTGACAATGTTCTTTTTATGATCTCTTTTGTATGCAGTTCATACCAAAGGATTCTCACCATGATCGACCGGGAACTTTCAGTCAGTATCCACCGCGCCCTGCTGTTGCAGGTCGTGGCGACGATCCTGTCGATGCTCGGCGGCTTATCGGTCGATACGGTTTTGCGGAAAACGCATCTTTCGGTTCTCGTGCTGCTACGGCCCGCCGAATCCGCTACCCGGCGTCTGATTGCGATGCTGGCACATGGCTTGGTTGTGCCTGAGCGTAAAGTTCGATCTGGGCCGGTTGGAACGATACGGAAGGGGTCGGACGAGAAAATCCCCGCATTCCCGCTGTTCGATCCGCGCCCAAATGTCGATCCGAAGAAAAAGCACATACCCGGTTTTGGCCCGAATATCCGGGGTTTTGACGGGTTCGGCATTACGCCACCCGCTGCGCATGAGCCTCACCCCGATGATCCGGTTAGTGCAGCCCATCTATGTAAACGGCTACGATCCTTACAGGCCGCGCTCGATAATTTGCGTTACCATGCGCGGCGGCTGGCACGGGCATTGGCAAAGAAACCACGACCGATCCGCGCGATCCGCCCGGGTAGGCCACCGGGGTATCGCAAACACTGGCAACATCCTGTGGATGAGATTCTCCGTGATTGCCATCAGCTTGCATTGATGGTGTTGAACGAGCCTGTGCCCGATACAAAAGCCCCTCCATAAAGCCGCTTTCGATTCTGAATTCTGCGCTCTCTTTCCATTCGGGAGAGAGCCTATTGGGCTGCACTCAGATCAAGATACCCCTTGCAAGCGGTTGACAGGCACGGAGGAGACAGGCACGGACGGTGTACGGACTATCTTGGGGGAGCAAGGCCATGATCCGCATTCACGGACGGGCAACGTCGAGTAACGTGCAGCCGGTCATGTGGCTGGCAAGTGAATTGGGGCTGGATGTCGAGCGGTTGGACGTGGGCGGCGCGTTCGGGGGCACCGATACGCCCGATTATCTGGCCATGAACCCGATGGGTAAGATCCCGGTGATGCAAGATGGCGACCTGACATTATTCGAGAGCCAAGCGATTATGCGCTATCTGGCCGCGCAATACGGACAGGATGCATTATGGCCCGCAACCCCCGCCGCCCGCGCCATGGGCGATATGTGGATGGAATGGGCCAAGACCAGCGTTGGGCCAGAATTCAACTATAAGGTCTTTTGGCAACTCGTACGCACGCCCGCAAGCGCACGGGATGCGGCGCTGGTGCAATCGGGCGTGATGGCCTGTGCGCACCTGATGCCGATCGCCAACCGGCAGATCGAGCAGTTCGGCTGGCTGGCCGGGGAGATAATATCGCTTGCTGATTTTACGCTGGGCGCACAGCTATACCGCTACTACACGCTCGACTTTGAGAAGCCCGATACCCCCGCGCTAGACGAGTATTACACACGATTGACCAATCGACCCGCCTATGCGGAACATGTGATGGTTTCCTACGAGCCGCTAAGGGTGGCGGGCGCTTAGACCCTGATTTTAAAGCGAATTGCGATTATCCTGAATCATCAAGCGCCATATTTCGCGCGGCTCTTGGCGTGAAATATGGCTCAGGTTTATCGCAAATGGCTATAGCGAATTTTCCGACGCCAAGCCGGTCTGGCTTGGCTGAAAACGCTCAGACTTTCGGGCGGTTTAATGAAAATACTTCCCGCACGGTCGAATAATCCATGTACCCTAGGCGTGCGAGAGGGTTGTAGGCGGTGACATCAAGCAGGCCGTCTTTGAGGGCGGAATCGGCGATATGTATGCCGACAACCTCGCCGAAAATTACATGGCTTCCGCGCACTCCACCCTCGCCCGGCAAGCCGAGATTCACATGATGGCGACATTCCATGGCGACGGGGGCATCGGCGATACGCGGCGGAGATACGAGATTGCAAGGAGCCTTTTCCAGCCCCGCGCGGAGGAATTCATCATCGTCTGGCGGATAATCACCGGAGGTCACATTCATCGCATCGCGCATGGCATGGGGGACGATATGAACGACGAATTCGTTGGTTGTCAGTATGTTATCGAGGGTGTCTTTGCCCCGGCTGTCAGGCACCGGCGAGGAGGAAATCATCAGCATGGGCGGCACATCGCTGACGGCATTGAAAAAGCTGTAGGGCGCAAGGTTGGCGACACCCTCACCGCTAATGCTGCTGACCCATGCAATCGGGCGCGGCGCAACGATGGCCTTGAAGGGGTTATGCGGCAAGCCATGGCCGTCTTTGGGTTCATAAAACATGGAAGTTCCCTTCAATATCAATCTACTGCGAAGACGAGGACTTTGAGATAGCCGCTTTCGGCCAAGGCGGGATGAACAGGGTGATCGGGTCCGGCGCGGCCAGAATGGATCATCCGGGCGGTGCGACGCGCCTTGTGGAACATCCGCTGGGCGCTGCCCATCAAGGCATCGGGCGTGACGGCATGTGAACACGAGCATAGGACGAGAATACCTTGTGGCGCAACCAGTGGCAGGGCAAGCCGAGAGGTGCGCTCATAGGCGCGAATGCCCGCCTCCAGCGTATCTTTGCGCGGGGCGAAAGCGGGGGGATCGCAGATAACGATATCGAAAGCTTCACCGTCGCTCGCCAGCGCCCGCATCCCGTCGAAAGCATCGATCTGGCGGCTATCGAGCCGGTCATCGACGCCCGCCTCCTGCGCAGCTTTCGTGGCAAGGTCGAGAGCACGGGCAGAGCTGTCGATGGCCGTGACATGTGATGCGCCGCCGCTCAGACAGGCCAGTGCAAAGCCGCCAGTGTGGGAAAAAACATCGAGGACGCGGCGGTCAGATGCAAGAGCGGCAATATAGGCGTGGTTAGGGAATTGGTCGAAGTAAACGCCGGTTTTCTGGCCTTCCTCGATATCTGCATAGAGCGGCATGCCGCCGGTTTCGATCTTGATCGGCCCCTCGACGGAGCCACGCAAAACCTCGCGTCCCCCCTCCAGCCCCTCCTGTATGCGACCCCTTGAATCGCGATTGACGACAATGGTTTCAGGCGAGAGCAACGTATCAAGCGCGGCGATGATATCAGGCAATACGGCCTCGGCCCATGCCGTGTTAGGCTGGATGACCAGCACGCCTGCCGCTCGGTCAATGACGAGGCCGGGCAAGCCATCCCCCTCGCCATGTGTCAGGCGGTAGAAAGGGCGGGGATAAAGCCGGTCGCGCAGGGCAAGGGCGCGGGAGAGGCAGTCAGCAATCCAATCGCCCCCGATGCGCGCCGCCGAGTCGCGATCCAACTCACGGGCGACGATACCCGATGCCGGGTTCAGCGCGACAACGCCCACGGGCACGCGCTTGGCATCCTCCAACACAACGGGCGTGCCGGGGACGAGATTGCTTGTGCGACGGTCGAGGACCAGTTCATCCTTATAGACCCACGGATGGCCGCCGAGATAAGCCTTGCCGCGATTGGGTCGCAGGCGTGCAACCGGATAGGGTTCTTGGGTCATTTACTGTTGTCCGGTCAAAGGGTTAAGGCGCAAACCGTATTCGACCTCACCAACGGCACCGGGGCGGAACAGACCCTCGAATTCCCATTCGAGGGTGCCTTGTTCCGAGTCTGGTGGCAGCACGCGGTCGAGCGGTTCGGGCGCAATACGCACATTCGGCGAGTCTGGCAGGAGCGTGGTGCGGGCGGAAACAACATCCCGGATCACAATGCGCTCAACCTCGCCTGTGCCCACATTCGTAAATTCGATCCGCACGATCAAACAGTCACCGGGGGCAGCGTCTTTACCCGCCTCAAAGACGGCATCTTGTGCAATTTCGTCGCCTAGTTCACCATCACAATCACGGTCAAGCGCAACGCGCTTGCTGGTCTCGATGGCATTGGTCGGGCCACTTCCACCCCGGATCACGAGGCGCAGGGTCGCGGCAAAACTGCGCCCATCATCGGCGAGGATGACAGCGCGCAAGGTGGAGGTATCCACCCAACCTAGCGGCAGAATGCGCGGGGCATCGGCACGCATGGCAAGGGGAATTGTCGCCCCCGCAGGGTAGTCAGTTCCCTCATTCCATGGCGTAAGCTTACCGGAAGGTTGACGATCAAATAATGCCCAGTCCAATCCCGTAGAGCTTTCGGGTGACAAAGAGAGACGGAACGGGCCAAGATAGGAAGGGACGGCCAGCTCAAGATTATGGTCGAGGCGACGCGCGTCACCTAATCGAATCATATCGGACGGACCAAAACGAACGGCAGGCACCCGAAAGCGCAAGATGGAGCTGCTGCCCCCCAGATAGCGGCGTGCCGCATTGTGTTTCGAGATGCTGAAATACGCATCAAGACGCGCCTCGACGGCGATATTTGTGGCGCTTCCCGTACGATCTGTCACAAGCGGGCCGCGCATTTCTATGCCCAGACATTCACGCGCATCGAACATCGCGGTGTTCTGATCGAGGGTCAGAGTAAACTTGTCCCGATCAAGCGTTATCCGCGCCTGGTCCTCTGGTTTTGCATCATCGGAGAGAATGCTGAAAGCACGGTTTTGTACGACTTCAAGTGGGATTTTGAAGGCGCGATTGGCGAGCGCATCAATATCAAGGCGCTCAGGCAAATCGAGACGCATACTGGTCCCGTGGGCCGCGCTATCCCCATAATTGCAGGCCAATAGAACGACCGCGAGTGGTTCACCCGGCTGAATTACCCGGTCATCGTCAAGGGAGAAGAGCTTGAGCCGAAGGTCAGGCTCGGTGATTAAGACTTCGGCCCAAGCAGGGCTAGACACCGTGCTGTCTCCAAACGCGGTGGATTCGGCGGTGATTTCGAGCAAGCGATCACGTCGCAAGCTTGGGTCATCGGCCAATGTTACATCGATTTCAGCGGTGAATTCCCGCGCGCTTGCGCCCGTTACCTCATCATCGCGCAGATCGAAAGGAAGGACGTATTGCGACCAGATCGAATCCGGGCGCGTGTCGATGATCGTGGTTTCGAGAACCATCTCATCATCGGGACCAGTGATCGACAGATGGGCATCGCCAACCTCGATCACGGCAGGGGAGACGGGGGCACCTGTGCGAGCATCAACCATGCGCGACAGCAGCCGTACATCACCCGGATACCGCCCCGGCGGCAGCGTACCGCGAATGCGCAGGCGAGCAGTTTGGCCTATGGTTGCGCTGGAGATTGGCCCCTCTGTCATCCAATCACGCGCCTCGGCAATGGTCAGATTAGGGCTGGTATGGGTCGCCATGCTCAGGGGAGCAGCCGGGAAAAGGGTCGTCGCCATCTCGTCACTGCGCAATTCAATGGCGAGGGCGGTATCAGCCTCAATCAAGGCATCAGGGCGCAAAGTGGCACTAATCGTGGCGGTGATCGTCTCACCCGGTGCGAGAGAGGCCGGTAGCGCGGCAGGGCGGCGGCAAGGGATGGCGGGGGTGACACCCGTGAATTCCACATCGCCACAATCGAATGTTGCAGGATTGGTCAGGCGAATGCGGGCATTGGTGAGGGGGCGGTCGCCTCGGTTTTTAAGGGTAAAAACACGAGTCAAGGTATCGCCCGGACGCAGGCCGGTGGCCGGATCGGAGAGTGCTATTATTTGCACCAACGGGCCAGTAAGCTGCGCGGAAAGATGAGTTTCGGCGAGGGTTGTGGGCCCGCTCTGAACTGTCAGGCCAGCGCGTAGATCGCGCCATTTAGCAATGGTGGCATCGCTACCATGGGGGTCGGCATCGGTGAGGGCGGTTTCGATGGCAAAAGTGATCCTGCGCTCATCTTCGGGTCGGTCGCCATCGCTTTCACAGGAGCCAAGCGTAGCGGTGGCCCCACCTTCGGTAATCATTGTGTCTTCAGCAGCACAAGTGATTGCAGGGCCGGTTTCAATCCGCAGGATTTTTGTGGCCTGCATGGCGGGAGGCAAGGCGTAGGACAGCGTTGTATCGGGAATGATGCCGCCTGGCAGCACGATACGGGCCGTCACAATCGGTTTGCTGGCGACAGTCAATGCATCGGTTTCGCTCAATTCGAGGCTAGGCCGAGGCGGAATGAAAGCTACAGGAAAAACGCGGCGTGATCGTTGTGGGCGGCTACGCGGGCCTTCGGCGAGAGTAGTGCCGGTTGAGAGGGAAAAGAAACCGGATGTACCCGCCAGCGCATCCCGGCGAACCCGAAAGCGCATCATGCGGCGCAGAGTCTCGCCCGGTTCAATACGAATACCATCGCCAAGCAGACGCCAAGCTGCGCCGTCGTCGCCTTTGCGTTGCAGAGCTTCGGCGCGGTCATCAATCGTACCGTCAAAATCATTGTCGAGGGTATCGAGCGCCGGGTCGAGCAAGATTAGGGAGGGGGAAGACTGGATGACGATGCGGCGCATATTGAGGGCATCACCCCCTCGATTACGCATCTCCACCACAGTTTCAATCAATGCGCCGGGCGGGAATGGCCCTCCCTCTCCGCTCCCAGCAATCTCACTGGACGTAAGGGACATGACGATATCGCTCGACTTTTCCTCCGCCAAAGCAGGGACCGCGAAGACGACAAGGAGAATCAGCAAGGACGGGAGGTGGACGCGCATGGGCGGACATTACCGCCCCGAGCGCGCCGCAACAACGCCTGACATGATGCGTTGATCAGAGGTCTAAAAGACTCTCTACCCCCGCCGCGACAGTTAGCCAGTTCCACATATACGCACCATAAGAGCGGAAGCAGAATACCTCGTAGGCATCATCGGCGGTCTTCGCGAGACCGACAGCAACGGTGGCGATACGGGTGCGACGCACTTCACCTACCTCCATCGCAGCGATATCGACAGGCGCACCCTTGGCCAGCACGCAATCGGCTTTCTCACCTGAAACCAAGAAAACGGCACGGGCGTCGGAAGCATTAACAGCGAGAACATGAGCATCACCCGCCTTTTCCATAAATGCCGCAACCACATCATTTGTCTTGTCATAGGCACAGAAGATCATCAGTTCGTCGGGCGACATCCACAACACGCGGGTGTCGCCATTTTCACTGGTGCGGCGCGTATCGGGAACCGAACAGCCGGTTGCGGCATCTAGAGCAGCGGCGAAACCTGCATCGGTAAGATCACCGCGCAAGCTGACCATACCGCGTAGAGGCATTGTCTCGATTATTGCGCCAAGATTAGCGGGGGCCACTACGTCAAGGCCGGGGCGCGCAAGGGTGAGATCAGACATTTTGGCGTGCCCCTTCCTTATCGTAGAATACCGGCGAGGACACGACGGCCTTCGCATTGGTCTTGCGGTCGATGCCGATGGTCATGGTCTGGCCCATCTTCGACGCACCCCCTTCGATCAGGGCCATCGCGATAGAGCGGCCCAATGTGGGCGACATATAGGTCGATGTGACATGACCAATGGTGCGCTTGCCATCCGCCGACAGGGCATGTGCGCCATCAGGGAGGACGAGCTTCGGGTCTTCGGTCAATAGGCCAACAAGCTGTTTACGGCCTTCGCGCGTCAGGTCGGCGCGTTGCATCGCGCGCTTACCGATGAAGTCTTCTTTCTTCTTCGAGACGGCCCAAGACATGCCAACATCATGCGGCGTAACCGTGCCATCCGTCTCATCGCCAACAACAATGAAGCCCTTTTCGGCGCGTAGAACATGCAGCGCCTCTGTACCATAGGGGCCAACATCAAGGTCTTCACCGATCCGCATCAGCGTTTCCCAGAACGATAAGCCGTAAGAAGTCGGTGTCGCTACCTCGAAGGATAACTCACCGGAGAAGGAGATGCGGAACACCCGGACGGGGCATCCGGCCAGAGTGCCCTCGGCAAAGCCCATAAAGGGCAGCGCATCGGCTGAAAGATCAATATCGCCGTCTAATTTTTCCAGTAATTTACGAGCGTTCGGCCCAGCCACGGCAATCTGGGTATATTGCTCGGTAATATTGGCGGTGAAGACCTTGATATCGAACCATTCCGTCTGGAGCCATTCTTCCATCCATGCATGAACGCGGTCGGCCCCGCCAGAGGTGGTGTGGCACAGGAACGTCGCATCATCGAGCCGCGCCACGACGCCATCATCCATCAGGAAGCCATTATCGTTGAGCATCAGACCGTAGCGGCATTTTCCCGGCTTTAGCGTCGACATCATGTTGGTGTACATCAGGTCGAGAAACTTGCCCGCATCCGGCCCGCGCACGATGATTTTACCCAAGGTCGAGGCATCGAGCAGGCCAACACTATCGCGCACCCGTTTGATCTCGCGTGTAATGGAGGCGTTACGCCCCTCTCCGCCCTGCTGATAACGATAGGGGCGATACCAATCACCTACCGGCTCGAATTCTGCGCCCTGCCCCGTATGCCAGTCATGCATGGCGGTATGGCGGACGGGTTTGAACAGCGATCCGCGTTCCTGCCCCGCAATCACGCCCATCGAAATCGGGGTGTAGGGAGGGCGGAAGGTGGTGGTGCCAACCTCCGGCATCGCCTTACCCAAGGCATCGGCGAGGATGGCATGGCCATTGATGTTTGACAGCTTGCCTTGGTCGGTGGCCATGCCCAGCGTGGTGTAGCGTTTTGCATGTTCGACCGATTCAAAGCCTTCGCGCGCGGCGAGGCGGATATCGGCGACAGTCACATCATTCTGGTAATCAAGGAAGTGCTTGCCGCCCATCGCGACCTTACCCTCTGACGGAGTAGACCAGACGGGCATTGCGGGCTGTTCAGAGGCAACCGTGACTGGCAAACCTTCCAACACCGCATCCATGGTCAGCGCACCACTGGCCCCGCCGACCATCTCAACGAAAGCCTCACCCTGCCCGTCACGTGGGGGGTTATCGGTATCGGGCACGTACATCGCGCGGTCGGCATCCCAACGGACCTTACCGCCAGAATGGCTATAGAGATGTACAACCGGCGACCAACCGCCCGCCATAGCCACGCAATCGCAGACGATGCTCTGGCCCAACGGCGCAACATCGCCTTTGTCGAGCGGGACAGGTTTGATCGCTAGGACGCCGCCTTTGCCGCCTTCGACCTTGCCGATGCCGGTGGACGGCATGATGCGGATGCCCGCTTCACGCGCCCGCTCAACCAGCAATCCCGCCGGATCAGCGCGTGAATCGAGGATCGCCGCGACGGTCTTGCCCGCTTCATACAGGGTAATGGCCGTGCGATAACCATCGTCATTGGTCGTATAGATGACCGTCCTCTTACCGGGGGACACACCCCACAGTTTCACGTAATCACGGACCGCACTAGCGAGCATGACCCCCGGCACATCGTTACCGTAGAAGGGAATGGGCCTCTCGATCATGCCGGTCGCGCCGATGATGCGCTTCGTGCGCACGCGCCACAGGCGATGGCGGGGGCCATCTGGATTCTGTGCATGATCGGCGCGGCGTTCATACAGCATTGTATAGCCATGATCATAAGCGGCGGATACACAAGTGCGTAGGCGGATGGTGACATTTTCCATCGCTTCCAACGCCGCAACCTGCTCGGCCACCCATTCACGGGCAGATTTCCCTTCGATCTCTGCATCATCATCGACCAGCAAACGCCCGCCCAGACGCTCGGTCTGTTCGACCAGCATTACCTTTTCGCCCGCTTCGCCCGCCCGCCGCGCGGCTAGCAAGCCAGCGGCCCCTCCACCCGCGACCAGCACATCACAAAAAGCATAGAAATGCTCATAAGTGTCAGGATCGGCCTCAGTAGGCGCGCGGCCAAGCCCCGCAATACGGCGGATAACCGGCTCAAACACGTATTTCCACGCATGGCGCGGATGGATGAAAGTCTTGTAGTAAAAACCCGCTGGATAAAGCTTCGACGCAGCAGCGTTCAGCACGCCCACATCGAAGGCCAGCGAGGGATAACGGTTCTGCGACTGCGCCGTTAGCCCGTCGAACAACTCGATCTGGGTCATGCGGATATTCGGTTCATGCCGATCACCCGTACCCAGATTAACCAGCGCGTTCGGCTCCTCCGGCCCAGAAGTCACGACGCCGCGCGGGCGGTGATATTTGTACGAGCGGTTAACCAGCTTCACGCCATTGGCAAACAGCGCGGAGGCGAGCGTATCGCCCATCAACCCCTGATAAGTCTTGCCGTCGAAAGTGAAAGAGACGGGCGCGCTGCGATCAATCAACAGGCCGCCTTCGGGAAGCCGGGTCATGCTTCGGTCCTTTCCACGATACGGTCGAGGATGTCCTGCGGCGGCGCTGTCTCTCGCGCGCCATAGGTACCAAAGATTTCAAGCGTATGGGTGTGGCGGGCCATATGGAACCACTTCCCACAGCCAAAAGCATGACGCCATCGCTCAAAATGAACGCCACGCGGATTCTTGCGGTCGAACAGGTATGTCGAGAAATCATCGTCCGAACTGGCAACATCGGCGCGTACGATATGCGCCTCGCCGCCGGGGGCGAATTCGGTTTCCTCGGCTTCGACACCGCAGGAGGGGCAGGTTATCAGCAACATGAGGCAATATCCCGATTAGCGGCGCATGGGCCGCAAGGTCGAATGCGTCATCGCTTATGCCGCATTAAAGCGCCCGTGCAAATCCGTCAGACTGTCGCCTCTTCGCGACCTTTTTAACCCGCAAAGACATGCTTATGTAGGTGGCGAGGAGAAAGCGATGCCTAAAACGATGCACACAATCACTTGCTGCTATTGCGATGCCGCGACACTGGTCGATCTTGCGCGCATTGGAAAAGGCGTTCTGACATGCGATGCCTGTGGCGCGCGCTTGTCATCGGCACGCATGGAATCGGTGATAAACAAGCCGGTTCCGGTCAAACGGCCCAAGCACAAGAAGGTCGCTTCAACAGCAACGCTGGATCCGCGCTGGCGCAACGCGCCACCACAACGCAATAAGCCGAAAAAATCGAAAAAGAAGCCCAAACGAAAGAGCTTTCTCGACCGGCTAGAGGATATCTGGGACGAGATTGAAGATATTATCGACTGACGCTACTCTGCCGCAACTGGCAACGCATCATCCAGCACAGCGGCGGCATCGGGGTCGTCATGATTCTGAAGAAACCAACCTTGCAAGGTTGCTGGCGCGATGCGGCGAGTGCCAAAATTCGCGGCGAAGCGGTCTGCTTCCTGTGGCGATTCTGGGAAGAAACGTACAAACATATCACGCGCCGCCTCAGCCCCGATCAAGCCAAGCTCGACATGCAGGTCCGCGCGCCCCGGACGGATAAGCGCCGGGTCCAGCCGCTCGCGGTGATTGGTCGTCATGAACAGCGCCCTGCCCTCTTGCGCCGCGACCCCGTCGATTGCATTAAGCAAGCCCGAAAAGCTAACACCCGCCGATTTGTCATCTCGGTCAGCGGCACGCACGGCATCAATATCCTCAAAAGCCAACAGCGCGTTTTTCGGGGCAGAATTAAGCGCCTCGCTCAGGGCATCATCCGACAGTGAATTGCGCCCAAGGTCGATGGTCGCGATATCGCAACCCAGTTCCGAAGCCACCGCTCGAATCAATGAAGATTTGCCAGTGCCGGGCGGTCCATGCAGCAGATATCCACGCCGCCATGGCACGCCGCGAGTCGCATACCAATCGCGCGACGAGTAGAACCAACGCACATCAGTCAACAGGCGCGCTGCCGCTTCATCCTCCATCACGATACTATCAATGGGTCGGCGGGGCACATCGCCCATGCTCGACCAGTTATGGCGACCAAAGGTATGAATGCCGGGGCCGATACGATCGCGCGAAGCGGCAATCTTCGCCCCAGCCTCGATCCAGCCATGTACGGTATCGGCACCACCTCCGAGCATGGTGAATTTCAAGGCTTCCAGCGGGCCTTCATGGCCGCTGAAATTCTCTGACCGGCTTTTGCGCTCGATATTACGGTCGAGGATGCATAGGCTCAGGCCATTGAAAAAGAAGTGTCTTCCCTCCCCCGGCACCAGCAGCAACGGTGACGATTCGGTCGGATGCCATTCTCCGGCTTCGGCGAATTGCATGACATGCAGGCGGCGAGAGCGGCGCAAGATATCGCCCTTCTCAAGCCATAGGCAAAGAAACTTGAACGCAGGGCTACGGTTATCCACCGTGACGCTAATCGTAATGCGTCGCCACAGCAGATTCAGCAAACGCCGCCCCGCAAGGCCAAGAAACGCCGCCAAAATACCCATAAGGCCCAGCGCAAGACCGCCCGCGAAGATATCGCTGGATAGGGCGTCGGCAAAAAGGCTGTTGAAAAAGTCGACCATGTCGAATGCCCGTAGCGGGCGTCACCATTACACATTAAGGGGGAAAAATGGCGCGGTTGACGGGACTCGAACCCGCGACCCCCGGCGTGACAGGCCGGTACTCTAACCAACTGAGCTACAACCGCGCAATGGCGAACCGCTTCGATCCGCTTGCGATTTCTCTATTGGCAGGCGCAGGCAAGGTCAAGCGCCGTATGCGTCAAAGAGACGAAAAAATCGATCCTCGCAAGGTAATGCAAATTCAGATACGACCTATGTGGGTTTCTACGAGAGAATTCCGTTTAATGAATGATGTATCGAAGCCAAAAACACTTACCTGCCATTGCGGCGGAGTCGTATTGTCTCTCGATCTCCCCGATGGGATCGTTGACCCTCGGCGGTGCGACTGTTCGATTTGCTCGCGGCGCGGCACGATTGTCGCCTCGGTCCCACTATCTGGCCTGCGCGTCATGCGGGGCGAAGGGGTGTTGCGCAGTTATCGCTTCGGCACAATGACGGCGGAGCATTGGTTCTGTGGCACTTGTGGCATCCAAACCCATCACCGCCGCCGCTCGAATCCTGAAGAATACGGCTTCAATCTTGCCTGCCTCGATGGAATCGATATCCGCGAATGGCAGGATGTGCCCCTGCGTGATGGCGTGACCCAC
Organism: uncultured Neomegalonema sp.; assembly: GCA_937928005.1. GTDB lineage: Bacteria > Pseudomonadota > Alphaproteobacteria > Rhodobacterales > Rhodobacteraceae > JAHDDY01. The sequence goes on along the minus strand of CALFVD010000030.1, from coordinate 2,374 downwards.
CCCAAAGACCGGTAGGATCACGCCGCTAAAGCGAATTGCGATTATCCTGAATCACCAAGCCCCATGTTTCGTGCGGGGCTTGGCGCGAAACATGGCTTAGGTTTATCGCAAATGGCTATACCCTTGTCAGGCGGCCACGATATTATCCTCCGGTCCATAGGGGAATCCGGTGATATTTTCCGGTCCATCCGTGCCTAAGACAACGATATCATGCTCGCGATACCCGCCCGCACCGGGTATCCCTGCGGGCAATGTCAGCATTGGTTCCATCGAAACGACCATATTGCCGATCAACGCAGTATCGATATCCTCGCGCAGTTCCAGCCCTGCCTCGCGGCCATAATAATGTGAGAGCACACCAAAGGAATGGCCATAGCCAAAACTGCGGTATTGCAGCAGATCGCGAGAGGCGAAAAAGTCGTTGATCTCCGCGCAGATCCCCGAACAGGTCGCCCCCTCTTGGATCAGTGAAAGTCCCAACTCATGCGCCGCCACATTCGCTTCCCATATACGCAGCGATGCGGCATCTGGCTCGCCGATAAACAACGTGCGCTCCAGTGCCGTGTAATACCCTGAAATCATTGGAAAGGTGTTGAGGCTGAGGATATCCCCCGCCTCCAGCCGCCGCGTCGTGACCGGATTATGCGCACCATCGGTATTCAGCCCCGACTGGAACCAAACCCAGCTATCGCGTAGTTCGCTATCTGGATGCGCCCGCGCGATTTCCGTTTCCATCGCATCGCGGCCAGCCATCGCCACATCGATCTCGCGCGTGCCGACCCGAATTGCATCATGCACAGCCTCACCGCCAATATCAGCGATTCGCGCGCCCTCACGAATCAGCGCGATTTCCTCATCGGATTTGACCATCCGCTGGGCCATTGTCGCGGGGGCAATATCGACCGGGGCCGCCCCAAGAAACTCCGACAATTTTCCTTGTTGTGCCAGTGTCAGGTGATCCCCTTCGACCCCAATTCGCGCCGCAGAATCAATGATATCACGCACTGCGCGCCAGTAATTATCGCGTCGCCAGTCGGTGTAAACCACGTTCTCATCCGCCGAGCGCCGCCAAGGCTGGCCCCCATCGATATTCGCTGAGACTGTGACTGACCGATCCGCCGTCACCACGCAGGCATAGGGCCGCCCGAAAGCGCAGTAGAGAAACCCGGAATAATAGGCGACCCCATGCATTGACGTGACCAACACCGCATCGAGATCGTGATCCGCCATAATACAGCGCAATCCGGCGAGGCGACGATCATATTCTGCCCTGCTGAACGGCAGGGGGGCTTTTTCGCCATTGTGAAAAGTAAAGAAATCGGGGCGTGCGGGGTAAATCGGCGCAGCACGCATTTGGACTGTTGCAGTCATCGTGACCTCCAACTCGACGGGAGCGGAGGCGACCCCCAATCTCCCGATTGAAAGTCCCGGCGTTCAGGAGGGAACGAGCGAGAGCCGGAGCATTTTCAAGCCAAGCTAATACGGCTTGGCATTGCGAAAATGCGCCAAAACAAAACCTCGGGGGCTTTGGAACAACCAAAGATCGCCGAAAAGGCTCTGAATCACTCCCCGGCGACGCCATCGCCGGTATGCTCGTCATCTGGATAGCAGAATATGGCGAAGCAGGAAAGCGGAACACGTCTAAAATCCCCTTCATCATAGCCCCCGTTCTCCTCATAGCTCATTAATATATTAAATATGTGACATAGTTTATATATGACTAAGCAGCGAACACACCAAACCGCCCCCGCCCATCGGCGAAGCCCCTCAAACCTTCATCCAGAAGCCTGCCCCCTCATGGCGGCGCTTTCGCTTCGGCCAGTGCCATCAACGCAAGCTGATGACAATCGGCCAGCAGCAGATCAATGGGCCGCTTCCCCCGGTCGCAGAATCCCGGCGGCCTACCCGGACGCATCGCCCGCACCGGCCTCTCCATGCGCGCCAGCTTTCGCGCCAACCGCCTCGCCTGCGCCGGAATATCCTCCATCGCGGCCAGCAATGCCTCGATCCGCCGCCGCAGTGCAGCGGCATTGATTGGATCATCCGCCGAGGTTGCCGTCCGGCTCGGCGGCATCACATCAAACTCATCAAACCCCCGGATATTCGGCCCAAATCCCGGTACTTTCTTGCCCTTCGGCGGCCCCGCATACCGGCGCGGATCAAACAGCGGAAAAGAGGGCATCCGCCCCCCTTTCCCCTTCGGAATCCCGCCCACAGGCGGCCCCCGCTTCGCGCGCGGTTTCACGACGATATCCTTCGCCGCAATCGCAATCAGCCGCCGCAGAATCGATTCCGCCGGGCGCAGCACCGCCAGAATCGCCAGATACACAAACCGCCGAACCGTCCCCCCATCGCCCAACATCGCCAGAATCCC
>CALFVD010000029.1 GCA_937928005.1 uncultured Neomegalonema sp. | reverse complement strand
CTTCATCGTCATTATCGGCCCCGCCGTCATTCAGGTCATGGCGGACGGATAAAACCTCTTTTCTATCAGTTTCGCCGATTCTACCTCTCTCCTCTTGTGGGAGAGGGGTTCCACCCACCCACACCAAAGCGCCCCCCGCCTTGCGGCGAAAGCCCTCCATCCAAACCTGCGCGCTTCGCTCAAGGCGGCACTTCGGCCAGCGCCATCAGCGCCAATTCCTGACAATCGGCCAAAACGATATCAATGGGCCGCTTCCCCCGCGCATTATATCCCGGAGGCCGCCCCGGACGCATGGGCTGAACGGGCCTCTCCATCGCCGCCAGCTTTCTCGCCAGCCGCTTTGCCTGCGCCGGAATATCCTCCAATGCTGCCCGCAAAGCCTCTAGCCGTTGCCGCAATCGCACCACGGAAACCGGATCATCTGGCGAAGCCACATTCCGGCGCGGCGGCGCGATATCAAACTCATCAAAGCCCCGAATGTTCGGCCTGAATCCCGGCGTTTTCTGTTGTTTCGGTGGCCCCGCATAGCGGCGCGGATCGAACAGCGCAAAAGGCGGCACGCGCTTGCCTGATCCTTTCGGAATCGCCCCGGTTGGAGCGCCCCGCTTCGCACGCGGCTCGACCACCAACCCGATAGCCGCAATCGCAATCAACCGCCGCGTTGCCGCCTCAGCGAGCAATAGTGTCGATAGCACTTCGCGATGCACAAATCGCGCAACCGTTTCCCTGCATCCGATCATCTCGAATAATGCCGCCACAAACCGCAGCAGCACCTTCCGATTGATCTCGATAACGATGTCCCAGTCCATTCGCGCTGCATCTCCGTGAAAAACAAATCAAGAACATAAACATCTATAATCCAGCAGAAGTCAACCGCGCGCTCCTGAATCGTATTTTCAAAACCCCCTTGACTTTTCCCTCGCGAATCGGCACCTCTCATGTACCGAACAGGGACAGCGCCACCCGGCGTGTATTTCATGTACTCTGTAACGGCCCTCCTTTTTGCGAGACCATCGTCTCCCTGCTGATTACCAGCCATTCCCGATCCGAAAGTTCACCGCATGGATGACTCGACCCTGAAGCTTCAGGTACTCAAAGACAAATCCCCGACCGAACTCCAGCAATTTGCCGAAGACCTCGAAGTCGAGAACGCCAGCACCCTGCGTCGTCAGGACATGATGTTCGCGATCCTCAAGGAATTGGCCGAGCGCGAGACAGAGATTACCGGCCATGGCGTCCTCGAAGTCCTCATGGACGGGTTCGGCTTCCTGCGTAGTCCAGAGGCCAACTACCTGCCCGGCCCCGACGACATCTATGTCAGCCCGCAGCAGATCAAACGCTTCTCCCTGCGCACCGGCGATACGGTTGAGGGTGTGATCCGGGGGCCAAAGGATGGCGAACGCTATTTCGCTCTGATGAAGGTCAGCACGGTTAATTTTGAAAGCCCCGACCGCGCCAGCCATAAGGTCAATTTCGACAACCTAACCCCCCTCTACCCTGACGAACGCCTCGTCATGGAGATCGAAGACCCCACTCTCAAAGACAAGTCGGGCCGCATCATCGAGCTTGTCGCCCCCATGGGCAAAGGCCAGCGCGGCCTGATCGTCGCGCCCCCGCGCACGGGTAAGACGGTCCTCCTACAAAACATCGCCAAATCCATCGCCGCCAACCACCCCGAATGCTACCTGATCGTCCTCCTCATCGACGAACGACCCGAGGAAGTGACCGACATGCAGCGCACGGTGCAGGGCGAGGTCATCTCCTCCACCTTCGACGAACCGGCCATCCGCCACGTACAGGTCGCCGAGATGGTCATCGACAAAGCCAAGCGCCTTGTGGAGCATGGCCGCGATGTGGTGATCCTGCTTGATTCGATTACCCGCCTTGGCCGCGCCTACAACACGGTCGTCCCTTCCTCCGGCAAGGTTCTGACCGGCGGTGTCGACGCCAATGCGCTGCAACGCCCAAAGCGTTTCTTCGGTGCCGCCCGAAATATCGAGGAAGGCGGCTCCCTGACCATCATCGCCACCGCCCTGATCGACACGGGGTCGCGTATGGACGAGGTCATCTTCGAGGAATTCAAAGGCACGGGTAACTCCGAGCTGATCCTCGACCGCAAGATCGCCGATAAGCGCGTCTTCCCCGCCATCGACATCCTCCGCTCCGGCACGAGGAAAGAGGAACTGCTGGTCGACAAGGACACACTCACAAAGATGTTCGTGCTGCGCCGCATCCTCAACCCGATGGGCACCATCGACGCCATGGAATTCTTGCTCGGCAAACTCAAGCAAACCAAGACCAATGGCGATTTCTTCAACTCGATGAATACCTAAGAATATCGACCTGCCCCGGCCTTGAGTCGGGGCTTCCTTGGCGAGGTGAACCATGTCGGCAGACACCATCTTCGCCCTCGCCACCCCCCCCGGCACCGGGGGTGTCGCCGTTATCCGCGTTTCCGGCCTGTCCGCTGACGCGGCCCTGAGCGCCCTGAGCACGGCCCCCCTCCCCGACCCGCGCCGCGCCACCCTGCGCCGCCTCACCGATCCCGAAACCGGCGACCCCCTCGACCACCCCCTCGTCCTGCGCTTCCTCGCGGGGGAGAGTTTCACCGGCGAGCAATCCGTCGAGTTTCATCTCCACGGGGGCCGCGCCGTCGTTGCCTCGGTTATGCAGGCGTTGACCCGCCTCCCCGGCCTACGCCTCGCCAATCCCGGCGAATTCACCCGCCGCGCCTTCGACAATGGCCGCCTCGATCTGGCCCAAGTCGAAGGTCTTGCCGATCTCATCAGCGCCGAAACCGCCAGCCAGCAACGCGCCGCCCTGCACCAGTATTCCGGCATCCTTGGCGATAAATGCCGCGCATGGTCCGCCCGCCTCACCCGTGGCCTCGCCCTGCTCGAAGCCACCATCGATTTTGCCGACGAAGAAATCCCCGATGACACATGGGCGCACGCATCGGATGCCATCTTGAGCGTACGCGCCGAGATAATCGCCCACCTCGCCACCGCTCACCTGTCCGAACGCCTACGCACTGGCTGGCGCATTGCCATCCTCGGCGCGCCGAATGCGGGCAAATCCACCCTTATCAACGCCCTCAGCGGTCGTGACATCGCCATTACCTCCGATATCGCCGGAACCACCCGCGACATCATCGAGGCCCAGATGGACCTCGCCGGATATCCTGTCACCTTGGTCGATACCGCAGGTATCCGCGAAACCATTGATCCCATCGAGCGTATCGGCGTCGACCGCGCCACAAACGCCGCGACCACCGCCGACCTGCGCCTCGCCCTCACCGCCCATGACGCCCCCCTGACCGACGCCATCCGCGCGCTCCTGCAAGCGGGCGACCTGATCATCCATACCAAAGCCGATGCGCAGCCCGGCGGCGACCTCGCTATCTCCGCCCGTACCGGCCAAGGCATCGCGACACTGATCGACCGCTTGACCGCCACCCTAGCCATTGCCGATCCCCCCGCAGACGCCCTGCTCTTGACCCAGCGCCACGCGGCGGCGCTCACCGATGCCTGCGCGGCCCTCGACCGTTACGCCGCCCTTGCCACCGACACCCCCGACAGGCTAAAAGCCGCCCCTGAAATCGGCGCGCAGGATGTGCGCGAAGCGTGGGAAGCCTTGGGCCACATCACCGGCGAACGCGGGATAGACCGCCTGCTCGACGTGATCTTTTCGGAGTTTTGCCTTGGTAAATGAGGCGTTAAGACGCTGGATTCCATTGCTAACCACCTGATCTACATAAGATTTCAAAAAATGAGACTCGGTTGATTGTTTCACGTGAAACAATTTGCGAAACAAGAAGGCAGGAGTGTTTCACGTGAAACAATCTGATTTCGACGTCATTGTCATCGGCGGTGGCCATGCGGGCAGCGACGCCGCCCTCGCCGCCGCGCGAGTCGGTGCCCGCACTGCTCTCATCACCCACCGCGCCGACCGCATCGGCGAGATGTCCTGCAATCCTGCCATCGGCGGTTTGGGCAAGGGCCATCTTGTCCGCGAGATTGATGCGCTCGACGGTGCCATGGCCCGCGTTGCCGATGCCGCTGGCATCCAGTTCCGCCTGCTTAACCGTTCCAAAGGCCCAGCCGTTCGCGGCCCCCGCGCCCAAGCCGACCGCGCCCTCTACCGCAAAGCCATGCAGGCCGAGTTTGCCGCCTCCACCGTCACGATCATCGAGACTGAAGCCAGCGACCTGCTCGTTGAAGGCACGCGCGTTATTGGTGTCGTTACTCCGCGCGGAGAATACAGTGCGGGTGCCGTTGTCTTGACCACTGGCACTTTCCTGAACGGCGTTCTCCATATCGGTGATCAGCGTACCGCCGGGGGGCGCGTTGGCGATCCGCCCGCCAAAGCCCTCGCAGACCGCCTTTACGGCATGGGCCTGCCCATGGGCCGTCTCAAGACCGGCACCCCTGCCCGTCTCGATAGCCGCACGATCGACTATACCGGCCTCGACCGCCAGCCCGGCGATGCCGACCCCATGCCGTTCTCCTTCCTGACGGAGGCGCTGCCCAATCGCCAGATCGATTGCCATATCACCCGCACGACCGCCAAGACCCACGCCGTTATTGACCGCAATCTTAGCCGTTCCGCGCTCTATGGGGGCCAGATCGACGGTGTTGGCCCTCGCTATTGTCCCTCCATCGAGGATAAGGTCGTTCGCTTTGCCGAGCGCGAAAGCCACCAGATTTTCCTCGAACCCGAAGGCTTGGACGACCCGACGATCTATCCCAATGGCATCTCCACATCGTTGCCCGCTGATGTACAGGCCGAGTTCATCGCCACGATCCCCGGCTTGGAAAATGCCCGTATTATCCAACCCGGCTATGCCATCGAGTATGATTACGTCGATCCCAAATCCCTCGATCCGACGTTGGCCCTGAAGGGCATGACCGGTCTCTATCTCGCCGGACAGATCAACGGCACGACCGGATACGAGGAAGCCGCCGCCCAAGGTCTTATGGCCGGATTGAATGCCGCCGCCCATGTGTCTGGTGGTCCAGCGGCCATCATCGACCGTTCTGAGGGCTATATCGGTGTGATGATTGATGATCTTGTCACCCAAGGCGTAACCGAGCCATACCGCATGTTCACCTCCCGCGCCGAATACCGCCTGTCGCTGCGCGCCGATAATGCCGACCAACGGCTTACCCCTAAAGGTATCGCGTTTGGCTGTGTTGGATCAAAGCGCGCGGAATTGTTTCACGTGAAACAATCGGCGCTATCGGATGGTCGCAGCTTGCTCGAAACCCTGAACATCACGCCAAAGCAGGCTCAGGCCCATGGCCTAGAAGTAAACCAAGACGGTCGCCGCCGTACGGCTTTTGAGTTAATAGGTTATACGGGCCTCACGGATGCGCAGGTTTGCGCCATATGGCCCGAAGCCGAGGCCGTCGCCTCCGCGACCCTCGCCCAGCTTCGTATTGAATCCCTGTATTCCGGCTATGTTGACCGTCAGGCGGCGGATATCGCGGCCTTCCGGCGTGACGAAGCCCTGCATATTCCCGCCGATATCGACTATACAGCAATTGGCGGGTTGAAAGGCGAAGTCATCGAAAAGCTAACCAATGTGCGCCCCGTGACCCTCGGCCAAGCATCCCGCATCCCCGGTGTTACCCCGGCCGCGCTCACCGCGCTGCTTGCCCATGTCCGCCGCATCGCCCCCACGAGTGCCACCGGATGAGTGATCAAGCCTTGTTCGATGATCTGATTGTTTCACGTGAAACAATCGAGCGACTCGAACTCTACATCGCGCGTTTGAAAAAATGGAACCGCGCCATCAATCTCGTATCGACGGCTACGCTTGCGGATGCGTGGCGGCGTCACGTACTTGACTCGGCGCAACTATTCCCATTGTTGCCCATAGGCCCGCTTAGATGCGCCGACCTTGGTTCAGGTGCCGGATTTCCCGGCCTCGCACTCGCCATCATCGCCAGAGAAATTCGCCCCGACCTTACCGTTGCCTTGCTCGAAAGTGACCGCAGAAAGGGCGCTTTCCTGCGCGAGATCATCCGCGAAACCGCCGCCGCGGCAACCCTCATCACGGGCCGGGTTGAGGATTATGACGAAGAAGTCGATATCATCACCGCCCGTGGGTTTGCGCCATTACCCGCGCTACTGCCGCTCGCCCGCCCAATCCTGCGTTCTGGCGGAATTGCCTTGCTGCATAAGGGGTCAAGGTACGAATCGGAATTGACGGATGCGGGTAAACACTGGCACATGGAAACGATAATCCATCGTAGCCGCGTTGATCCGGCATCGGTCATCCTCGAAATCGGGGATTTTCAAGAGAGGCAACCCGGCGATGAGCCAGCCTAAAGCTCCAGAAAGTACGAGCCGCATCCTCGCCATTGTTAATCAAAAAGGCGGCGTGGGCAAAACGACCACCGCCGTTAACCTTGGTACGGCGCTCGCCGCCGTAGGAAAGCGCGTGCTACTGATTGACCTTGATGCGCAGGGCAATGCAAGTACCGGCCTTGGCATTTCGACCGCCGAGCGCCGCCATTCATCCTATGAAACGCTGGTCGGGGCCGTGTCACTGGCCGATGCGATTCACAAGACCAGCGTTCCGGGTCTCGAACTCGTTCCGGCATCGGCGGATCTGTCGGGTGTCGATCTCGAAATTGTCGAAGATCCGCGCCGCGCGCATTTGCTGTCGGATTTGCTGAACGATGCGGGGCAGGGCGTGCCAGTCACAGATCGCTATGATTACATCGTTATTGATTGCCCCCCCTCCCTCAGCCTCGTGACCGTCAATGCCATGACTGCCTCCGACGCTGTCCTTGTCCCGTTGCAATGCGAATTCTACGCGCTTGAAGGCTTGAGTCAGCTTCTACGCACCGTCGAGCGCGTGCGCACCACTCTTAACCCGTCCCTCGAAATCCAAGGCATCGTCCTCACCATGTACGACACCCGTAACCGCCTATCGGGGCAGGTGGCGCAGGATGTGCGCGAATATATGGGCGATGTTGTCTACAAGACCGTCATCCCCCGTAATGTCCGCATCTCCGAAGCCCCATCCCATGGTAAGCCCGCGCTGCTTTACGACCATGCCTGCGCGGGCAGCCAAGCCTATATTCAGCTCGCCAGCGAATTACTACGCCGCGAGCGCGACCTGATCGCCGCATAGAGAGGACCGTTCCCATGGCCGCAAAATCCCACCGTAAAGGTCTCGGCAAGGGGCTTTCCGCCCTGATGGGCGATGATTTCGCGCCCATTGCTGAAAAGCTACAAGGCATTGAAATCGTTTCGATATCTGATATTGAACCGAACCCGGACCAGCCACGTAAACGCTTCACGGATGAGGAACTTGACGGCCTTGCCGCCTCCCTGCGCGCCAAGGGCGTCCTGCAACCCATTCTCGTACGCGCCAACCCCCGCGAGACGACCCGTTACGAGATCATTGCGGGCGAGCGCCGCTGGCGTGCTGCTCAGCGCGCACCGCTGCACGAAGTCCCTGTTCTCGTTCAGGATTTTACTGATACCGAGGCGTTGGAAGTCGCGCTGATCGAAAACATTCAGCGTGTTGATTTGAATGCGGTGGAGGAGGCGGAAAGCTATGACCGTCTGATGCAGGCCCATGGCTACACACAGGAGCAGCTCGCCGAGGCCGTCAGCAAATCGCGCAGTTACATCGCCAATTCCCTGCGCCTGACCCGCCTGCCCGCCGCCGTCAGCGATGCATTGCGCTCTGGTGATATCACCGTTGGCCATGCCCGCGCGTTGATTGGTGCGACCGATGCCCCCGCTCTCGTGCGCGAGATTATCGCCAAGGGGCTGTCCGTCCGTGATATCGAAAAGCGCGTCGCCCCTGACCGGCCCGGAAAGGCAAGCAAGCCGACCGAATCGGTTAAGGATGCCGATACCCTCGCCCTCGAAGGCGACCTGAGTGCCGCGCTGGAGGCGCAGGTCGTGCTAAAGCCCACCAGCGATGGCAAAGGCACGATCCAGATTACCTACAAATCCTTCGACCATCTCGA
>CALFVD010000028.1 GCA_937928005.1 uncultured Neomegalonema sp. | reverse complement strand
TTGGCCGGGTCTGGAGGCTACTCACTCATCGTGGACCTGTCCTGGCCATTGCTGGCATCGACAGCCCCACCGCCCTGCAATCGGCCCTGACCGGCGCGCAGTACCTCGCCGATGAGGGGCTGGCCACCGCCGCTTATCTGGCGCTGGCACTCGGCAAACCGCTACTACTCGAAGGGGCGCCGGGGGTGGGCAAGACCGAAGCGGCGAAGGCCATTGGGGCGGTGCTGTCACGGGCGGTCATCCGTCTACAATGCTTTGAGGGGATCGACGCGAGCGCGGCACTCTATGAATGGAATTATCCGCGCCAGATGCTCGCAATCCGGCAAGCCGGGGACGATTACGTCAATATCTACGCCGATGAATTCCTGCTCGCACGACCTATGCTGGAGGCGCTGCGCAGCCCTGCCGATACGATGCTACTGATTGATGAGATCGACCGCTCCGACCATGAATTCGAGGCGTTTTTACTCGAATTCCTCTCGGATTTCTCCATCTCGATCCCGGAGACTGGCACCGTGCGCGCCATGCGTCGCCCGGTCGTGGTGCTGACCTCAAACCGCACCCGCGACCTGCATGAGGCGCTACGCCGCCGCTGCGTCTATCACTGGATCGACTACCCGTCGCCCGATCTCGAAGCCGCCATCGTTATGGCTCGCGCCAGTACCGTCGCGCGCGCAACTGCCGATGCGGTGGTTGCCGCCGTGGGCCGCCTACGCGCCGAACCACTGGCCAAGCCCCCCGGTGTCGCCGAGACGGTGGAATGGGCCGAAGCCGTGACCCTGATGCATGAACAGGGCAACCCGTGGCCCATTGCCTTCCGCCGCGCCATCGGGGTGGCCGTAAAGGACCATGACGATCTGGCCTATCTGGAGCCGCGCATGGATGCGCTATTGGCGGGGGTAGCGGCATGACCCTCCCCCGCCCTGCCCGCGCTTTTGTCGATTTCGCCGCAATCCTGCGAGCGCACGGCTTTGCGGTCGCGCCAGATCAAACCATCGGATTCATCGAAGCCATCGGCCTACTCGGACCAAACAATATCGGCGATATCCGCCGCGCCGCCCGCGCCATGCTGGCGATTCCGCGTGAGCGGGAGGCGGAGTTCGAGGCGCTGTTTCGGGCGTTCTTCGAGGGGCAAACCATCGCCGCCGAAGCCGATACGGACGAGGATGACGACACCGATGCCCACGACCCTACGGGCGGCGAAAGCGAAGCCATCGAGACCGAGATGGGGGATGAACCGGGGACGGAGGCGACTGTGGCGGAGCGCCTCGCCAGCCGCACCTTGCTAACGGCAGATAATGCGGCATTGACGCGGCTTGCGCGCCTCGCCCCCACCCGTCTGCCCCGACGTCTATCCTACCGCCGTGCCCCTGCACGGCGCGGCCCCACGCTCGACATGCGCCGGACCCTACGCGAGGCGGTAAAGCGCGATGGTGAGGTCTTCACCCTGCCCCGCCTCAAGCGCAAAACGCGCCAGCGCCGGATCGTGCTACTGATCGACATATCCGGCTCGATGAAGGAGCGCACGGATGCCCATGCCCGCCTCGCCCATACATTGATGCACGCCGCCGACCGGGTGGAGGCCTTCACCCTGGGCACCCGCTTGACCCGCATCACCCCCGCGCTCGCCATCGCCGATCGTAACCGCGCGCTGGAGCGAGTCGCGCAGGTGGTGGCCGATTTCGACGGCGGCACGCGGCTGGGCGATGCGTTGCAGGCATTCCTTGCCGTACCGCGCTTCGCAGGGTTCTTGCGCGGGGCGGCGGTCGTAGTCCTGTCAGATGGGCTGGAACGAGGCGACCCGACCGCGATGATCGACGCCGTTCGTCGCCTCTCCCGCCTCGCATGGCGGCTCGACTGGTTGACCCCGCTGGCCGCTGACCCAAGCTATTCTCCGCAGACAGAGGCGCTGGCGGCGGTGGCGCGCGACATCGACAGCCTGTCGAACGGCGTGGATATCGACGCGATTACCGACCGCATCTTGGCACTAGGAAGGGCGGCATGATCGACGCCCATCACCATATCTGGCGACAGGCTGATCTACCGTGGTTGCAAGGCACCGAACAGCCCCGCATCTTCGGCCCTTACGCGCCGATCATGCGCGATTACCTGATCGACGAATACCTCACCGATATCGCCGATACCGGCATCGAGAAATCCGTTTACGTGCAAGCGAACTGGCCGAACGACCGTTTCGAGAACGAGGTGGCATGGGTGCAGGGCGTGGCTGATCAAAGCGGTTGGCCGCACGGAATCGTCGGTTATGCCGATTTCACGGTGCCGGATGTGCGACCACAGCTTGAGCAGTTGAAGAAATATCCCCTGATGCGCGGTATCCGGCAGCAGCTTCACTGGCATGAAAATCCACTCTACCGCTTTGCCGCACGCGCTGACCTGCCCACCGATCCGGTCCTGCAACGCAATATCGCCATGCTGGCCGATTATGGGTGGAGCTTTGATCTTCAGGTCTTTTCCGGTCAGATGCGCGATGCGGCGGCACTGGCCCATGCCTGCCCTGATGTGACCTTCATCCTGCAACATGCGGGGATGCTAGAGGATACCTCCGATACAGGCATCGCGGCATGGCGCGACGGGATGCGGCGGCTGGCGGAATGCCCAAACATCGTGAGCAAGCTATCGGCCTTTGGCACATTCATCCATCGTAACGATCCCGAATTCATTGCCGGGATGATCCACGAAACGGTAACGATTTTCGGCGCGTCCCGGTGCCTCTATGGCTCGAATTACCCCATCGAAAAGCTCTGGACCTCTTACACCGACCTATTCGCTGCCTTCCGCGCGGGCGCAGCGACCCTGACCGAAGAAGATCAGCGCGCGATATTCAACGACACGGCGAAGCGGGTGTATCGGCTGTGAATGGAACCAACCAACTGATTGATAGAACCCCCAACCCGGCCCTCCCCCATAAAGAGGGAGAGAGACGCGAAATGACAGAACGGGAGCAATACCAATGGCCTTGACAATCCACATCCTCGATTATGGCGATATCGAACTGGAAACCAGCTTCCTCGTGCTTGGCCACGAATGCGGGCGGGTGCGGCGGGTGCCGGTCTACGGCTTCCTGATCCTCGGGGGGGCATACCCAATCGTGGTGGACACCGGCTATCGCGACAATGCGATCATGGAATCCCTCGGAATGCGCGGATTGCAATTCCACGAAAACATGATCGAAAACCAACTCGCCAAGCATGGGGTGAAGATGGGCGACGTTCGCTATGTGCTACATACCCACCTGCATATCGACCATGCGGGCAAGGACGACCTGTTCCCTATGAACACCACCGTCGTCATCAACCGGCGTGAGATGGAGTTTTCGGTCAGCGGCATCATGTACCCGCAATACCCCAAACCCGATATCCTGCATCTGGTCGAGCGCATCTACGAACCTGAAGCCATGCGCTTCCTCGATCTGGAAATCACCACCGCCGAAGAGATCATCCCCGGCGTCTGGTGCGAGGCGGCGGGCGCGCATACCGAAGGATCAATGAACGTGATCGTCGAGACGGCGGAAGGGTTAGCCTGCATCTGTGGTGACGTGATCTACGACTTCAACGATCAGATCGTGAACCACCTCTATACGAATAACGATATGGAACCGCGCGTAACCGGCAACCACTCCCAAACCAAACGCGAGGAGAAGGGCGCGATCAAAAAGCTGCTGAACAACTACACATTCCTGCTGCCCATCCATGACCGCCCCGCAAAGATCGAACGTCAACAGGTGGTGGGTCGCCTCGGCATGACCGTGCCGGGACCGATGACCGAAACCCTGCCCGCGCGGAACTGGTTCCCAGCGTGACCGGGGGCGCAATGATCGTCTATGACATCCCTACACAGGCTTGTGAGAGGTGGATTAACCGATGGGTAATTAAACTTTATCGATATCAAATGATCTTGGTAAAGATCATGGAAGGTATCGACGATGAAGAAGCAACGCCGCAAAGCGCCAGCCAACGCAAAAAAGCCCTCGCCGACTCCAGCAGCACCGGCTCAGGATCGTCGCTCCTTTCTCAAACGTGCCCGCAATATTGCGATTGGCATCGGCGTGGTCAGCCTTGGCGGATTTTTTGCCATCGGCACGGTACGGGCGACTATCGCGGAACACGATCTGAGCCGCCTCGGCAATGGCATCCCCACCATCGTACAGATTCACGATCCGCAATGCCGTATGTGTCAGGCATTACAGCGCGAGACGCGCGATGCGTTGGGAGCTTTCGACGAAGGGGAAATCCAGTATCTCGTTGCGGATATCAGCCAGTCGAAGGGTCTTGCCTTTGCGGGACAACACGGCGTTTCGCATGTCACGCTGATGCTGTTCGATGGCAAGGGCACGGTAAAGAACGTCCTGAACGGCGTTCGCCAGAGTGCGGAACTGGAACACGCCTTTTCGCAACTAACACGCAGCCGCTAGCGGGATACGGTCTGTTCCCGGTACGGTGCCAAGCCGGGAGATCCACATGAGCCATACCGCCCTTACCCCCGCTTTCCGCTCCCTGATCGACGAATACGCGCCCGTGCGTCAGCTTGGAACCGGGTATATCTTCACCGAAGGGCCGATCTGGAACCCGGCGGACCGGACGCTGCTATTCTCCGACATGCCGGGCGACGTGCGGCGGCGATGGACGCCAGATGGGCAAGTGGCGGAGGTCATGCGACCCTCCAATAAGGCGAACGGGCTGACCTACGACGCCGACCTCAATCTGCTGGCCTGCGAGCATTCGACATCCTCGGTCGTGCGGTTCGACCGGCGAACCGGCACACGCACCGTGCTATGCTCGCATTTCGAGGGGCGGGAATTGAACTCCCCGAACGATATCATCGTGAAATCGGACGGCACGATCTATTTCACCGACCCGACCTATGGGCGGTTGGAGCATTTCGGCGTACCACGCAAGACTGAACAGGGGTTTCAGGGCGTCTATATGCTGCGCCCCAACCATCGCCCCGGCGATGAGCCAACCCTCGTCTGCGACCGCTATTTGTTCGGGCAGCCGAACGGCCTGACCTTTTCGCCCTGCGAGCGGTGGATGTGGGTAAACGATACGGATCAGGCGAATATCCGTATGTTCGATGTGGATACGGATGGGCGATTGACCAATGGGCGGATCTTCGCATCCGGTATTAGGGATAATACGCTGGCGGGATTGCCAGATGGAATGAAGGCCGACCGCGAGGGTAATGTATGGGTCACGGCGCCGGGCGGCGTATGGGTCTATTCCTTCCATGGCGCGTTAATCGGCAAGGTCGTCGTACCGGAGATGGTGGCAAACCTGCATTGGGGTGGCGATGACTGGAACACGCTATTCCTATGCGCCTGCACCTCAGTCTATGCCGTGACGACCAAGGTACTACCCCGCAACGAGCCGTTCATGCACGCCAAACCTGCGCCCAGCCGAGCAACCTCAGTACCGACAGAAACACAGCCCGCCCCTGCGCCCACTACGCCTAGTGCCGTGAGTATCGAGCCGAAGAAGACTGCGTTGATTCTTCAGGATTTGCAGAACGATGTCATCATCGAGGGCGGCGCTTTCGCGGGCACTGGCTCGCCACAGCATGCCATTGAGCAGAACGTCGTCGCCAATGCCAAGCGGCTGGTAGAAGCGTGCCGCCGCGTGGGTGTGTCCGTTTTCCATGTCCATTTCGTTTGCGAGCCGGGGCATCCGCTGCTGGGGCATAACGCGCCGTTATTCGACGGGATAAGGGGCGAGAATGCGCTGGTACGCGGCACTTGGGGCGCGGCGGCGGCAGCGGGGCTGGAACCACAGCCAGGTGATCTGGTGGTTGAGAAGATGTCGATGAGCGCATGGCAGACCAGCCGTCTTGACAGCTATCTGCGCATGGCGGGCATCGACACGATCATCAATTGCGGCGCATGGACCAATATGAGCGTCGAACACACAGCCCGTACCGGGGCCGACAAGGGCTATCGCATCATCCTGCCGGAGAATGCCTGTTCCACAATGAATGCCGACTGGCACCGCGCCTCCATCGACTATGCGATGGCCAATGTGGCGACAGTGACGGATGTGGACACGGTGCTCGCGGCGTTGCGGTGAGTGAAAGCGGGAGAACATGACCCGCATGGGACAGCATACGTCTTTCCCCTGAAACCTATTGTGAGGGCGCGTCTGACTTGCTTTAGTTGAGAACAGATACACCGCGACAGACTTCAGGGGAGAACACCATGACCAAACGGGTTGCTATCATTGGGGCGGGGCCATCGGGCCTAGCCCAGCTTCGGGCGTTTCAATCGGCGAAAGCCGCGGGGGCAGATATTCCCGATATCGTCTGTTACGAGAAGCAAGATGATTGGGGCGGCCTGTGGAAATATTCTTGGCGCACGGGTCTGGATGAATATGGCGAGCCAGTGCATGGGTCGATGTATCGCTATCTGTGGTCCAACGGTCCCAAAGAGGGTCTGGAATTCGCCGATTACGGCTTCGAGGAACATTTTGGCAAGCCCATCGCGTCGTTTCCGCCACGCGCCGTGCTGTTCGACTATATTGAAGGCCGGGTGAAGAAGGCGGGCGTGCGCGACTGGATCAAATTCAACCACCCCGTACGCCGGGTCGAATATATCGAGGGCGAGGGAAAGTTCCGCGTTGTCGTGCAGGATCAGAAGAACGACCGTGAGATCGTCGATATGGTCGATCACGTCATCTGTGCATCGGGGCATTTCTCGACGCCGAACGTGCCGGAATATCCGGGTTTCGACAGCTTTCCGGGCCGCGTGTTGCATGCCCATGACTTCCGCGATGCAGTGGAGTTCAAGGACCGTGATATCCTGATCCTCGGTACGTCATACTCGGCGGAGGATATTGGGTCGCAATGCTGGAAATATGGCTGCAAATCCGTGACCGTTGCCCACCGCACCGCGCCGATGGGCTATGACTGGCCCGATAACTGGGCCGAAGTGCCGAAGCTGGACCGGATGGAAGGGCGCACGGCCCATTTCATCGACGGGACCAGCAAGGAAATCGACGCGATTATCCTATGCACCGGATATCAACACCACTTCCCATTCATGGAAGATGCGCTGCGCCTACGCACGGCGAACCGGCTCGCCACCGCCGATCTCTATAAGGGTGTCGCCTTCGTGCCGAATCCCAAGCTGATGTATCTGGGGATGCAGGATCAATGGTACACGTTCAACATGTTCGATGCACAGGCATGGTGGGCGCGCGACGTTATCATGGGCCGCATCGCCCTACCCGATGAAGCCACCATGCGCGCCGATGTAGACAAACGGGTCGCGAACGAGGATGCCATCGAGGATGATTACGGCGCAATCCGCTATCAGGGTGCCTATACCGAAGAATTGATGGACGAAACGGATTATCCCGGCTTCGACGTGGAAGCCGCCAATCAGGCGTTCTTTGAATGGAAAAAGAACAAGAAGAAAGGCATCATGGAATTCCGCAATTATGGCCATACATCGCCCCTGACCAGCACGCTCGCCCCGGCGCACCATACCCCGTGGAAGGACGCACTGGACGATTCGCTAGAGGCGTATCTTCAGACGGGATAATTTCTATAGGTTGCACCATGTGTCCAGATATAGTGGTTTGCGTAATTCGCTGTAACAGGAACGGGTGAGTGGTGACGGACGAAACGCTTCCATCGGCGAATGACGGCACAACGGCGGCATTCGACCGACGGGCGCGGGTGATGTTTTTTGCCGCGTTAGCCTTTCTCGTCACGCTCGCTGCCATCATTCCACATGGGGCGACATCCGATGCGATAAGCGAAGCGTTGCTGTCATCATCCATCGTGTTGGGATTGTTCTTTGGGCTGTGGACGCTAATCCTCGTTGAGGGCATCGCGGGGTGGTTCACCGCCGAGGACGGGCGAAAAGCGGCAACCCGGCGGTTGGCGCTGGTGGCTGCGATTCCCGCATTTCGCATGACGATCTCGCCCGCACGGCCCAATGATGCAGTGTGGCTACCCAAACTCGGCTGGCTCGCCGTTTGCCGACCGGCGGTGATGGAGATGGAGCGGCGGCTCATCAAGCCGATGATTGCCGTGACGATCCTCATCATTCCGATCATCGCCGCTGATCTGCTGTTGGCTACGCGCCCACATGACTTGCTGGAAAACCGGCTTGCGGAGGTCACAGATACCGCCGTGTCGCGCAAGGGCGCGCGGTTATTTCTTCTGGATGACCGCAATCGCACGGTCGCAACGCTTGAGCGGCCCAGCGAACAGACGGCACAAGGCATCAGCGATACATGGACTTTACCGGACGATGATGACACGCCCACCCGCTTGACCATCGACGCGGAAAACGATGCCCTCACGCTGGAAACCGGCTGCAAGCGTACCGTGGGGGAAATCGAGGAAGAGGGCTTTACCGCGCTGCAACGGGTTGCGAGTTGCCCGCCGACACCGTTGGAAATCGGGCTTTATCTCGTCACCTCGTTCATCTGGTTCGCCTTTGCGGCGGAATTCATATTGCTGGTATCGCTGGCCGAGAAGAAGATAGATTTTTGCAAGCGGCACTGGATCAATATTGTCATTATCCTATTGCCATTATTGGCCTTTTTACGCTCGTTTCAGATTTTTCGTTTCTTGCGGTTGGTGCAGAGTGGCAAACTGGTGCGCGCCTACCGCCTACGCGGAATCGTCACGCGCATTGCGCGGCTCGCCATCGCATTCAACCTTGCCGATAGGGTGCGGGCAAGGAACGCGGATAAATTCGCCAGCCATCTACACGAACAGATCGCAGAAAAAGAGGAAGAATTGGCGGAATTGCGCAAGAAGCTAGACGAGACGTGTACAGGGCCGGGTCAGACCCCGTGACTACGATCATAGGCATTGGCGGGCGGCGAGGTCCATTCTGACAGCGCCTCATTCACGGGGCAGTAGAGTTCCACGAGGAGCGGGTGGCACTGGGCCGTGTCGCTGCTGTGCTGCGAGTCGCAGGCACCGCCCGGACAAGCAGATAGACCACCGATCAGGTCGATTTCCGCGAAAAACTCCAAATAATCACCGGGGCGTACCGGGGTCGCCTTCATAAAGTACTGCTGGGTGTCGCGGGTGAAGCCAGTACACATGAAGACGTTCAACACGTCATGCACATGCGCCTCTATGGCGCGCACATCTTGCCCCGTCTCCTCCGCCAGCGCGCGGCAGAGGTTGCTGTGGCAACAATGGTGGTAATTCGTCCCGGCCAGCAAGTTGGCGGTATAGGGGTCGCAGCGGGTGCCAATCACGTCATGGACACTGCCCCCGAAGGCGTCAAACCCATACCAGTCAAGCGTATCGTCGGTGATCGTGGCCATCGGGCGCAGGGTCGGAAAGCTGCTCCACATTCGGTCGCCGGTGCTCAGATGCGTGCCATGCAATGCACGGGTCTTGCCCGCATAGAAACGCTCGTTGATATCATGGGCATTCCAGAGGTTGAGATCACCAACCTGTGGCCCCTCAACACTGACGATGCGGAAGAAGGTTCCGGCGGGAACATGGAACGTACGCGCCTCACGCGGGGGTATCAGCACCTCGCCCGTTTTCTTGGCCCCCACACGCGCACGGGTATAGAGATCAAGATCAGCGGGCGGCAGGGTATCGACGGGGTAGCAGATAACAGGCTCAACAGCTTTGCGCGCGGCAGAATCGGCGGGGGCTGTGTGCTGGGGATTGGTGAGTTTCATCTCGGATAATGTCCGATCATAATGAACGAGGTGGAAGCGAGAATGTCTACTCTCGCTGTGTTTTCACTACTGATTCCCATAAGATTCAGGAACCATTAACCCTTCTCTCCAACCGCGCCACCCGCTTTCTTCCAGCCACCAAAACCGTTGACGATATGGCTGACGTTTTCCAAGCCCATATCCTGTGCAACCTTGGCGGAGAGGGCCGAGCGCCAACCGGAGGCACAATAGAAGACGAAGCGGTTGCCCGTCTGGAACTGGTCTTTCGCATAGGGGCTTTCTGGATCAATCCAGAATTCGAGCATCCCGCGTGGGCAATGGAAAGCATCCGGCACCATACCATCGCGCTGCAATTCGCGCGGATCGCGCAGATCGACAAAGGTAACGCCATCCTGCCCATGCAGGGCCATGGCCTCTTCCGCGCTGAGGCAATCGACCGTCTCATTGGCCGCCGCAACCATGTCCTTGACCCGTTTCATCGCGCATTCTCCCGCATTACTTTCGGCAAACCGGGTGTGATCCCCGCCGCCTGTCGCATGAACATTCGTCGCAGCGGACCAATCTTGCCCACCGCCGCAATCCCCATATCGCGCACGAGGCGCAAGGGCGCAACATCGTTCGAGAAGAGCCGGTTGAGAACATCCATACCCAGCGCCATTGACGTATTATCGAACCGCCGCCACCGCTCGTAACGGCGCAAGACGTTGAGGTCGCCAATATCCTCGCCGCGCCGATCCGCCTCGCCCAGCACTTCGGCAAGGGCCGCCGAATCCTTGAAGCCGAGATTGAGACCCTGCCCCGCAATCGGGTGGACGCCATGGGCGGAATCGCCGACCAACGTAAGGCGCGGTTTCACGTAATCATGGGCCAACGACAGGGAGAGCGGATAGCTCCAGCGTGGGCCAATCACCTGCACATCGCCCAAGAACGCGCCAAAACGGCGGGCAACTTCGGCCCCGAAACCCGCATCATCCAGCCCCATCGCGGCTGTCGCAATGTCATGGCGTTCGGTCCAAACCAACGAAGAACGGTTGCCCTTCAATGGCAGGATGGCAAAGGGACCGGAGGGCAGGAAATATTCATGGGCGATGCCTTGATGGGGGCGCTCATGCTCTACGGTACAAACGATGCCGGTCTGACCGTAATCCCAGCCAGTATAACGGATACCCGCCGCCTGTGCCGTGCGTGAGCGGCGACCATCGCAGGCAACGGCAAGACGCGCGCGGTGGTAACTGCCATCGTCGAGATGCAGGGTCGCCCAACCGGTGCCATACTCGACGCGCATCACCTTTACCGGCGCGCGGTGGTCAATGCCGTCATGGTCGGCGACCGCATCATAAAGGGCCGTGCGTAGGTGGCGGTTCTCGGCCAGCGTGCCGAAGGGTTCGGTGCCGACTTCCTTATGGTCGAAATGCAGGAACAACGGTGATGCGCCCTCAGAGACGCGCCCATCGCTGACCAGGATATCAGAGATTGGCTCGGTGGTGTCCTCAATACGCTCCCAGACCCCTAAGCTACGCAGCATTGTGCGGGAGCCTGCGGCGATGGCGGTGGCGCGCCCATCGAATCCCTCATCGACGAGTATATCCAGCGGAGCGGCGTCAAACATCGTGACCGCAAAGCCCTCACGCGCCAAGGCCAGCGCCAGCGCCGCCCCGTTCAGCCCCCCGCCGATAATGGCGATATCGCCCGTACTGCTTGTGTCCGTATCAGTCATGTGTCTGTTCCAACCCGTCCAGATACGCGACAATCCGCGTATCATGCCATGGCTCCGGCGTAGCTTTGCCATGAAACCCTACATGGCCTCCACCGTCCACAAGATCGAGTGTGACATGGGGTGGCAGGTCAAGGTCGCGGTAAGGATCAGCGGGTATCCACGGATCATCCGTCGCATGGATCAGCAGCAGGGGTATACTAACTTGCGGGATAATCGCCTGCCCAGCAGTTGCGGCGTAATATTCACGCGCATCCGCAAAGCCATGCAGGGGCGCAGTAACGGCATCATCCACATCCATCACGGTGCGCGCCTTTGCCAACCCTTCGCGCATGGCAGGGGTAAGCAGGTTGCTTTTTGCGCCATAGACTTTGCGCATTTCATGGACGAACACCCAGTCATAAACCGCGTTACGCCGCTCGGCGAGGCGGAAAGCGGCCTGTAACGGGTCAATAGGGGCGCTGACACTGGCTGCACCCCGACAATCGATATAATCGGGCAGATTGGGGAGCAGATTCAGCGTGACGCTGCCGCCCAAAGAGACACCCATGATAAAAAACCCATCCGGCGCATCGGGGGCAAGCGCATCAAGAACAGCTATGATATCGGGCCAGCATCCGGCGAAATAAAAGCTTTTGCAGAGCTGGGCAGACGACCCCGCCCCACGCAGATTGAGCCGTAGCACACGATTACCCCGGCGCAGCAAGGCGCGCGCCGCCTCGATTACATAGGCACTATCTTCGTCACCCATCAGGCCGTGGATTAGCACCACGAGCGCCCCCCGCCCGCCCCCTTCAGGCGTATGAAGCGTACCAGTCATCGTATCCCCATCGACCAGTGGAAACTGCCGCGCTTCTGCGGTTCCCGGCAGGGGCCTGCGGCGATAGACGAGGCGGTTGCGTAAGGTCTGGAGATCACCACCCCACCATGGGAAGCGAGGGGAAAAGGGGGGAATGGTGGTCAAGTCAGACATTTCCTCATTCGAGCGGCATCCTCCTGTCCGTAATCTAAGCCGCGTCACGTATGGCGACAACCCTACCGATCCGACTCCCGCCAGCGGGGGTTGATCCATGGTTCGGCGTTGGAAGGGGGGAGCATTTCCCGTCCGAGAATGTGATCCGCCGCTTTTTCACCCGTCATAATCGAGGGGGCGTTGAGGTTGCCATAGGGGATGCGCGGGAAAATCGAGCTGTCGGCCACCCGCAGGCCATCGACGCCGATAACGCGGCACTCAGGGTCAACCACGGCCATCGGGTCATCGCGGCGACCCATCTTTACGGTGCCGCAGGGGTGGTAGGCGCTTTCGGCATGGTCACGGATAAAGCCGTCAAGTTCGTCATTGGTCTGGAGATCACCGCCCGGCTGAATCTCCTTACCTGCATAGGGTTTGAACGCTTCTTGCGCGAAAATTTCGCGGGTCAGGCGGATACAGTGGCGGAAATCAGCCCAATCTTCCTCATGACTCATATAGTTGAACAGGATCGACGGATCAGCTTTCGGATCGGCTGAAGTGAGCGCCACACGCCCCCGCGAAGCTGAGCGCATCGGGCCGACATGGGCTTGGAATCCATGCCCCTCGGCGGCGGCTTTACCATCGTAGCGTACGGCAATGGGTAGGAAATGATACTGGATATCCGGGTATTCAACGCCCGGTTTCGAGCGCAGAAAGGCCGCAGACTCAAACTGGTTGCTGGCCCCCAAGCCGGTCTTGGTGAACAGCCATTGTGCGCCGATGAGCGCCTTGCTGAAGATGTTCCAGTGCTTGTAGAGCGTGATCGGTTGGAGCGATGCTTGTTGAATGTAGAGTTCCAGATGGTCCTGAAGATTCTGGCCCACTCCCGCGCGGTCGGCGACGATATCGATAGCGTGTTCGGCCAGATGCGCGCCGGGGCCGATGCCCGATAGCATCAGCAGTTTTGGGGAATTGATCGACGAAGCAGAAAGGATGACCTCGCGGCGGGCCTTGATGACCGAGATGGCACCGCCACGCTCGACCTCCACCCCCGTCGCGCGCCCTTCCTTGATGACGATACGACGGGCGAGGCATTGGTGCATCGTCAGGTTTTGGCGCTTGAGCGCGGGGCGCAGATAGGCATTGGCCGTAGACCATCGGCGGCCCCGGTACACCGTCTGCTCCATCGGGCCGAAGCCCTCCTGCTTTTCGCCATTGTAATCGTCGGTAGCCTCAAACCCCGCCTGTTTGCCCGCCTCCACGAAAGCCTTGAACAGCGGGTTTTTACGCGGGCCGCGCGTCACATGCAGCGGGCCGTCTTTGCCGCGCCATTCAGGGTCGCCGCCATGGCCGCCATCGTCCCAGTTTTCCATACGCTTGAAATAAGGAAGTACGTCCGCATAGGACCATCCATCCGCGCCGCTTTCGGCCCAATGGTCGAAATCCTTGGCATGGCCGCGCACATAGACCATGCCGTTGATTGAGGATGACCCGCCGATCACCTTGCCACGCGGACATGGCAGGCGACGATTACCCAAATGCGGCTCCGGGTCAGAGAAATATCCCCAATCGTAGCGGGCCATGTTCATGGGATAGCTCAACGCCGCAGGCATCTGGATGAACGGTCCCATATCGGTGCCGCCATGCTCCAATACGATAACCGAATGCGTGCCGTCTTCCGACAATCGCGCCGCAAGCGCACCCCCGGCAGAGCCGGACCCGATGATGACGAAATCTGCTTCCATGCGTCACGATACCTGAAAGAAAAACATCATGTCGAAAATAGAGACGACAAATCTCATTTATTTTGCGACCTCCCCCGCCGTCAGTTTGCCGCTTGACCGGATGGTTAATTTGGCCAAGCTTGCCTTCAAGCCGTGCCAATGAGCATGGCATATACAAATGCGACCCGGAGGAAGAACCATGAAACTACGTCTGATTCAGGCGGCAACAGCGCTTGCGATGATCGCGGGCACGGCATCCGCTGCCGATATCGAACTGCGTGCCTCGCATCAATGGAACACCAAGGATGTGCGCCACGAGATGGTGCAGATCATCGCCGACGAACTGGAGAAGGCTGGAACGGGCGTGACCGCGAAGGTCTATCCGTCGAAGACACTTTACAAACCGAAAGAACAATGGGCGCCGCTGACGACGGGCGAGCTGGATATCTCGGCCTTTCCGTTGGCCTATGCCGCGAACCGCCATGCGGAATTCGACGCGACGCTAATGCCGGGGCTGGTAAAGAACCACGACCACGCCGCGCGCCTGAACGATTCCCCTTTCATCGACCACATGAAAAAAATCATGGATGAAGAGGGCGTGATCGTCATTTCGGATGCATGGCTCGCGGGGGGCTTTGCCTCCAACAAGGAATGCGTCCTGTCGCCGGAAGACGTGAAGGGACAGGTGTTCCGCGCCGCCGGTAAAGCCTTCAACCAAATGCTACAGGGCGCGGGCGCGTCGATCCAGTCCATGCCCTCTTCGGAGATCTACACGGCGCTGCAACAGGGCGTGCTGGATGGGGCGAATACGTCATCGGGGTCGTTCGTCTCTTATCGCATCTATGAGCAGGTTAAATGCCTGACCATTCCGGGCGACCATGCGTTGTGGTTCATGTATGAGCCGATCCTGATGTCGAAGGCCAGCTTTGAAAAGCTGTCCAAAGACCAGCAAAAGGCCGTTATGGATGCCGGTCAGGTAGCCGAGGATTGGTTTGCCGAGAAAGCCGCCGGGCTGGACGACAAGATGGAAGAATCGTTCAAGAAAGCAGGGGTCGAGATCGTCTCGATGACCGCCGAACAAGCCGATGCTTGGCGCGACATCGCGCAGGAAACCTCCTACGCGAAATTCGCCAAGAAGGTGAAGAACGGGCAGGACATCATCGACATGGCGCTGGACGTCGAGTGATCGCTTAGCGTTGCGACGAAGCTCAATCCCACCTCCCCCCGTTTGCAGGGGGAGGCTAGGAAAGGGTCGTCCACTAGCGCGAACGGCAACACCCCCTCCCCGGCCCTCCCCCGCAAGCGGGAGAGGGAGAAGATCGCTCCATTCTGCGAGGCTCTCTCTTGATAACCTTCATCGAACGCCTGTCCCTGCTTGGCGCGATTGTCGCCGCCGCGTTGTTGGGTATCGCTATCTGCATCGTCTGTCAGATGGTGTGGTTACGCTATGTCCTGGTTGCCTCGGCCCCATGGCAGACCGAAGTTGTGACCTTTTCACTGGTGGCGGCGACCCTATTAGGCAGTGCCTATGTCCTTAAGGAACGCGGCCACGTGGCAGTGGGGATCGTGACCAATGCAATGCCCGATCCCGTAAAGCGCGGGATGCTGATTCTGTCGGATGCGGTGGTATTCGCCTTCGCGGCGTTGATGACATGGAAATCAGCCGAGCTGACTTGGGAGGCGTGGGACGGGGGGTGGACCTCTGACTCGATCTACGAATTCGCGATGTGGATACCCTATTCCGCCATGCCCATCGGCTTTGGATTGCTGGCCCTGCAATGTCTTGCCTGTATCGCGCGCATCCGACGCGGTGATCCTTTAACCAGTGCAGGAGCGCATTGATGGAACCGGGAATCGCAGGACTGCTCGTTGCCCTTTGCGTCTTTGGATTGCTGGCCATCGGGGTGCCAGTGGCTTTCACATTAGCGATTACCGCCGTTATATTCCTGATCGCGGATCGGGGGATGTTGGCGGTATCGTCCATCGCGGAGAACTTTTTTGCTGGCTTGGCGGAATTCACACTGCTGTCGATCCCAATGTTCATCGTCATGGGCGCGGCGGTGGCGGCGACCCCCGCCGGTAAAGACCTGTACGAAGCCTTGGATCGCTGGCTGAACCGTGTGCCCGGTGGTCTGATCATCTCGAATATCGGGGCGTGTTCGATCTTTGCGGCGCTCAGCGGGTCATCCCCCGCCACCTGCGCCGCCATCGGCAAGATGGGCATCCCAGAGATGCGCCAGCGCGGCTACCCGGACTGCTTGGCGACGGGGGCCATTGCAGCGGGCGGAACGCTCGGCATTCTCATTCCACCATCAATCACAATGATCGTCTATGGCATCGCGACCGAGACGAGTATCGGTCGTCTGTTCATCGCCGGATTACTCCCCGGTTTAATGCTGACGGGCCTGTTCATGGCGTGGTCGCTCTATACTGCCTCGCGCTCAGGCTATGATTTTGCCAACCGGCGCGAGGTGACATGGGGACAACGGTTTTCGATCCTGCCGCGCGTACTGCCCTTTATCGCTATCATCGTCGGTGTGCTCTGCGTTCTCTACGGTGGGGTCGCGACGCCCTCTGAAGCCGCTGGCGTAGGGGCCGCATTCTGCATCCTGCTCGCAATCATCATCTACCGGATGTGGAACCCCAAGGCGCTGTGGACCATCCTATCCACCTCGATGCGCGAAAGCGTGATGATCCTCATGATTATCGCATGCGCCGCATTATTCAGCCAGATGCTCTCGTCCTTCTACATCACTCAGGCCGCCGCCGAGGCCATCGCCGGGGCGGGGCTGAATAAATGGGTGTTGATGGGGTCGATCAATGTCTTCCTGCTCATCGCCGGGTTTTTCTTGCCACCCGTGGCCGTGATCCTGATGACCGCGCCGATCCTGCTGCCCATAGTCATAGCCGCCGGGTTCGATCCGTACTGGTTCGCGGTGATCTTTACGATCAATATGGAGATTGGGCTGATTACCCCGCCCGTAGGGCTAAACCTCTATGTCATCAACGGAATCGTGCCGGATGTACCGCTATCCACTGTGCTGAAGGGCGCATTGCCCTTCATGCTGTGCATGGTGGCTGCAATCATCATCCTATGCATCTTCCCCGGCATCGTGACGTGGTTGCCGAACCTGATCATGGGACCGGCGATTTAGCGCTTGAGCGATACGCGATTCAGTTGGGTCAGAAATTGCGTCTATGGATAGATTCCCGCTTTTGCGGGAATGACAGTGGCGGGTGAGGCTTTCCGTTGCTCGCCCTTCGCGCTACCTATGGCGCAGGGAGGACGGGATGACGGAATCGCGGGATGCGTTGTTGGCGGCGCTCGTATGGCAGGGGGAGCTGGGGGCCGATGAGGCCATCGGGGATGTTTTTGTGGACCGCACCGTTCCGGCCCCGAAACCCGAATCGCAGGCTGCGCCTGCCCTCGCGTTGGTGGCGGACGGGGCGCATCCCGCCGATGACTGCGCCGATCTCGATGCCCTACGCGCGGCAATCGAGGCGCATGAGCATCCGTTGAAACACGGCGCGCGCACTTGCGTTTTTGCCGATGGAAATCCGGCGGCGCGCGTGATGATCGTGGGCGAGGCACCGGGGCGGAACGAGGATATCGAGGGTAAACCCTTCGTCGGGATGGGGGGCCAATTGCTCGACCGGATGCTCGCGGCCATCGGCCTGTCGCGGCATGACGAGGACGCGGCGCGAGCGGTCTACATCACCAATATCGTGCCATGGCGACCCGCCCAGAACCGCACGCCGAGTACGGAGGAATCGGCAATCTTCCTGCCCTATGTGCGGCGGCATATCGAGTTGATCAATCCGGCCCTCATCGTGACAATGGGGAATACGCCAACCAAGGCATTGCTCGACACGACGACCGGAATCATGAAGATGCGCGGGGGGTGGACCGATATAATGGTCGGCGAGGTGGCGCGCCCCTGCCTGCCGATGCTGCACCCCGCCTACCTTCTGCGCCAACCGATGGACAAGCATAAGGCGTGGACTGATTTACTCGCGCTAAAGGCGAAAATTGAGGAATTGCAATGAGTGCTGTTAGAATCGATGAGGGCCGTGACTTCATTCCGGTCGGAATTGCCATCCTCACCGTGTCGGATACGCGGCAATTGGCGGATGACCGCTCTGGCGACGTATTGGCCGCGCGCGTTGAGGAAGCAGGGCATCGCCTTGTCGAACGACGCATCGTGCGCGACGAACGTAATGACATCGCAGACGTGCTGCGCGGGTGGATTTCGGACGATGCTGTGGACGTGGTGATCTCGACCGGGGGGACGGGGCTGACGGGGCGGGACGTGACGGTGGAGGCGCATTTCGATGTCTATGAGAAGGAAGTCGAGGGGTTTGCGGCGCTTTTCCATATGATTTCATTCGCAAAAATAGGCACCAGCACGATGCAATCGCGCGCCTGTGGCGGGGTGGCCGGGGGCACGTATCTCTTCGCGCTCCCCGGCTCTCCGGGGGCGTGTAAGGACGGGTGGGACGAGATTCTGCGCCTGCAACTCGACTACCGCCACCGCCCCTGTAATCTGATCGAAATCATGCCCCGGCTTGACGAACACCTGCGGCGAAAGTAGCCGAATTCCTTGCGTAAACAGGCTTGCGGGGGCAGGCGTGCAGGCGTATTGTCGCGCCAGAATCCGAACGAGGACGATTGTATGAGCACCGATTACGACCCCGATAAGTATGTGCGTGGCGAGATGGATATCGATAGCCAACATGCTGCTTTTGCAGGGTTTATTACTTGGGCGATCCGCGTGACGCTCCTGTCTATCGCGGTCTGCCTATTCTTGTTGATCTTCCGTACCTAACGACACGCGACATGGGCAAGCCAATCGTCCGCGTCGCCTGTGTTCAACTGCCCATGCGCAATGTGCAAAGCCGGGATGCGTTCTACGCGCCGGTGGAACATTTTGTGAGTATTGCTGCGGGGTATGGCTCTGATTTTGTTGTGTTTCCGGAAATGATGACGTTTCCGCTTGCGGTTGGCGCAGGGCATGATCCCGACGCCTTTATCGACGCGCTGACGGAAGAAACACCCGATTTCCGCGCCCGCATGAGCGCCATGGCACAGGCCCATGGCATCCACATTGTTGCAGGCTCGCACTTGACCCGTAACGACGCAGAAAAACGCCGTAATATCAGTTATTTGTGCCTTAAAGACGGCAGCATTCATGCGCAGGAAAAACTGCACCCGACCCCGGATGAACACGCCGTCTGGGGCATTGAAGGTGGGCGGGCATTGGACGTGGTGGAGACAGATTGCGGTCCGGTAGCAACGCTGATCTGCTATGATAGCGAATTCCCCGAACTAGGACGCAGGCTGGCGGATCAAGGCGCGCGGCTGGTCTTCGTCCCGTTCCAGACCGACCAGCGCGCGGGCACCATGCGCGTGAGGCTTTGTAGTCAAGCGCGGGCGGTCGAAAACCAATGTTACATGGCACTGGCGGGCAGTTGTGATACGCTGCGCGGTGTTGTTAACATTGACATAAACTATGCGCAGAGCGCCATCTTCACGCCCTGTGATCTGCCCTTCGCCCGCGATGGCATCGCGGCGGAAGCGGAATCTAATGTCGAGCAAATCATCTTTGCCGATCTTGATATGACGCGCCTCGATTGGGCGCGTGACCATGGGGCCGTGCGTACCCTGCGCGACCGTCGCCCCGACCTCTATGATAGCGTTTGGAAAGGCGACACCTGAGCGCATGTCTTGTGTCGCTGCTCTGGCCCGCTTATGTCCAGCCTATGAAAAGATCATTGTTTAACCCAAAAAGCTGGTTCGCGCGTAGCGACGAGATATCCGTCCTGCGCCTCTATGGAGCCATCGGCGTCTCACGCGGGATCGGTGGGCGTGGCCTATCTCACCCGCCATTGGAAAAAGCCATCGACGCTGCCTTTGAGAGTAAGCGTGTCAAGGCTGTGGCGCTGGCTATCAATTCCCCCGGCGGCGCGCCCGGTCAATCCAGCCTGATTGCGCGACATATAAGGCGGTTGGCTGACGAGAAGGAAATCCCCGTTATTGCTTTCTGCGAAGATGTGGCCGCTTCGGGCGGCTATCTGCTGGCCTATGCGGCAGATGAGATTTTCGTCAATGAATACAGCATCGCAGGCTCCATCGGTGTTATCTCCGCCAGCTTTGGGGCGCAGGATGCAATCCAACGAATCGGTATTGAACGCCGCGTGCATACTGCCGGTGAGCGCAAGGTGCTGATGGACCCGTTCAGCGAGGAAAAGCCCGAAGATATCGCACGGCTCAAGGCGCTCCAGAAAGTTATCCATGCTCGCTTTATTGATTGGGTTAAAGGCTCGCGCAAGGACCGACTGACCGAGGGCACGCCCCTGTTTGATGGTGATGTCTGGGTCGGGGAAAGCGCCGTTGAAGTTGGTCTCGCTGATGGAGTCGGCGAGCTGCAGCCCGTGCTAAAAGAACGCTTCGGCAAGGATGTCACTTTCAAGGAATATGGTGGTGAAAAACGCGGTCTACTTGCTCGCCTTATGGGGCGCGACGTGGTTGGTCCATCGCTCGGTACTGAGATAGGCGCAGGTGCGGCTGAGGCTGCGGTAGACGTGGTTGAACAGCGCCTCGCATGGGGCCGCTACGGTCTATAGCGTCGAAGGGAGACCGGCATGGTCCTGAAAATTATCGTGACGATCATTTTCGTCCTCGCCGCCTTGTTAGTCCTACGCCTAGTTAGCGGTGACACCACCGCACGGGTAGCGAAACGCAAATCCGCGCGCATTATGGCTGAGCGGCAAAAGAACAGCGAACCGATGGTACGTTGTGCCCAGTGCAATGCGTGGCATACACCCGGCGAAACCTGCGACTGCTCCTCTTCCTGATCGGACCTATCTATGAGTGTTCTCTATGCCATCGGCGGGGCAACCCTGTTGATATTCGCCGGTGATGCGCTCGTGCGGGGAGCTATTGCTCTCAGTCTGCGCTTGAGCCTCTCCATCGCCCTTATCAGCTCGACGGTGGTTGCTTTTGGCACCTCGGCCCCCGAACTCGTCATCAGCGTTCAGGCGGCTCTGGAAGGCTCTCCCGACATTGCACTGGGTAACGTGGTGGGGTCCAACGTCGCCAATGTGCTTCTTGTTTTGGGCGTGCCCGCGATGATCGTGCCGATTGCGATGGGCGGGTCGCAAGATCTACGAAACTATGTGTTCATGGTCGGGGCCAGTATTCTACTGCTCGCCCTTGCATGGACGGGTATGATCGGGCGCGGAGCCGCGTTGATTATGCTCGGCTTGCTTGTCGGGTTTCTCTTCGATGCTTGGCGTAGGTCGCAAGGCAGTGATCTTGAAGATGGCGAGATCGATACGGCTAGCGGGGCGATGCCATCGCTCAAGATTGCCGCGTTATTGGCATTTGGCCTTATCGGCCTGCCCATTGGTGCGCATTTTTTGATCGAGGGCGCACGCGAGATTGCCTTGTCCATCGGTATTTCAGAGGCGGCCATCGGCTTGACGCTCGTGGCGCTTGGTACATCACTGCCAGAATTGGCGGCATCAGTTGCGGCGGCATGGCGAGGGCGTTCCGAGGTGGCATTGGGAAACATCATCGGTTCGAATCTTCTGAACATTCTTGCCATCCTTAGTGTGACCTCGCTGGTCAGCCCGATTCCGGTATCGCGTGGTTTTGCCGTATTAGACATTCCGATCATGGTTGGCGTGACGCTACTGCTGCTGCCATTCTTGCTGATGAATAAGCCGCTAGGGCGGGCTGCAGGATCGTTACTTGTTGTTCTCTACGGTATTTTCGTCGTGCTGGTGGTGATGGGTAACTGAGGACACGGCGTTTTAAATTCTTACGATGTTTTGCACATGGTGAGTTGACTCTCCCGTCTGGCTCAATAACGCAGCTTTCAGCGACAGTTCACAGAATCGTTATATGTTTCCTTCGGTAGATTTATTTTATATCAATGGGTTATGGATTCTGCTGAAGAATTGTGCAACTCGCTTTAATCCAGTGAATCCGGCACCGGAAGAGGTTAACACCCGTGTTGCCAACAGAGTTATGCACAGGGGCTGGGGGCGGAGAAAAGCACCCCGGCTAACCCTCGCAGAAGCCTTACCAAATTCTTAATTCGACTTGATACTCGCAATGATTCGAGCCTGCCACTAGATTGGGGATCATGACGAAAGCGCACCGCCCCGACCCCGCCCCTACGCTATCCGAATCCGGCTCACCCATTGGTTTTGAGGAGGAGGGCGCGCGGTATGAAATCGATGGCGCGCCGACCGAAAAGGAAACCGGGCCGGGGGTCATCGCCCGTGCGCTCAAGACCCTTCCCGATGGTCCCGGCGTCTATCGGATGCTCGATGCCAAAGGCGAGGTTCTCTATGTCGGCAAAGCGCGCAGCCTGAAAAAGCGCGTGGTCAGCTATACCCGCTATGATGGCCATACCTCGCGCATTAAGCGGATGATATCCAATACCGCCTCTCTGATCTTCGTGGTGACAAAGACCGAGACAGAGGCGCTACTGTTGGAGAGTAATCTCATCAAGCGGCTCAAACCCCGCTATAATGTGTTGCTGCGCGACGATAAGAGCTTCCCATACATCCTGATTGACACGGACCATGAATTTCCCCGCTTGCGCAAGAATCGCGGCGCGAAATCGTCCAAGGGCCACTACTTCGGTCCCTTCGCCAGCGCAGGCAGCGTCAACCGCACGCTCAACCAATTGCAGAAGGCATTCTTACTACGCACTTGCAACGATTCCATGTTTGAGGGGCGTACCCGGCCCTGTCTGCTCTATCAAATCAAGCGATGCTGCGCGCCTTGTGTCGAGGGTTATGTGACCAAGAAGGATTACGAAGATCTGCGCAGTGAGGCGACCGCCTTTCTCTCCGGCAAATCGACGAAGGTGCAGTCGGAATTGGCCAAATCGATGGAGGAGGCCGCCGCCGAATTCGACTACGAGCGCGCCGCCGTTTTTCGTGACCGCATCAAGGCGCTGACACAGGTACAAGCGCATCAGGGCGTCAACCCGCGCGGGGTAGCTGAGGCCGATGTGATCGCTTTGCATATGCAGAGTGGACAGGCCTGCGTGCAGGTCTTCTTCTTTCGCAATGGTCAGAACTGGGGCAACAAAGCCTACTTCCCCCGGCTTGCGAGCGATGCCGACGAAGCCGAGGTGCTTGCCGCATTTATCGGCCAATTCTACGACACCCGCCCCCCCGCGAAGGCGCTGTTCCTCTCCCACGAGATCGAAGGCCGTGAAGTGATGGAGGCGGCGCTGACTGAAAATGCGGGCCATAAGGTCACGCTCACCGTGCCCGCACGCGGCGAGAAACGCGAGTTGGTCACGGATGCGCTTAGGAACGCCCGTGAGAGCCTCGCCCGCCGCATGGCCGACTCTGCCGCGCAATCGCGCCTGCTCGACGGCGTGATGGAAGCCTTCGATCTGGGTGAACGGCCCAACCGGATCGAGACCTACGACAACTCGCACATCATGGGTACGGATGCGGTAGGTGCGATGATCGTCAGTGGGCCGGAAGGTTTGATGAAGAACCAGTACCGAAAATTCAACATCAAGAATGCGGACCTGATCCCCGGCGACGATTTCGGTATGATGAAGGAAGTCCTCACCCGCCGCTTTACCCGGCTGATGAAGGAAGACCCGGATCGCGACAAGGGCAACTGGCCCGATCTGGTGCTAATCGACGGTGGCGCGGGTCAGCTATCGGCGACGCAGGCCGTGTTCGACGAATTGGGCGTGGACGATGTGGCGCTGGTTGCCGTCGCCAAGGGGCAGGAACGCGATGCGGGCAAGGAAATCTTCCACATGCAAGGCCGCCAGCCCTTCGCCTTGCCGCACCGCGACCCGACGCTCTATTTCCTGCAACGCCTGCGCGACGAAGCCCACCGCTTCGCCATCGGAACCCATCGGGCCAAACGCGCCAAGACTCAGATGGCTAACCCCCTTGATGAGATCGGCGGCATCGGCCCCGCCCGCAAGCGCGCCCTGCTGGCCCATTTCGGCTCCGCCAAGGCGGTGAGCCGGGCGGGTGTCAGCGATTTGCAGGCGGTCGAAGGCGTGTCAAAAGCGATGGCGGAGAAGATTTTTGGGCATTTTCAGGAGGGGTGAGCCGTTACTCGGCAACTTCATGCGCGCTCGCGGTGAAGAGAGTGCGCGTATAGTCCTCCCGCACATCGCCACTGGCCAGCGCAGACCGGCCGAGTTGCTCCACCACCCGCCCGTCCTTCATCACGGCAAGGCGGTCGCACATGTGGTCGATCACCGCCAGATCGTGACTGACCATCAGGTAGGTGAGGTTGCGCTCCTCGCGGATGCGCGACAGCAGGTTCAGCACTTCCGCCTGCACCGAGGCATCGAGGGCCGAGGTTGGCTCGTCCAGCAACAGGATTTCCGGCTCCAGCATCAACGCGCGGGCGATGACAACCCGCTGGCGCTGTCCCCCCGATAGTTGATGCGGAAACCGAAAGCGGAAGCGCGGATCGAGGCCCACATCGCGCATCGCCTGCACCACCCGCTCGTCGCGCCCTTTGATGCCGTGGATGGCCAGCGGTTCGGCGAGGGTGGCATCCACGCTGCGTTTCGGGTGCAGCGAGGCGTAGGGGTCCTGAAACACCATCTGGATGCGCCGCGAAAACGCCTTCGAGCGCCGTTTCGGCAACGGCACGCCGTCGATGCGGATCATACCGCCAGTGACAGGGACCATTCCACAGATCGCCCGTAGGATCGTGGATTTACCAGACCCAGACTCCCCGACAAGCCCGAAAGATTCGCGCGCATCCACAGCGAAGGATACTTCCCGTACGGCGCGCACGGCATCGCGACCTTTGCCGAAGGTGACGGAGAGGTCGTCGATCTCGATCAGCATTGCATTTTCTTTCCCTCCCCCGTAAGCGGGAGAGCGAGCCTATCGCATTGTTTTGCCATCATTACTCCGCCCATGCCGCATCCCGATCCAGCACGGGCAGTGGCTTCCGGTCGCCACCGATGCTCGGCAGGCAGTTGAGCAGCCCCCGTGTGTAGGGGTGCTGCGCCGCCTCTAGATCGCGCGCGTCCAGCCGCTCCACAATCTTGCCCAGATACATGACCAACACCCGGTCGCAGAATCGCGAGACGAGGCGCAAGTCGTGGCTGATGAAGATCAAGCCCATACCCCGCTCTTTCACCAGATCGTCGAGAATCGCCAGCACTTCCGCTTGCACCGTCACGTCCAGCGCCGAGGTCGGCTCGTCGGCAATGAGGAGATCAGGGTCGGGGATCAGCATCATGGCAATCATCACGCGCTGCCCCATCCCGCCCGACATTTCATGCGGATAGGCACGCATGACCCGCTCGCCGTCACGGATTTGTACCGCGCGCAGCATCTCGATAGTTTTCGCTGTGGCTGCCCGCCGCCCCATTCCTTCGCGTCGGCGTAGTCCTTCGGTCATTTGGTCGCCGATACTCATCACCGGGTTAAGCGCGAATTTTGGGTCTTGCATCACCATCGCAATGTGTTGACCGCGAATGGCGCGCATTTTTCGCTCGGATAGGGATAGCAAATCCTGCCCATCGAAGCGCAGCGTTTTGGCGGTGACTCGCCCCGGCGGCCTGACCAGTCGCAGGATCGAGCGGCCCGTGACCGATTTGCCCGACCCACTCTCGCCAACGATGGCCACTCGCTCGCGGTCCACAGCGAAACTGACGCCCCGTACCGCTTCGACCGCCCCGGCTTCGGTGTCGAAGGCAACGCGCAGGTTTTCAACGTCAAGCAGGCTCACGATGCTGTTGCCTTGCAATCAGCCCAGAGCTGAGTTTTCTGCAGTGGTCGATTTTCGCCACCATATAAAATTTTGAAATTTTCAAATATTTTTTTTGTCGTTCTTTCATAGGCTATGAGTCGTTTGCAGGTGTATTCTTTGGTCAGATGTTGATCGCACAAATTACTATCATAGCAAAAAGCCCAAGTAGATAGATGTTCATGATACGGTGTCATCGCTCGCAATATTTCTATTTTCTTTGAAGTATTGTTAGTTGGTGATTCATATGAGTAAATTAGAAGCGAAGTTGCAGAATCTAATACCCTCTCGCTGTTTGCAGCGTTAATAAGAGTGCCTACTTGTTCGATTTTCTGACGCTTGCTAATATCTGACGCGAGTCTGAACTCGTAGAATGCGAAACCAACACCGAAAACGACAGCGGCGGTCTTAATCCAATCGGTAATATTAGGTTTGCTCATTTGCCGGTACTCCGAGGGTCCAGTACGTCGCGCAGGCCATCACCCAGCAGGTTGAACCCCAGCGATACGATGAAGATCGCCAGTCCGGGCATCGTCGCCACCCACCAGAAATCAAACAAGAATTTCCGCCCTGACGAGATCATCAACCCCCATTCGGGCAGCGGCGGCTGTGCGCCCAGACCCAGAAAGCCCAATCCTGCTGCGGTCAAGATGATCCCCGCCATGTCGAGCGTTACGCGGATGATAACCGAAGGCACGCACATGGGTGCGATATGCCGCGCAAGGATGCGCCCTGCGCCCGCCCCCTGTAATTGTACGGCGGCAATATAGTCGGACTTCCTGACCGTCAGAGTCTCGGCCCGCGCTACCCGCGCATAGGGTGGCCATGCCGTTAGTGCTATGGCTAATACTGCATTCCCGATACCCGGCCCCAGCGCCGCCACGAAGGCCAGTGCGAGGATCAGACGCGGAAAGGCGAGGAAGATATCCGTTAGCCGCATCAGCACCGTATCGACCCATCCGCCGAAATACCCAGCCACCGTGCCGATCAGTAGGCCAAAAATCGGGGCCGTCAGCGTGACCAGCAGCACGATGTAGAGCGTCACGCGCGAGCCGTAGACGATCCGGCTAAAGATATCGCGCCCGAATTCGTCGGTTCCGAGTAGATGCCCCGGCGAGAGTGGCGGTTGTAGCCGTCCTGCTAAATTCTGGGCGATGGGATCATGCGGTGCGATTAGGGGCGCAAATGCGGCCATGAAGATCAACAGCGCGATGATGATCAGCCCGATCACCGCCAGCGGATTGCGCACCAGTCTGAGCCAGCCAAGATAGAACTGGCCCAGCCGCGCCTGTCCGCGTGATGCGGGGTTCTGGTCGAGCAGCCATTCGCGCTTCAGGGCGTTCATATCCGCGCCCTTGGATCGACGAAGCGATACAATACGTCTGACAGCAGGTTCAACACGATAAAGACCAGCCCGACCATGATCGTACCGCCCATCACCGCCGCCATATCCGCCGAGAATAGGGCGTTGGTGATATAGAGGCCCAGGCCCGGCCAAGCGAAGACCGTCTCCGTCAACACCGATCCTTCGAGCAGATTAGCGTAGCTCAACGCGATAACGGTTATCAGTGGCACCATCACATTGCGTAGGGCATGGACCCAGACGACCCGCCATTCGGGCATTCCTTTGACCCGCGCAGTGGTAATGTATTCCTGACTGAGTTGCTCCAGCATGAACGAACGGGTCATTCGGCTGATATAGGCCATCGAATAATAACCAAGGACCGCCGCTGGAAGAATGATATGCGTCAGGGCATTGCGGAAGATATCCCACGCCCCGGCCAGCGCCGTATCGAGCAAGATTGCCCCGGTCCGCTGTGGCACATCCAGATCATACATGAACTCGTAGGACGTATCGAGCCGCCCCGGCCCTCCGACCCAGCCAAGCTGTCCGTAGAAGACCAACAGCCCCATTAATCCGAGCCAGAAGATCGGCATCGAATAACCCATCAGCCCGATCAGCCGCACCAACTGGTCGATCCAGCTTCCCGGTTTGGTCGCGGCCAACACCCCGGCGGGGACGCCGAGCAGCACCCCGAAGATCGTCGCGATGGTGGCCAGCTCCAGCGTGGCGGGAAACACGCGGGCGATATCCTCGATCACGGGTCGAGAGGTCAGCGTGGACTTGCCGAAATCGAATTGCACCGCATCGCGCACATAGAGGGCGAACTGATACCAAAGCGGCTCGTTCAGCCCCATCGCCTCGCGCGCGGCTTCGGCCTGTTCAGCGGTCGCCCGCTCTCCCAGCACCGCCAGCACGGGGTCGATGGGAACCACGCGCCCGATGATGAAGGTAATGGCCAGCAGGCCAAGGATCGTGACCGCCAGCGTCACCAGCAATGACGCGGTGCTCTTGGCAAGGGCGAAGAGGCGTTCAACACGCCGATAACCAGCAGTATCGGTATGGTCTTCCACGTCCGTAATCGCCATAACGCCTCGTTTGCTGGAATTGCTTATCGAGCCACTACTGCATGACGCGCCGTTCTGCGCAAGGTATCGAGAGATACGGTGCAGATGAAAAAAAGCCTCAGATGCGCTGTGCATCCGAGGCTGACCTTCATTCAGCGAGATACTGGATTGACCGTTAGTGGATTGTTTCCAACGAAACGAACCCACTAGATTTTGGTTTGGTGGATCAACTTATTTCGACATTTGAATAGCTTGCATCAAACGTCTGTTTTTCAGAACCGGTACTCAAATGTCTCGGTCGATCCACTAGGCGGTCGTCCGGCATGAAACGCAAGCGTTTCACTTCGTTGTCGGCCAGTAGAAGACCGAGTGTATTGAGCCACCTTGCGAGAAATTGCCCACTTCCTTACGCATTGCGACCTGTTGGATTAGCTGGAACATCGGTGCGAAGGGCGAGCTTTCCTGATGGAGTTTCTGGATCTCCATATACATCGCCGCCCGCTTGTCGCTGTCTTTTTCCAGCACGGCAGCATTAGTCAGATCATTGACCTCAGTTGCCGTCCATGCGTTCCGCCATGCGAGGATACCGGTATGTTTACCTTCATCCGAGTTATCGGGGTTGCGAGCGAAGGTATCGGCATTTGTGTGGGGGTCGGGATAATCCGGTCCCCATGCGCCCAGATAGATATCGTGCTTGCGCGCACGGTATTCACCCAAAATCTCCTTGCCGGTCCCCGTGCGAAGCTCTGCCTTGATCCCGGCCTGCGCCAGCGTGTTCTGGAACGATTGTGCCATTTCTAGCCGATCCTGATCGTTACGCACGAAGATGCGCAGCGAGATATCGCCGACCCCGGCCTCGTCGAGCAACGCTTTGGCAGCTTCGACATCGAATGTGTATGGTTTCTCAGTCGATGCGCCGAGGAACCCTTCGGGCAGAAATGCCTGATGCACCTTGTACTGACCCTTGAGGAAGCTGTTCGACATGCCATCATAGTCGATCAGATGCTTGATCGCCTGAATGACTTTTGGGTTATTTAGCGGTTCGACCTTCTGGTTCAGCGCCACATACATGATGCGCCCGCGCACCTCGTTATCGACCTTGACGTCTTCGTTATCCGCGATGCCATCGATATCCACTGGAGTCAGCTTGCGCGCGACGTCGATATCGCCGCGTTCCAGCAGAAGGCGCTGGGTTGCAGGTTCGGCCACATGGCGCACGAAGATGCGCTTCATCGGCACATCGCCGCGCCAGTATTCGCCCGCGCGGTCGAGCACATAGCTATTGGCGGGCTTGAATACGCGCAGCTTATAGGCACCAGACCCAGCCGTATTCGTTTTGAGCCATTCATAGCCCATATCGCCGTTCGCTTCGTTCTCCATCACTGTCTTCTTGTCGACGATGGAGGCGACCACAGCGGTTAGGCAGTTATAGAAGAATGACGGCGCATAGGGCTTGTCGGTGACGATAGTCAGTTCCATGTCGCCGGTGGCTTTGATCTTCTCAGCCACGTTATCGGCGGTAAATCCGAACTGGTTTAGGATGAAGCTCGGCGTTTTGTTCAGGATGACTGCGCGTTGCAGCGAAAACGCCGCGTCTTCCGCCGTGACCGGATTACCGGAATGGAATGACACGCCATCGCGGATCTTGAAGGTATAGGTCACGCCATCATCGCCCAGCGACCACTCCGTTGCCAGACCCGGCACAAGCGGCCCAAGGTTTGAGGGGTCCAGCTCAACCAGCGTATCATACACGTTGTTGAGCATATCGTTGCCGGAGAACTCAAAGGATTCCGCCGGATCAATAGAGACGATATCGTCGATCTTATCGGCGACAACGAGCGTATCTTTCGGCGTATCGGCCCAAGCTGGTGCCGTTGCGCCAATTACGAGGGCGAGAGCAGCAGCCGAGAGCAGGCTGGCGGGTTTTCTGAACAACATCGGAAATCTCCTTGCACGGCGAAACGAGAACGGCCCGCTTCAAAACGTTGACGCCGTAACGGTGCGGTTGCGATGCAGCGATGTCAAGATATAGCGATTTACGATAAACCTGAGCCATGTTTCGCGCCAAGAGCCGCGCAAAACATGGCACTTGGTGATTCAATATAATCGCAATTCGCTTAGTGAAAGGTGACAGGCGGCGGTATGCGCTGTTCTCAGGATTCAATCGTAGTTTTGAAACCGATGGTATCTTGTTTTTGCGATCCAGAAGCGACAACCCAGAAGATGGCAGGCGATTCATCTAATTATTGATGTGGAGGACATGAGAATCTTCTCAAATATTGGCAATACGCTCCTGAAAACTGTCGAATTCAGCTTTGGAAACGCGGTAATTGCGCTTGGCCATCTCAGGGGCCGCAAGCGCCGCGTAAAAATGCTGTGCCGCGCCGTTTGATCCGTCCGTCGCCCAATCAAAACGCACGCAACCCTCGGCTCGCGCGACATCGACAAGGGCGTATAGTAATGATCTGCCGACGCCTTTCTTTCGCGCCTCAGGGGATACGAAAAGTTCTTTCATCACGAGGGAAATGCCTGCACCCGCCGGGAAATTCAGCCCCCATGAGGCAAAGCCAACAGGGCGATTGCAATCGAAGGCGAGGTGACATGCCATATGCTGCTCCGCAAGAAGTAACGAGATAATCCGTTCTTCTTGCGCCTGAGTGGCTGGGGGGATTTCGTAATGCTGCATACAGGCACGATGAAGGCCAAGGAATGCCTCGGAATCCTTCACGGTGAATGGTCGAACTGTTACAGACATTGGCTATCCTTATGGGGGGTGCCGCGAACCATTTTAGCGCAGTTTCATCTCCATATCTTTGTGGGGTATCCCGGCATCGTCATATTCCTCGCCGTATTCCTGAAATCCCAACCCTTGATAGAAAGCGAGGGCGTGGGTTTGTGCGCCAAGGCGGATGATGCGGGTGCGCTTTTCCTCCCGGACCTGCGCCACGATGAACGTGATCACCGCTGCGCCAACCCCATGACCCCGTAGCCCTTCGGGTACACAGACGCGCTGTATCTTTGCGTAGTGCTTACCTGCGTCTTGGCGGTACTGAAACCGGGCTGCCCCCGCCGGAACATTGCCTAGCCGTGCGAGGACATGGGTGCAGGCATGGTCCTCGCCGTCCACCTCCTCCGCTTCGGAGACGCCTTGCTCATCAATAAAGACGGCCCGGCGCAGAGCCATGCACACGCCGATATCGCGCGGATCAGTCGCGATGATGATGTCGAGCTTCATGGGCGCTGTCCTCCGGCGTCATGCACCCCTATGGTGTGAGCGATCTGACGTTCCTCATCAAGCCGGGAATCGACCTATGCAACCGATATTCGACGCATAAAAATCAGCCACCCCGGCAAAACAAGCTAGCCGCTCAAAAAACCGTTTTTGCCCCTTCTTCAAAATACCCCTTGAGTCTCCTGTTAGTGGAGGGTCCATATCTCCTGTTGTTCAAGGAGAATACCCCATGACCGATTCGATTCATCCATCTCCTGCCCGCGCGAAAGCGATGGCTTGTTGCGGCGGCAACACAAAGACGAATGACGGCGCTACGCCTGCGCGCAAGCGCGATTGGTTGCTCTGGTCTTCTGGGGTGGTGATCGTTGTCGCCTATCTTGCTTCATTCGTTCTTGATCATGGCGATCTGTTCGGGGTTGGGCATTTCACCCATGCAATCCGCGAGATGATGAACTTGATGTGGTGGGGCATCCTCATCGGTATGGTGGCCGTGGGCTTGATCGACCGGGTTCCACGTCAATTCGTCATCGGCATCATCGGGCGCGATCAGGGAGCCAAAAGCCTTGCGCGGGCGGTGCTTGCCGGATTCTTCCTTGATCTGTGCAACCACGGCGTCCTGATGGTCGGGGCCAAGCTATACGAACGCGGCGCAAGCCTCGGTCAAGTCTTCGCCTTCCTCATCGCCTCGCCGTGGAATTCCCTGTCCCTGACGATCATTATCGGTGTGATGATGGGTTGGGGTTGGATGGTGGTGTTCATCATCGCATCCCTCGTCATCGCCTTGATTGCTGGATTGGCCGTCGAAGCCTTGGAGCGCGCGGGCAGGGTCAAACCCAATGAGAACCGCATCGACCTACCCGATAATTTCCATGTCTGGGCCGAGGCGAAGGCCGGTCTGAAAGCACAGCGTTACGATTGGGCTTTCGTCCGCGACGTCGCGCAACGATCCATAAGCGCAAGCAAGATGGTTCTGCGCTGGCTGTTCTTCGGTGTGGTTCTGGCGGCAATCATCCAAACGACCGTGCCAACAGAGATTTTCGCAACATGGTTTGGCGCCACTCTCTTCGGATTGTTCACGACTCTCTTGGCCGCCACGCTGATCGAGGTATGCTCAGAAGGGTCGGTCCCCATCGCCGCAGACCTGATGACTCGCGCCGCCGCACCGGGCAATGCCTTCACCTTCCTAATGGCCGGTGCCGCCACTGATTACACAGAAATCATGGTCCTCAAGGAAGTCACGGGCCGTTTGAAAGCGGCCTTGCTACTCCCCTTGTTAACGGTGCCGCAGGTCGTGGTAATCGGTTGGATGCTGA
The DNA here is from genome assembly GCA_937928005.1 of uncultured Neomegalonema sp. Lineage (GTDB taxonomy): Bacteria > Pseudomonadota > Alphaproteobacteria > Rhodobacterales > Rhodobacteraceae > JAHDDY01. Next base: position 46,358 of record CALFVD010000028.1, on the reverse strand, counting down.
ACACGGTGTAGGAAACCCTACACCAACGCAGCCTCCATCGCCCGCGCTCCGCCAGCATCGGTCATTACGAATTCCACCATTTCGCGCAGCAAGGCCGCGCGTGCCGCATCACCTGCATTCTCCACCACCATCGGTGTTTCGATCATCTGCGACCACCAGACGATCTCGTCCGGCACGCCTCCATCTTCGGGCCAATCCTCGTTGAGCGACACGTAATCCGCCCCACTCTCCGCCGCGATCAGGGCGTCATGGCGCGAGGGGCCGGGATCAATACCGACAATCACGTCGTCGCCGAGCTGGTCACGCACCCATGGTGCAGCTTTGGGCGATCCGATCAGGTGAACCCCGTCCGCCCCCGATTCCCGTGCCACCATAATCGCGAGGTCATCCCCCGCCGCAATCACCAGCGGAATGTCGCGTTCATGGCAATAGGCGCGGCACGCAACCGCCACCGGCACATCCGCCTCGCTAGCTACTGTCAGCCGGACACAGGCCACCGCCACCTCGGCCAGCAATGCGGGCAAAGCATCCACACCCCCCGTATCAATGGCCAGATAAAGCTGCGCCCGCACATTATCCGTCATGCCCGTTTCTCCCCACAACCTGCATCCATCTGGTCGCATCACCTTGAACAGCGCCCTCCTATGTACCAAATCGTCACGTAAGGCGAGAGTGGCGTTGAACCAGAGACGGTTCCCGCCTAGAACGACCCAGATTTTCTGTACGCGCGCAATGCGCGAGACGAATAAAGCGAGGAGCGCAAATGCCCTGGAGCAATAACTCTGGCGGCCCTTGGGGCGGCGGCGGTTCATCTGGCGGCGGCGGTGGCGGCGGCAATGGAAACGGCCCATGGGGCGGTGGCTCCGGCGGCGGTGGCGGACGTGGCCCCGGCGGTGGGGGAGGCGGGGGCGGCCAACAGCCCCCCGACCTCGACGAATTGTTCCGACAGGGGCAAGAACGTTTTCGCCGCGCGGTCAGCCGCAACGGTGGCGGCGGTCCCGGCGATCCCTTGCCCGCTAAAGCACTAGTTGGCATCGGTGCGATTCTTCTGGTTGCGGCTTGGATCTGGGCATCCGTCTTTCAGGTCGAGACCAACGAAAAGGCCATCGTGCTGACTTTGGGCGAATATTCTCCACCCCCGCGTTCGCCGGGCCTGAACTTCGCCGCATGGCCGATTCAGACGCATGAAACGCTGCAAGTCACCGACGAACGTTCGGTCGAAGTCGGTGTGGATAACACCCGCGTCAACCGTAACAGCCGTAGCAGCATTCGCGACGAAGGGCTGATGCTTACGGGCGACGAGAACGTGGTCGATGTGAATTTCCAGATCGTCTGGAACATCTCCGACCCCTCCGCCTATCTCTTCAACCTCGCTTTGCCCGAACAGACGATTGAGGCGGTGTCCGAGGCATCGATTCGCGAAGTGATCGGCAAATCCGAAATCCAACCCGTGCTGAACCGCGACGGCATCATCACGCAGGAAGTGCGCAACCTGATCCAGACGACGCTCGACGGCTACCAATCCGGCGTGAATGTCATCCGCGTCAACTTCGTCTCCGTCGCGCCGCCCGACCTTGTTGTCGAGGCATTCGATGACGTGACCAAGGCCACACAGGAACAGGAATCGCTTCAGCTACAGGCCGAGGGTTACTCGCGCCAAAAACTCGCCGATGCACGCGGTGAAAGCGCCCAGCTTCTGGAAAACGCCGACGGGTATACCGCCCGCGTCGTCAAGGATGCAGAGGGTGAGGCCGCGCGCTTCACGGCGATTCAGGAAGAATACGCAAAAGCCCCCGAAGTCACCCGCCAACGCCTCTACCTAGAGACGATGGAGCGTGTCTTGGGTGGCATTGATAAAATTATCCTCGACGAATCCGTCGGTGGCGGTGGGGGAGGCTCCGGCGTGGTGCCCTATCTGCCCCTCAATGAGCTTGGCCGTAAAGGGAGTAACCAGTAATGACGAAAGGTCGTATTATCGGCGGCATCATCGTCGCCATTCTCCTGCTAATCTACTCCACGGTCTTCATCGTGGATGAGCGTAAGCAGGCACTGGTCCTCGCCTTTGGTAAGGTGGACCGTGTCATCAAGGATCCGGGCCTGCACTTCAAGCTGCCCGCACCGTTCAATACTAAAATCGTCTATGAACAGCGCATCTTGCCGCTGGAAACAAACGAAGTCACGATCCTACCCGAAGACGGCAAGCGCCGCGTCGCCGCCGCCTTCGCCCGTTGGCGCATTACCGATCCACAGCAGTTCCGCGAAGCCGTCGCCGATGTGGATAACGCCCTGCCTCGCCTCGAAAAGGTTTTGAGCGACAGTCTCGGTAAGGTTCTGGGTTCCGAATCCGCCGATGCCGTGTTGTCGAGCAAGCGCGGGGATATCCTCCAGCGCGTCACACAGCTTGCCAAGACGGAATCCAAATCTCTGGGCGTCGAAATTCTCGACGTGCGCATCCGCACTTGGTTCCTGCCCGCACAAACGCTGGAGGCCACCTATAACCGCATGGTGCAGGACCGTAAGGCCGTTGCCCTCGGCCTGCGCGCCGATGGTCAGGAAAAAGCCCGGAAAATCCGCGCTATTGCCGAGAAGCAAGCGGTTGAACTCGTGGCTGAAGCACGCCGCGATGCGACGACCCGGATGGGTATCGCCGATGCCCAGCGCAACGCGATCTTCGCCGATGCCTATGGTCGCGATATCGAGTTCTTCTCGTTCCAACGATCCCTTAAGGCTTACGAAAGCTCGCTGAAAGGCGGTAATTCAAGCATCGTCATGTCACCGGATTCAGATTTCTTTGAATACCTCCGCGACATCAACGGGGCGTCGAACAAGTAACGCCACCTCCACCAGCGATGAAACAACAAACGGCCCGCCTTTCCTTTGGAGAGGCGGGCCGTTTCAGAGAATCGTACAAGGATACGGGTCATGCATCCCCGGCCCCGCACCAGAGTGTAAAGCGAATTGCGATCACCCTGAATCATCAAGCGCCAAGTTTATCGCAAATCGCTATAGCCGTTGCACAAGGATCATTTATGTTGCGCGAAACTCTTTTTGTTGCGCCCGGCAATATGCTCACCCGCCTTAATCGGTGGGTATTTAGCATCCGCTTCCGCAACCCCTAAGTCACGCGGATCAACAAGAGTGTCCGTGTGCGGATCAAAGAAAACCGGGATCGAGTAGCGTTCATTCCCTGATCGATTGATGACCCTATGTACCGTCGAACTGAGCCGGTCATTACTCCAGCGTTGCAGAAGGTCGCCGATATTGCAGACCAGCGTTCCCGGAATGGGCGGTGCTTCAATCCAGTCGCCCGAACGGCTTTGCACCTGCAATCCGCCATTTGAATCCTGAAGAAGCAAGGTCAGCACCCCAAAATCCGTATGGGCGGCGACGCCAAACCGTTGCTCTGCCTCGTCCCCTGCGCCCGATGGCGGATAGTAGACGGCCTGACCGCGCGCCAGCGGGTCTTTATATCGTTGCTCGAAGAAATCCTCTGGAGCGCCGAAATCCGTGGCAATCGCGCGCAGAAGTTGATGCCCAACGGCGCAAACCGCTGCGTAATACTGCGCGATATCCTCATGGAATCGCGGAAACACAGCATCGGGCCATTTATTACTGGCAACAAGCGGTTTGCCTAGATCAGGATGGCCGGGGGGAATTTCTGTACCCCAGAAAAACACCTCCTTAAGATCGTGGGTTGCCGCACCCTTCATCTTGGACATGCCAGTGGCCATCCATCCCCGCTGGGTTTCATCCACGGCAATCGTCGCTTTATCGGCTTCGGGCAACGCAAAGAAATCCTGCGATGCTGCAAACGCTTTATCAATTAGGCTCGGCTCGATGCCATGCCCCGAAATATAGAAAAACCCGAAATCCGTGGCCGCCCGATTGATGGCACGAGCCACATCGGCGGTTTCCCCGGATTCCATGAGGGCAGAAATATCAATCACAGGGATCTTGGTCGGATCACTCGAAAGACTGGCGGCGAAATCGGTCATAGTTTCTTGTCCATTAGTGGCGCGGGTTCAAAGGGCGGTCGTGTTCGTCGAGGAAGATGCGCTCTGCGGAGCCATCAAGATCATCGTATTGTGTATGTTTAAGGGACCAGAAGAAAGCGCCAAGACCGGCGGCCCCAAGACAAAGAGAAATAATAATGAGAAAGATCGTGGCGTTCATGCTGTGCGCTCCTGCGCTGGGGGATGGACCACACGGTCGCTGCGCCCGTTTCGCTGCATCATCCTGCCAGACCCGTTCAGCCGCAAGGCATTGATCGTCACAAGCAATGAAGACCCAGACATAGCCAAGGCGGCCACCAGTGGCGAGACATATCCCAAAACCGCAAACGGTATGGCAAGGGCGTTATACCCCACAGCCATTGCAAAATTCTGCCGGACCAGATGCGCGGATCGGCGGGCAATTTGAAGGGTACGGGGAATGCTGTTCAGGTCCTCACGCACCAAAACAAAATCCGCCGCCGCCCGGCCAATATCCGCCGCCTCTACCGGAGCCATAGAAACCGACGCAGCCGCAAGGGCGGCCACATCGTTCAGGCCATCGCCGACCATCAACACCCCATGACCAGAGGCCCGTAGCGCGCGCAGATGCTCGATCTTCGCGGCGGGCGTCGCCCCGGCGACCCAATGGTCGATTCCGAGTTGGGCGGCAACGCGCTGAACCGGCAAACGCGCATCGCCCGACAACATCTCGATGCGCAAACCTGCCTCACGCAGAGTAGCAACGGCTTTATCTGCACCAACCTGCAAAAGATGCTCAAACTCGAAAACCGCGAGGGTTTCGCCGTCCTTGGACAAAACGGTGGAGGATTTCTCCCCATCAGGATGCCCCACCGAAGCCGCCCAATCGGACCTACCAAGGCGATATGTGACGGCCCCGGATCGTGCAAGCACACCTGATCCGGCGATTTCCTCGATATGGTCGAAGGTAATTTTCGATTGTGTTCCGGCGATTGCGGTCAACGCGGTCGAATAGGGATGACGAGAATAGGCGGCGATGGCACCCGCAAGATCCAAATGCTCCTGAGAGACGGTTGGCCCATTGACGAGATGCGGATGCCCCGATGTCAACGTTCCGGTCTTGTCGAAGACCACAGTGTCAATCGTGGCGAGCCGCTCCATCGCGGCACCATCCCGGACCAGAACGCCCTCCTCCAGCAGTCGCCGCGCCGCAACCGTCTGAACCATCGGCACCGCCAACCCCAGCGCGCAGGGACAGGTGATGATAAGCACGGCAACAGCAATGGTCAGCGCGTGATAAACCTCACCCGTTATCGTAAACCAGCCGATGAATGTCAGTAATGCCGCAAGATGAACGACCGGCGAATAGAGTCTTGCGGCCCGATCCGCAATACGCCGATACCGGGATCGTCCGGCCTCTGCCTCCTCCAGCATACGCCTTATTTCCGCAAGATACGATTCCCCCGCACGCGCGGTCGCGCGTAGGGTTAGCGGGCTGGTCAGGTTGAGCGTTCCTGCAAGCAGCGTATCCCCCGGCGCAACAGCACAAGGTAGGCTTTCGCCTGACACAATGGATCGATCTATCTCGGACGCACCCTCCTCGACGGTCCCATCGACCGGAATGCGCGCTCCAGCGGCGATAATAACCCGCATTCCGGGGTCGATCCTATCAACGGCGAGCGGTGCTCTCGTTCCGTCCGGGTGCTCAATCATCGCTTTCGGGGGGATCAGCCGCGATAACCCCGCCACCGCATTACGCGCCTTTTCCTGCATCGCATGGTCGAGCGTCCGCCCGATCAATAGGAAAAATAACAGCATGACCCCGGCATCGAAATAAACCTGATCGCCCCCACGCAGGGTATCGCTAAGGCTCATCAAAAACGTCACGAGCACGCCGACCGAAATCGGCACATCCATATTCGTCGTGCCACGGCGCAAGGCGCGCCACGCGGACTTAAAGAACACCTGCCCCGAATAGGCCAATGTCGGCACGGCGATAAGGGCGGAAATCCAGTGGAATATCTCGCGCGTCCCGGCATCCGCGCCGGACCAGACAGAGATCGACAGCATCATAATATTGCCGGTGGCAAACCCGGCAACAGCCAGCGCACGAATGAGCCGAGACAGCGTTTCATCAGGCTGTGCCAGATCAGGCTGATGCTCATGCGCCTTGAAGCCAAGCCCATCGAGAGTGTCGATGAAGGGCGGCTCGCAATCACCATCCCAATGCACCGTAACGCGCCGGATACCGAGATTGGCGCGCGCGCTACGCACCCCATCAAGGGCCGTCAAACCCGCTTCAATCTTGCCGATACACCCAAAGCAACGCATATCGGGGACGGATAGGACGCTGCACCCTCCCCCATCGCCGCGACTCTCGCGCAGCCCTCTATCCTGCGGCGTGGTCATTTCGGGGGCGGGCACATCGTTTTATAGGCGTGCCATGTCGCATGGCCAAGAACCGGAAAAGCGATGACGAGGCCCAGTAACCCCGTTATCACGCTGAACACAAAGAGGCTGAGCACAATCGCCCCCCAGCTCAACATAATCGGTAGGTTGTTCGAGACAATCGCCATGCTTCGCGCCATCGCCGTAAAGGCATCAAGCTCGCGGTCCAGCATCATCGGGATTGAAAAGGCGCTGATGCTGAAAGAAAGGGCCGCGAACAGGCCACCAACGAGGCTACCGACAAACAACAAGCCCCATCCCTCGGATGTGGTGAACAAAGTTGTCAGGATGCTACCCATCCCCCCAAACGGCACCATCCCGAAGAACAGCGCGTAAAGCAGGACGGCGGCCCGCATCCACAGCACCACGAGCAAACACAGCATCACGCCCGCGTAGAGCACCTGATATCCCGATTTTGGCCGCACGAACACCATATCGGAAAGCGTCACAGGCTCGCCCGCTGCAAGGCGGCGGCTTTTTTCATACAGCCCAATCGCAAGCGCGGGACCAAACACCATGAATGCCGAAAGTGCGGGGAACAACAGGTAATCCATCCCCAAGAAGAGCATACCGCCGATAACGATCAGCGATATCACGAAGACCAGACCACCATAGAGAAGGCTGTTCGTCCTCTCCGTTTTGAAATCCCGCCATCCAGCCCGCAACCATTCCAGTGCCTCGGTGCGCGGAACATCCCGGTGCCAGCTTTCCTCGCGTGGCAACCGGGGAACGATATCGGGGAGTGTGTCCATTCCAGTATTCCTTCGTTCCGCCTCAGCAGGCCGATTTTGCAGCACGGTAGACGCCCGCCGCCGTCCCCGCCGTTTTCTGATGGGCGACGCAGTCGGGCTGCGTCGTCACCGCGACATAGACCAGATGCACATTGGCCAACGCCACAACCGCAAGCGCGCCGATGACCCCTAGGCCAATATAAAAGCGCGCCGTTCTCTTCATTGTGGCTGACTCTCGGCAAGATCGAGAAGATAGATCGCAAGAAGCCGCCGTTCTGCCTCACTCAATCGGCCTTCCCATGCTGGCATATGGCCGTTCCGGCCATATTGGATTGTCTGGTACAATGATGCCCTATCGCCACCATATATCCATGCTTTATCGGCCAGATTGGGCGCACCAAGTTCTTGGATACCCTTCGCATCCTCGCCATGGCAGGAACTACAGTTTTCAGCGAAAAGCGCGTTACCCTCGGCCACCCGTGCCGGGGCTTCCTCCGCTATCGCCGGGTTCGACAATGATTGCACATAGGAGATGACGCGCAGGATCGATTTCTTGTCGAGCGCGCCGTCGCGACCAAGGGAGGGCATCTGCGCATATTGAGTATCGGGATGTTCAGTATTGATCCCAACCCGTAGGGTTTCAGATATCGCGTCGATATCCCCCCCCCACAGCCAAGCCGTATCAACCAGATTTGGATAACCCGGCCCACCCTTTGCCTCGACCCCATGACAGGCGGCGCAGTTATCACCGAACAGGGTTTGCCCCGTTTGCTTCACCCGCATCAGCAAATCGCTATCCGCGCGGGCCTCCTCATAGCTCATCGTCTCCAGCGGCGTCATCCAACTCGCGCGCGCACTTGCCGCGACTGCCACCCTTTCGTCCAATGCGGCACGCTCATTATACCCCAGCGCACCCCGCGTAAAGGTCGAGCCAAGCGGCCATGCAGGTAACAAAACCCACATCATAACTGAGATCAAAAACGAAGCGATCAGGAACAGCCAGACAGGTCTGGGGACTGGCGTGTTCAGTTCCTTGATGCCATTCCACTCATGGCCCGTTGTCATATAGCCCGAATGGGGGTCACGTTCGCCTACCGACATGGTCGATCCTCGTTGCCGAATATACTGGTCGCGGCGCGCTCGAAACGCTCCTTATTCTTTGGGCGGTAGGCATAGATCAGCACGCCAATCGACAAAGCAATCAGATAGAACAGGCCAAAGGTTTTCGAGAAAGCCACCAGCGTTTCATGTGTGAATTCCATGTCTTCAACTCCCGCTTTCCGCGCTTTCCACGTTTTCGGATGCCCCCGCATGGGCCACATCGGTCAGCCGCCCAAGGATTTGTAGATAGGCGACCAGCGCGTCCATCTCCGTTGGTTTTCCGGGCGCGCCGTCAAAGTTCCTAATGGCCGTGTCATCCCCATAGCGGTCGATCACACCCTCTGCACCGTCGCTATCGGGGCGCGCTTGGCCTATTGCATCCGCCGCCGCCTCGGCAATCATGTCCTCGTCATAGGGCACGCCAACCGCTCTTTGCGCCGACAGATGCGCCGACATATCGTCGGTATCAAGCTCGGTACGGGCGAGCCATGCATAGGCGGGCATCACTGATCCCGGCACGACGGATCGTGGATCGAGCAGATGCGCAACATGCCAGTCATCGGAATACTTGTTGCCAAGACGCGCCAAATCCGGGCCGGTGCGTTTTGATCCCCACAGCATCGGGTGATCGTATTGGGATTCGACTGCGAGCGAATAGGGGCCGTATCGCTCAACCTCATCACGCAGGGTACGGATCATCTGCGAATGGCAAGCATAGCACCCCTCGCGGATATAGATATTGCGCCCGGCTAGTTCGAGCGGGGTATAGACGCGCATATCGGGCGCTTCCTCAACCGTCTCGTCAATGGTGAAAAGGGGGGCAATCTCGACAAGGCCGCCAATCGAGGCAACGCCGATAATCATAAGGACCAGCCCGATAGCGTTGCGTTCAAGTTTGTAATGTGCGCCGAACATGCCCGTTACTCCGCTGGCTCAAGGATTGGACCAAGTGGCCGGTCTTCGGCCTCGCTCAAGGTGTCAGCAGCGGTACGGATCGTCATCACGATATTATACAATCCGACAACCGCACCCAACAGGAACAACAAGCCGCCAAAGGCACGCGCGATGTAATAAGGGTACATCGCATTGACGGAATCCATAAAGGAATAAGCCAGCGTTCCGCCGTCGTTATAAGTCCGCCACATCAGCCCTTGTATGATGCCCGAATTCCACATCGCAAAGACATAGATAAGCGTCCCGGACAAGGCGAGCCAGAAATGGACTTCGATCAAGCCCGGCGAGTACATACGCTCGCATTTCCACAGCTTTGGCGTTGCCGCATAAAAGGCTCCAAAGACGATCAGCGCCACCCAGCCAAGCGCCCCGGCATGGACATGCCCAACCGTCCAATCCGTGTAATGGGACAGCGCATTGACGGGGCGAATTGCCATGAACGAGCCTTCAAACGTGGATAGCCCGTAGAAAATTGCCGCCAAAGCCATAAAGCGCAAAGTCGCATCGGTCCGCACCTTGTCCCATGCGCCATTCAGGGTCAGCAGGGCATTCGCCGCCGATGCCCAAGAGGGGATCAGCAGCATGATCGAAAAGCTCATCCCAAGGGTCTGCACCCAAAACGGCAGCGCGGTGTAATGCAGATGGTGTGACCCCGCCCACATATAAAAGAACGTGATGCCCCAGAAGCTAACGATGGATGTGCGATAGGAATAGATCGGGCGGCCCGCCTGCATCGGCAGGTAGTAATACATCATGCCCAAGAACCCGGCGGTCAGGAAGAATGCAACGGCATTATGCCCGTACCACCATTGGGTCATCGCATCCTGAACCCCCGAAAACGCCGAATAGCTTTTCGCGCTAAAGGCCGAAACCGGAACCGCCAGCCCATTGACGATATGCAGGATGGCCACCACCAGAATAAAGGCGAGGAAGTACCAATTCGCCACATAGATATGAGGTTCGTTGCGACGGGCCAACGTGCGCATGTACAATAGGAAATAGGCAACCCAGACAATGACCAGCCATATATCGGCGTACCATTCCGGCTCCGCATATTCCTTGGATTGGGTGACGCCAAGCATATAACCGCTGACCGCGATCAGGCAAAAGAGGTTGTATCCGAGCAGCACGAACCAAGGGCTGAACTGATCCGGCAACCGCGTCCGACACGTCCGCTGGACAACATGGAAGGAAGTCGCGATCAGCGCATTGCCGCCAAAGCCGAAGATAACGCCCGTTGTGTGAACGGGCCGCAGCCGCCCAAAACTCGCCCAGCCTGCATCGAATGTCATTTCAGGGAAAACCAGCAGCCAAGCCACCCAATCGCCGATGAACATGGCAAAAACGCCCCAGATCATCGCAATTACGATTCCCGCCTTGCTGGGGGCGTCATAGTAGGATGCAAATCGGTTTTCGTCTGGCGCTGGGGCAAACATCCCTCTCAGCGTCACGGCCATAACAGCGGCCCCAGAGAAGCCGAACATAGCCCCGTGAACCGATAACGGATCACCCCACGCCATAACCATCATCAACATGCCGAGAGCCAAAAGCAAAGCGCCGGTCAATAGCGCCAGCTCGCGTTCCCCTTGCGTCAGGTGCCCCATAATCACTTACTTCCCCTTCAGCGACCCTTGTCAGGCCGTCACAGCTTCCACTGATGGCTTTCACGAAAACTGAGTTTAATTATCGGATGCTCGCGAATCCATCTGCAAAAAGCGCGCATGGTATTCGACAGGGTGGCCTCGTCTGTTCTCAAGACGGCGGCGCAAGCCTTTATTCCAGCCAGCTTTACCAATGAGGCCAAATTCACAGGCGCATCCATTGCACCATCCCCGTTTCAATAAAAAGCAAGCCGAATCCATTGGTTGCCAACTGCATGAAACCCCAATGCAAAACCCATTTGCGCGTCAGGGGCATTGGACCTTCAAACATACATTTCATTTACATGATTAATTATGCCCGTGCAACCCACTGCCACTGACAGAATACCAGTTATGATGCCTTAGCAGGCGGATCATCAACCCGCCCTAGCAAGAACGGCCCATAGATCAAGACAAAACCGCCAAACGCCACAATCCAAAAAACCCCGGCAACAGCGTGCAAGGCATCGGCAAGCTCTGGCATCACTCCGGCCAGCACCCGCGCAATCACCGAAAAACCAAGGGCACCATACAAGATGGCCGTACCCGTCCCCGCCCTCAACTCTGCCCCAGCATGGCCAAGGGTCGCGCGGGTCATCACCGCAAGTGTCATAAGACCAATCGCCCCAGCCATCCACAAATGCTGCGCAGCGGCAACGGGAATTGTATCCGGGGCCAACAACCCGACGCCCAACAAAACCGCGCCAAGCGGTACAAATCCATACCCCGCATGAAGCACCCAGACCAACGGCTCGCTCAGGGTCTTACTTCCCTTCCACCGGGCCAGTCGCACGGCATGAATCGCCCCGGCCCCAATCAGCACCCCGCCAGTGACGGCCCTCTCTGGAATAACCACCCATGCAAAAAGCCCGACCAGCAACGCCACCAGCGCAAAGCCGTCAAAAACATTCATCTGGACAGGCAGCGAATGCGCCCCCCGTTTCACAAGCCAGTTTCGGGTGAAAGCAGGAATAATGCGCCCGCCAATAATGGCGATCATCATAATACCCGCAGCTAGCCCAAGGCGAAACCCATAGCCCTGCGCCACAAAACTGCCCTGCGCGGCTTCCCAATGGAACAGCGCATTCGCGGCGATCAGGATAGTCAGGATGATAATGACGACTAAATTGCGCCAATTTCGCCCCGCAACAATCTCCCTCATCGCCAGCACTGCAAGCATAACAAAGAATACGAGATCCGCCGCCGCTGTGATCCCCGCAGACCAGTATAGGGATGTCGCCACGGCAAGGCGGCCAAGCAGCCAAAACACGACAAGCACCCCCAACCGCCAGCCTGCAACCGGCGGACGCCCGGTCCAGTTTGGCAGGGCCGTCAGCAGAAAACCGCCTAAAACAGCCCCTAGATAGCCAAACAGGAATTCATGGGCATGCCATGACACCGGGTCAAAAGCCGTCGGAAGCTCGACTATACCACTGAGCATCGGTATCCAAATACCCATAGCAAGAATCGCCCAGAGGCCCGCGCAAAGAAAGAATGGACGATATCCATAGGTCAGTAACACGCGAGAACCCCATAACTCTGCATACCATGCCAGGCATCATCGCATCTGAGATGCATCATATATAGTTCCTTCACGCAGTTCAGGCTCATCATCACAGGCTTGTATCCAGAACGCGGATTGACAACAGCTATCCAATCCTTCTTAACATACATTTCATATACATGTTTAATGAGGTTGTCACAGATGACATTCGTCGTGACCGATAATTGTATCCGATGCAAATATACCGATTGTGTGGAGGTCTGCCCGGTCGATTGCTTCTATGAAGGCGAGAACATGCTCGTCATCCATCCAGATGAATGCATCGATTGCGGTGTCTGCGTGCCGGAATGTCCTGCAGAAGCCATCTTTGCCGATACTGACCCAGAGGCCACGCCGGAATGGTTAGCCCTGAACGGCAAATACGCGGCTCTATGGCCCAATATTACCGCCCAGAGCGCGCCAGATGCCGAGGCCGAAGCGTTAGATGGCGTTGCCGGAAAGCTGGAACGCTTCTTTAGCCCCGCGCCGGGGAATGGAACCTAAAGCACGTTGCGGTTATCTTGAACCACCAACGCCATATTCCGCGCGGTTCTTGGCGTGGAATATGGCCGGATTATCGCAATTCGCTTTAGCAGGAATCCGAATCGGATAATCGGTCCCTGAGTACATCGCTCAAAACCACCGCATGGTTTTCTGTTTCGCTACGCGCGGCATAAATCAGGGTGAGAGTACCCGAAGCGGCAATTTCAGCAAGGCGGTCGATTTCCGTAGCCTGTTGCTCTTCCAAAAGCTCGTCTCGGTAGCGCGCTTGAAATTCAAGCCAATGCTCTTCGCGATGACCGTACCATTTCCGCAAATCTGGACTAGGGGCGATGATCTTCAGCCATTCATCCAGATGCGCTTGCTCGCGCGTAACACCGCGCGGCCAGAGTCGGTCTACGAGCACGCGATACCCGTCCCCTTCTTCAGGGGACAGGTAGACACGTTTTATCCCGATCAAGATATCACTTTCATGTCGAGATCACTCGTATAGTTCAGAAATCATTTCGATTTCAGAGCCGGATAACCACGGACGTAAACCCAGTCAGTGGCTTGCGCTGGAACATGGCATGCCTTGCATTCCGCCACATAATCTTCGGTCGGTGACGTATTCCTGTCGTCCTTGTCAAAATAAGCCCAACCCCAACCGTCGCCCCATAGCGGGTTATCATCAAAACGATCATTGGCATTCTTAACCATAACAAACCAACCGGATGTTTCCGCCGCATAGGATACGGTTCCCGTCGTCAGTTCCTCTGTTTTCGTACCCAGCAATTCTTTGATCAGAACCGTACCATCGGGGAACACGCCGTCTTTCCGATACGCTTGGGCAGCGCCGGGTTGAGCGTATACGACATGTAGTCCATCTGCACCTTCCTCACCCGCAACAGAGAACGTACCGAGCATCGTCCAGTCTGCACGATAATCAACATCGGGCACCCGGATGGCACCTGACTTATCAACTGCAATTTCAAATCCATCCAGCGCCTCATCGGCCACTGCCACGGAACCTACGAAAAAAATAGCTGCAAGTGCTGTTAAACCTGTCAAACGTATCATTTATCGTCTCCTTAATTGCGCTACGCAAAACATCGATACGATGAGTTGCGCACACCCCCAGATTATAATGGCAGCACCCGGTTCGTCGGATTCCAAAATATTTGTTTTATTTCCGAAATCCTGCGTTTTTAAATCAACCATGCTTGGATTTTCATGGTTCAACTCGCTTCGCTTTGGATGCGGCTCTATCAATTTAGAACGACACGCAATCAAGTTGGGTCGGGAAGTGCGATTAGAATACGCATTACCCGATACTCTATGACTTAACCTGATCGCGTTTCATTGTAGTAACTTGCGATAATAGGGCTGATGCCACCGAAAACCAGCCGGGGGCGTAGAATTATGGTCGAAATCGGCTATCGCCCCAACTTGATGACGACTATCTTTTCATCTGTCATGTCATGCATCGTGTACCGGATTCCGCCGATCCCCATGCCGGACGACCTTTTCCCCGCAAAGGGCATCCAATCAACGCGAAAAGCGGTGTGATCGTTGATCATAACGGCCCCACCTGACAGGTTTTGTGCAGCATTCAGCGCCCGGTCGATGTCTTTCGTGTAGATGGCCGACTGGAACGCAACGGGCAATGCGTTGGCCCGTGCAACAGCATCCTCAATCTCGTCATAGGCATAGACGCAGACAACCGGGCCGAAAACTTCCAGCGTCGATACTTTCGCATCGGGGGCCGGTTCCAGCAAAACGGTCGGTTCGTAGACGCGGTCGCTTATGCGTTTACCCCCTGTCAGGAGCGTTGCACCCCCGGCAATCGCCTCCTCAACCCATGCCTCCACACGGTCAACCTCGCGTGGCAGGATCAGAGGCCCGGCATCGGTTGCGGGGTCTGTGGGGTCGCCAACCGTCAGCTCACGAACCGCAGAGACGAGTGCTTCGGTGAATTCATCAATTTTCGCTCTTTCAACGAATATCCGCTGGGTGGATACGCAAACCTGCCCTGAATGATAGAAGCCCCCTTTGACGATCGACGGAATAACTGCATCAAGATCGGCATCGGCGGCGACAATGGCGGGAGCAACCCCACCATGCTCCAGCGCAGAACGGGTTCCCGGCGACAATTTCGATTGCAACATCCACCCCACGCGCGCCGAACCAATAAAGCTGAAAAACGCAACCCGTGGATCCGTTGCAAGCCGCTCTGCCGTTACCTGATCGCAGACAATCGCCTGACACCATTCTGGCGACAACCCCGCCGCATGGGCCAATTCAATAAATCTGAGACAAGAGAGGGGTGTAGTCGCCGCTGGTTTAACGATAACCGGGCAACCGGTTGCAATGGCGGGGGCAACCTGATGGACAATCAGATTGAGAGGGTGATTGAATGCGCTAATCGCCACCACCGGACCTATCGGATTGCGCTGGGTGAATGCAATTCGCCCGGCACCACCCGCCGTCAAATCCATGGGCATTTCCTCGCCGCCCAGATGGCCGATTTCTTCTGCGGCAAGATCTAGGCCGTTAACGGCCCGGTCAACCTCGACCCGCGCATCCCCCAACGGTTTGCCCCCTTCTCTGGCGATAAGCAGCGTGAAATCCTCACTTTCCTGCTCGACCAGCCGCGCAAGGCGCTTGAGGATCGCAATCCGCTCATGGGCAGGCAACCACTGTTTGCGGTCTGCATGTAGCGCCTGTGCGCGCGTTAGAAACGCATCGGCTTTTTCCCATGAATCAAGGGCCACCTGACCGATGGGTGCGCCGTCATAAGCCTGCTCAACAGTTATCGTGTCCTGAGCCATGTCGACCCCCTTATTATCCTATACGATCTACGATGCTTGGGTCTTGCGCTCGCCAAGCTCATCTATCAGCACACGTTTGTTTTCTGAGTAGTCGATAGCGGCCTCAACGATATGGACGCCCCCGGCCTCGAAAGCGTTTTCCAGTATCGGAACAAAACTCTCTGCATCGGGCACACAATGCCCTGTTGCGCCATAGCTTTCGGCATATTTAACGAAATCAGGATTGCCGTATTCCAGACCCCAATCGGGAAAGCCGCCCACTTCTTGTTTCCAGCGGATCATACCGTAGGAATCATCGCGCAGGATGAGAACGACGAGATTAAGGCCCAGCCTTACCGCCGTCTCTATCTCCTGACTGTTCATCATAAAGCCGCCATCGCCGCATACGGCCATTATCCTACGATTGGGATAGAGCATCGCCGCCATCATTGCGGAGGGCAGGCCCGCGCCCATCGTGGCCAGCGCGTTATCAAGAAGAATGGTATTCGGTTCTCTGGCCCGATAGTTTCGAGCGAACCATATCTTGTACATCCCATTATCGAGGGCCAGAATCCCCGATGGCGGCATAACCTTGCGAACATCCGCAATGATGCGCTGTGGCACCATTGGAAAGCGCGGATCATCTGCATTCTCTTTCAGATGATGCATCACGCATCGGCGGATTTCATCAAAGAGATCAAATTCAAATTCATCGGAATGTTTGACCTGCTCAGTCAGCCTGTAAAACGTCGATGCAATATCGCCGATCATCTCAAGTTGAGGAAAATAAACATCATCGACTTCAGCCGTGTTGAAGCTGACGTGAATGACTTCTTTCCCGCCCTTTTCCATGAAGAAAGGTGGTTTTTCGATAACATCGTGGCCAACATTAATAATCAGATCAGCCGCATCGATAGCATCATGCACATAATCACCCTCCGAAAGGGCGGCAGTACCAATATAGAGCGGATGGTAGCCGCCAATGACGCCCTTGCCCATCTGAGTGTTGAAGAACGGAATCTGCGTTTTTTCGATGAAGGCCAAGAGCGCATCGATAATGCGCTTGCGGTTTGCTCCGGCCCCGATCAGCAACAAGGGTCGCTTTGCGGCCATGATCATTTTTGCGGCCAGCATCATCGTCATGTCGTCGCATTGTGGGCGGCATACGGTTGACGGATAGAACAGGGTCGCATCATGGGCATCGAACTCGGCGATATCTTCCGGTAGTTCAAGATGCACCGGGCCGGGGCGCTCCTCTGCGGCCAGTCGAAAGGCCTCGCGAACAAGGCTAGGGATGGTGTCGGGATAGACGATCTGTTTGGCGAATTTGGTGATCGGTTTCATCATCGCAACGACATCGATAATCTGGAACCGGCCTTGCTTGCTTTTTGTGACCGGCTTCTGGCCGGTAATCATCATCATCGGCATCGCACCCAAATGGGCATAGGCCGCCGCTGTCACTAGGTTCGTCGCGCCGGGGCCAAGCGTCGCTAGACACACGCCGACCTTACCCGTCAAACGCCCGTATGTGGCGGCCATGAAGCCAGCACTCTGCTCATGGCGTGTCAGGACCAGCCGAATACTCGACCGACGCAGGGAATCGAGAAAGTCGAGGTTTTCCTCGCCCGGCACCCCGAAAATATACTCAACACCCTCGTTTTCGAGTGCCCGCACAAAGAGGTCAGATGCCTTGATCGTGTCGAATTTTTGCATGACGCTCTTCCATATTTCTGAATTTAACGTTTTAGGACGCCTTGGCGAATTGCGGCTTCACTTCGGGGTGCGGATACACCTCATCCATGGGGGCCGACTTACCGTCACGCTGCACAAGTCGCACATGATATCGCTTGAGCGCGCGGGGATGTTTTGCACCGCAGGAATGCGCGATCAAACCCACGCCGTAATGGATTTTATCGACAAATTTCTTCACACGCTCGGCTTTGTCTTCGGGGTCGAGACCCTTCTGCAAACGCTTATCATGCGTTGTGATCCCTGTGGGGCAGGTGTTCTTATTGCACTTCAACGCCTGAATACAGCCAAGCGAGAACATGAACCCTCTGGCCGATGTGACGAAATCAGCCCCCGCACAATAAGCCCATGCAACCTC
Source organism: uncultured Neomegalonema sp. (assembly GCA_937928005.1). Classification (GTDB taxonomy): domain Bacteria; phylum Pseudomonadota; class Alphaproteobacteria; order Rhodobacterales; family Rhodobacteraceae; genus JAHDDY01. The sequence continues at coordinate 28,573 of CALFVD010000028.1, read as the reverse complement.
GGCAGGGGTGATTAGCTTGCCCGATGCGATGACCCGAATGCGTTCACTCAACCCATAGCGAGACAGGATATCCACAACGATCGGCAAGGCTTCCCGGATCGGTAAGCCGACATTATCCATCAGCGGCATAGGTGCCGCGCCTGTACCCCCATCACCGCTGTCAATGGTGATAAAGTCAGGCGCGCTTTCAATACCCCGCGCATGGATCTCTTCGCAAAGCTCCTCAAGCCAACCATAGGCACCAATGACGGTTTTGAACCCGGTCGGCTTGCCTGAGACATCGCGAACGCGCGCGATAAAATCCAGAAGCTCACCGTTATTGTCGATCTCAGGATGACGGTTTGGTGAAATCGAATCAACCCCAGCGGGAATTCCGCGAATGCTGGCGATCTTGGGAGTGACCTTAGCGGCGGGCAGGATACCGCCCTTACCGGGCTTGGCCCCCTGACTCATCTTGATTTCAAACATCTTCACCTGATCATGGGCGGCCACAGAGCGTAGTTTTTCCTCGCTTAGTCCACCATCATCATTGCGAACGCCGTATTTCGCGGTCCCAATCTGAAAGACGATATCGCATCCACCGTCTAGGTGATAAGGGGATAGCCCTCCTTCACCAGTATTGTACCAGCACCCCGCCTTCTTAGCCCCCCGTGAGAGCGCAAGAACGGCTGGCTTGGAAATCGCACCATAGCTCATCGCAGAAATATTGATGATTGATTTCGCAGAATATGGATGAGCCGTATATGGCCCAAGCACCAGTTCGGGCGCTTCTTCGGCATCTTCATCCAGCGTTGGATACGGGCAATTCACAAAGATAGCCGTTCCAATAGGCGTAAGATTACGTGTCGATCCGAAAGCTATCGTGTTGTCATGTCCCGCCGATGATTTTTCCACCCATTCCCGCTCGGCCCGATTGAAGGGCATTTCCTCTCGGTCCATCGCGAAAAAATACTGGCGAAAGAACTCGCCCAGAGTCGAGAACGCTTTTCGGAAACGGCCAATGACTGGATAATTCCTGCGCACGGAATCATGGGTTTGGGTTCTGTCGATTACAAAAACCGCAATGATACCTGCGATAACTAACCCCACAACGAACAGGAAAAGGCTAGAGAGGAAACTCAGCAGGGGCATTAAGAAGTCTCCCAACAAAGCTCTCTGGCTAAATCGTTCGCCAGAGTGATACGCGACCAAATTGTGTCGGAAAGTGCGCCTAGACTGCACATCCCCCAACGCTCTATAGTTTAGCCTAATCGCATTTCACGACAGGTCTCGATACAAACGCCAATTAGAGCGCCCCCCGACATTATCGAGGGACGCCTTCAAATTCTGTCTCGTATTATTTCTTACGAAGGTATTGGCTTCATTCACTCGGCTTGAAGTCGAACGCATTCTCCGAAAACATAAAGAATTCGCAGGGCGTCTTCGACACGCAAGCCGTCGTGTGAGGGCTATTCGCCGACACCGACCAGAAAGAACCGGCACGCATGACAGGTGGACTTTTCTCACCCGGGAATGGATTCGTCATCTCGCCAGAGATAACCACCGCCCTATAGCCATGGGAATGGATATGCGGCGGCGTCTCGAATTCAGCGGGAAACCGCCCAAATGTGCCATGCGCATGGGTATTGCGATCCCCGTATGCACGCGCAAAGACAACCGCATCATCACCCGGAAATGCCGGTGTAAACACCTTTTCCTGGTCCGTAAGAACCCGGTCTTTAACCCCGGCTCCTCCCGCAAATGCAGATGTGCATAACCAAGCGCTAAGAATAGCGATGACAAGGACAACCACACCCGACGTTCCAATCCGTGCTGATCTGCGTAGCATGTGCCAGTTCCTTCCTCTGTTGAGAGTGTGTCAGGAGCGTCCGGCCATGACGCCGCCATCGACATCATGAATGGCCCCCGTCGTCCAAGACGCTTCATCGGACAGCAAGAACGCCGCATGATTGGCGATGTCTTCCGGGCGTCCGACCCGTCCGATGGGATGGAAACTGTCGAACCCACTCGTTAGGGCGCTTTCGATTTCCTTCGGATCGATAAACTCGCCATAGATCGGCGTAACGACCACCGCCGGAGCGATTGCATTTACGCGAATACCATGCTCACCAAGTTCCATGGCAAGGTGCTGGGTCATGGAATGGATCGCCGCCTTAGCCATCGAATAAGCCATTGATGGTGTGGCTTTGATAGCCTGATGTGCCCACATTGATCCAACATTCAGGATCGCACCACCCTTATGCGCAATCATATTGCGCACGACGGCTTGGGTCATCATAAAGATCGAACGATTGAGATCCATATACTTGTCGTAATCCGCCCAAGTATTATCGATAAAGGGCTTGGGAGCGAAAACCCCGGCGGAATTCATCAACTGATCAATATGGCGCGTTTCCGCGCCGATTACTTCAATCGCAGCTTCGACTGCCTTAAAATCATAAAGATTGATGACGCGCGTTTCGACGCGGCCACCATGCATGGCCTCAAGCTCCGCTTTTGCGGCCTCCAGCTTTGGGGCGTCATGGGCATAGATACAAACATTTCGGCCCTGTGAGACGAGTTTCTTCGCCGTGGCAAGGCCCATTCCTGACGATCCACCAATGATATAGCTGATTTTATCCGACATCGTTTCTTCCTTTTTAAATTGGTGCAAATATTCAATCAGTCGCCTTTTGACGGCCAATACTGAATGAAGCCGTCATGGTTCGGCATCTTTACTTTGGGTAAGGTCTTCGCCGACATCACGTCATCTTCGTCAATGATCCCGTTACGCTCCAGCAGATAGGCGACAACCGCGTAGTGGTCATCATCGCTGAGGCTGCCCGGCGCGTGATAGGGCATCGCACGGCGCACATAATCGAACAGCGTGGTCGCATAGGGCCAGAAACTACCGACGGTCTTGACCGGCGCATCCGATGTCAGAGAGCCAACACCGCCAACGAGGGCACCTGCGGGACCGTCCTCAGCTTTCTCCCCATGGCAGGCCGAGCAGTTATCCGCCCAAACTTCGGCTCCCTTTGCCGCTGTGCCAGACCCAGAAGGTAAGCGCGATCCATTTGGATCGACGGAGATATCCCAAGGGGCAAGATCTTCCTCGGATATCCCCTTACCGAGCTGTTGAGCGTTTACCTCAATAAAGAGAAAAGCAACTGCCCAGAGGAAGGCAAGTTTAACCGAAATCTTAAGCATAGACATTACGCACCTCCCCATCCTGCAAAACAGACCAAGACTGGATTGAATTCTGATGGAACAACTGATCGGCGGCATAGGGTTCGTACCAAGCCTCACGCGTCGGCTGAACCGCCCCGGTTTCATCCGTTGCCCGGCTCATCAAAGTAAGCGGGCCTCCATCCCATTGCCAAGGCTGCTGAAAGCGCGTTACCGCCTGAGGCAAAGGCTGCGCATCGATCACGGCATCGGACCAAGACCGTCCACCATCGGCAGAAACCTCAACCCGTTTGATCCGGCCACCACCAGACCATGCAAGGCCCGAAATATTGTATAGCCCCGGCCCGGCAGGCGTCATTCCCGGCGACGGGAATGTAATGACGGATTTGACACCCATCTGATAGGTGAACTGGCGCGACTTACCGTCCTTCTGGAGGAGCGTGTATTTCGACGTCTCATCTTTGGTGTGGAAAGGTGTGTCGCTAACCTTGATCCGGCGCAACCATTTCACATTCATGCTGCCCTGCCACCCCGGCACAACCAGACGCATCGGATATCCCTGCTCAGGGCGCAGGCGCTCGCCATTTTGATAAAGAGCGATCATTGCATCACCCTCAAGAGCCTTTTCCACAGGGATACTGCGGCTCATCTTCGCGGCATCGGCACCTTCGGCGACGAGCCATTTCGCACGGGGGTCAATACCTGCTTCTTCCAGCAACACCCGGAGTGGGATACCGGTCCACTCGGCGTTCCCAATCAGGCCATGGATTTCGCCTGCCGTGCGCTGTTGCGGCTCACCCAGACTGTTGAAAAAGCTGTTGCCCGCGCATTCAATGAAGCAGGTCCGCGATACCATTTGGTATTTCAGCAAACTCTCAACATCGAAAAGCAAGGAACGCTCGACCATTCCATGGATCACAAATTTATGCGCGTCCGGGTCGATCTCCGGGATACCACTGTGATGGCGTTCAAAGAAAAGGCCATTCGGCGTTATCGTTCCGGCCAGTTTTTCTAGAGGGGTGAAAGAGACGCCTGACCCATCGCCGATCCCCTCAGGAAACAGATCAAATCGAGAGCGTACGACACCATCTTCAAAAGGAGATGGTTGGCCATACGCACTCATTCCCAAGCCGGGCTTCGAGCTCCATTCTGGAACTTCAAGCTGCCCTGCGCGCGTAAGATTGGTGGACAGGCCAAGCGACCCAACCGCAAGACTAGACCGCAACAACCATCGACGATTGATAAGACCGCCTGAAGCCGCGTGGTCCTCTGGTGAAGGGGGTAAGAGCCTTGAAGAGGTCATGATAACTGTCCCAATCTTGAAGAAAAGGTGGCGCAGAGGGTGAAAGAAAAGGCGAGCTTTGCCTATGTCGACGCGATGATGCGGCTGACGGCGTCCTCGGTCCACCAGACGGCATTTGCGACCATCCGGTAGTTAATCAAGGCGGCAAGATATCCATCGCCTTCTGGAACCTTCGCACCGGCTGTCGCATCACGTACAACGGCGACCTCGTACCCAAGTTCCAACATTTCATAAAGATGTGCTTGAACGCAGAGATTAGCGGACATGCCAGCAAGGATAATCTTGTCGATCCCCTGCTTGCGCAGCTGCAAATTCAGGTCGTTCTGAGCGAGGCTGTAGACTTTGTGGGGGGAGCAGACGACGGTTTTGCCGTCATTGATATATTTCTTATATTGCGGCATCCAATCCGCACCCGAACCCTCGAAATTATCGACATTCAGTGGGCCTTCACGATCGAACATCGAAATCGAGTGCATCGTTTTTTCGAGCGCGCCCTCAAATTTCCATTTATGATCATGGGGATAATAGTAGTGCGGTGAGATGAAGACCGGCATGTCAACCTGTTTCGCCGCCTTAAACAATGACTCGATATTGTCAACGGTTTGCTGTTCGGTGACGCTTTCGCCCACAACGCCCCACGCCACGCCTGTAGGAGATAGGAAATCAACTTGGGGGTCGATGACAACGAGCGCCGTTCTGCTCTTGTCAACATCCATATCGGTTGCGGGAAGTCCGGGCTTCTCAGGATCCGCGTAGAGATCCTTGGCCTCTTCGGTTGCTGCGAGTGTCGAGCCGCCCATACCAGTCGTGATTGCCGCCGTCGCAGCGGCCAACGTCATTCCGCCTTTGCTGAGCAATCTGCGCCGTCCCGCATCCACTTTTTCCTGCGCCGCATCGCTTTGATGACAATCACAGCCAGCTTCGGAGTTCTTGATAGTCATTGCTCTTCTCCAACAAATGGTGAATTCCAGTGAAAGTTACTTAGGTCGAGCCAGCTATGATTCCAGAAAGTAATTTTTGATGTCAAAATCTTGCGTTTAATCGCAATATAATGCATTAAATTCATGAGGTATCGCAATCAGCAGCCTGAATCTCAGCATGAGGACGCAAATAAATTGTGGTGTAATCAAACTAATTACCCGGCAGTTTTTGCTGCAATCAGACTCTGGATTCCTTTGAGGCAATCCGGCACAATCTTTGATTGGAAAACTGGAGCACGCTTTTTTCTCACACTCTTTTTGGCCTCTTCTACGTTTACATCAATTTCGATTCTGATCTTGCCATCACAAGCTATTGCTGTTGAGCGTGGCGTATCTGGACCCATCGGTTTTTCGGATGTTCAAGCCGCACTTCTACCGCCTCCGGGCTTATATTCCGCCGCAAGCCTTGTAAGTGTTACGAACGAGCGATTTTTCAACACAAGAGGTGATCGCGTTTCGTTTTTAGATGACCTTGATTCAACATCCGAGATCGTGGGGGCGACTTTTCTCTACGTGCCGGACGTGAAAGTTTTCGACGGGTCTGTTGGTCTGCTGACGGTGCTAGCTGGCGGTCAGATCTGCGGGCGGACGTTTGCCTCAACGGACGAACGCTGCCTGAGAGGGTTTCGGGATCCGTATGTTGAGCTTTCTTGGTCAAAATCCTTCGGAAAACTACGTTTCTCGGAGTATGAAGGCGCTCCGCCAATCATCGAGGGTCTAAGCCTGCGCTTAGGTATGGGCGTTATTGTGCCTATCGGGAAGTATGATCTTGAACTTGCGCAATCTCATGGCCTCACACTGGGGCGGAATATTTGGGACTTTGTTCCACACGCCGCTATAACTTACACGACACCACCGATTATTGGTGAAGCGACTGAATTCAGCTTTAAATTTCATTATAATAAGTACTTATCGAATTCTGATACCGACTACTCAACCGGCGACTTATGGGGGGTAGATTTTGCAGTTACCGAAAAAATAGGCCGCTTTCAAGTCGGTCTTGCAGGCGAATACTACGATCAAATTGAAGGGGACGAACAATTCGGACAACCCGTTCGCCCCGATGGACGCCCAGCAAAATCGCTTTCGTTAGGCTTTGTGGGAATAGCCACAATCCCAGAAATTAAATCGGCGATTAAAATTAAAGCAACATCATCAGTCATCAACGACAACTTACCAGAGTCTATGGGTGTCTCAATAAGCCTGATAAAGAAGCTTTTCTAAACGCTCTAATGGGCAAAAACTTATATTTACTCACGGATCATGCGTTTATACCGGCCAGGACTCGCCCCAACAAATCGCTTGAAACATTCTGTCATATGGCTTTGAGATGAAAAGCCCAGATTATACGCAATTTCGGCAAGGCTGGTATCCGTATCGCGTAGCATGGCACGGGCACGGTTAACCCTATGCTGCATCACGAATTGATGCGGCGTCATCCCTGTCTCCATCTTGAACATGCGCGAGAAATGGAATGTGCTGACACCTACGATTTCAGCCAGCGTTGCAAGGCTCAGGTCATCATCGCTATGGGCATCGATATAGCTTTGAACCCTCTCGAGTTTACGCCTGCCAAGTCCTGCAGATTCTGATTGATCCACCCTCTCGCGAAAATTCATCACTTCGCATAACATTAAAGATGCGAGTGCTTCGCCTTTTAGGCGCCCTCCAAACCCATCGCTCGCCAGATAATCAATAACGAGAGCTGAGAGCTGCGCGCTTCTTTCCAACTTTGGGTTGTGATCGATGGGTTCTAGAAATGCGTCAGCGCGCCCAATCTCATCCTCAAACCGACCCAGTAGTTTATCGCCACATCGCAAGTAGAGAATCTCACCCGATTCCTCCGTCTCGATCAATTGCGACGTACCTTTTGGCACGTAGGAAAACTGACCGGGGGCGACCGAAAATTGTCGTCTGTTCCCATCCAATTCAGCAACACCACTGAACCTACTTTGATGCAATGCAAACAGGTTCATCGGGTCAACAAACTCTGTTTGCAAATCTTGTATCGGCGGAACAACGCCGATCATAAAGTCCCCTGGCGCAATGACTTTTCCCGCTAACGGCCAAGGTCTCTGCACAGATGTTCGTGGCATCCTACTCTCCGGCGTAATTATAGCTAGGCGCGTAGGACCACAGAAAAATTCTGTCCTTAGTTAATATAGTTAGAGCAGAAACGATTTAATTCAAGTGCAACATCCTTTGTGAGCCACCATGGCTCAACGGCTTGAAGACAGTTTCCATAACAGCATGTCCATACTGCGAGACACTTCGGTCAGGATATCGGCGCTGACAGGGTCAGAAAAACCTTCCAGATCATCGATACATTCCCGTGCAGATTGTGCGATCATCGAAACCGGAATGGATAAGGCCTTTATGTGTTCGCCCTCATCGCGCAAGTTTGAGGGATATTCGGGCAAGGACGATTGGGCCGCACACGCTTGCAAAGTGCCCACCGGGTATCTGCCCAGTATAATGATCCGCTCTGCGATCAAATCTGCATGTCCTGATGCCGTTTCAGCGATAGTATCAAAGAAATCATGGAGCGACAGAAAGTTTGACCCTTTCAAAGTCCAATGCGCCTGCTTTGCTTGGGCTGAAAGATCAATAAAATCATAGAGAACATTCTGTAGTAAATTACATACTTGATCACAATTTTCAGATGGTTCAATTTTAAGATTATGGGTCATCATATCTTCCAGTCATGTTTTAGTGACAAGCAACAGATCGACATTTCGTCGCGTTGAAGAGGTTCAATAAATCGCTCAACTTCCACAGATTTCGCTGAAGTATGTACTTTTGTTGAGAGTGGCAGGTACATGCAGTGGCATCTGACTTTTTGTCCTACAGATGGAAATAACGAGCCATCACACCAGTACGTACCTTTACACCAAGCTGAATATCCGTCTATTTCTTCGATTTCTCATGCATTGCATCGAAGGAACGCAGCCCTGGTGGATGATCATCCCAAGGGTTCTGTGACGAAAAGCGCGCCTTACCTGTGTCGAAGAGACTACGCATGAAAGATGGGTCAAAATTCAGTGGCCCGGCATGGGGGTCAGCTTTTGGCGGAATTGACGTGAGGAAGAACGCGGTATCCGAATTCAACGCTCGAACGTACCCTCGGTAAATTTTTTCAAGCAGCAACTCGCGCAGCATTATGGAGATCGATTTTTGCGCGATACTCGCGACGCTTGCCTCCACAGCGGCGAAAGGGTCATGGTCGGCCAGCACATCATTAATGACAACATAGAGGCGGGCATCGTCAACACCGCTGCGGAAAAGGAAATCGCTCAGCAATACAGGGGATTTGACACCGCCATCCGCATGGGCCTGACGAAGCTGCACGCCCCGTTGCGGTTTGATATATTCTGGCGGAAAGAACCCTGGAACTGCCGCCGAGGCGCGTAGCACTTTTCGGAAATGCTGCGCGGGGTCGGTGCGCCCACCACTTGCGATATCACCCATATCCCAGACAACCAAATCGCCAGAATCGAGGTTTGTGGTGGCCACGTAAAGCCTGCGTCCTTTCGCATGTTCGGCGGCAATCTTCTCGATGATGTCGGGGGTGATAACCTGTTCGATCTGTTTTTTGAGCGGGTCGTTATCGTAGAGGCTAACATCTAGAAAACCAACCGTCCCCTTATCGACGAAAATGTCGGTATTCGTAACATTGGTGTAGAGGTCGCTGAGCTGCGGATCATAATCCGAGCCAAGGAAAGCAAACACCGATATCAATGCGCCGGTGGAGACGCCGGTAACAATGTCGAATTCAGGGCGTGTCCCTGTCTCGGTCCATCCCGCAAGAACACCCGCACCAAAAGCACCATAAGCCCCGCCACCCGACAGCGCGAGAATATTCAGAACCCCGTCCGGGTCTTCGTACCCGGTGCTTCCGGCGGGCAGTACGTCTGGATCCCTGCGCTCAATCGCCTCCATAGGCAGGAGGGAGCGGATTGTGGGACTTTCTTCCGGGCGCGTGCTTCCGCAGCCCGATACAGCCATCGCAAGGCAACCGATCAAGGCCGCGAATACGAACCGGCGGCCACTCGCATTCCTGACCATAGGCTTACCCTCCCGGTCCACAATCAATACAACGTGGGGGAGGGCTGGCCCCGAAGCCTAAGGCATGGTTTAGGCGGCGTAGCGCCGTACGCACCCCTTCCTCGATCACGGGGTGATAGAAAGGCCGCTCCAACGCTTCACCAGCGGTAAGGTTGCTCGCAATTGCCCAAGCGAGAAGATGCGCAAGATGCTCTGCCGATGGGCCAACCATTTCGGCCCCCAAAAGACGCCCTGTCCCTTTCTCGCCGTAGATATGCAGCAAGCCTTTATTGACCTGCATGACCCTCGCCCGACCTTGATCTTCAAAGGAGACATGCCCGGTTTCAAACTCGATACCCGCCGCCACAAGATCACGATGGCTACGCCCCGCAAGCGCGATTTGAGGATCGGTAAACATGATGCCGAGCGGCGTGCGCCGCGCCCTGCGATAGGCATTGGGGAACCGCGCGGCATTTTCACCCGCTAGACGCCCTTCGTCGGCGGCTTCGTGCAGCAACGGCAAATCAATGGTGACATCGCCAGCGATGAAAATTGTGCTGTCCCCGGAACGCATCGACAAGGGATCGTATACCGGAACCCCACGATCATCGAGGGTCAGCGATGTATTCTCCAAACCAAGCTGATCGACATTCGCCCGCCGCCCGGTGGCCGCGAGTAGATAATCGAACCGTTCCTCGCCACTATCGGCCCCCGACCAGGAAACGACCACCTCGTCCCCTTCGCGCCGGATATTGGTATCCGCATGCCAATGCGCCGGAAACTCCGCCGCGAATGTTTTGGCAGCATAGCTAAGAATATCGGGATCAGAGAGCGGGCCAACGAGGTTGTCACGCCCGAAAAGATGAACATTAACCCCGAGACGATGCAACGCTTGCCCAAGCTCTAGGCCAATGACGCCTGCACCAAATACGGCAACAGACCGAGGCAAATCTTGCCAGTCAAACACATCATCATTGATGATCAAACGATCGGTCACTGCCTCAAAAGGCTTGGGGATATTCGGGCGCGAGCCTGTAGCAATCACCACCGAACGCGCTGTCAGACGCTTTCCGTCATCGAGAATCAGGGTCGTATCATTTTCAAAACGCGCATATTGCGCAATCAAATGACCCTCATCATAGCCGGAGACTGCATCAACGACGAAGCCGACGAAACGATCACGCTCGTCGCGCACACGCTTCATAACGGCGGCACCATCGACTTTAGCTTCGCCTGCTTTGATACCGAATTCGTCGAGATAATGCGTGCGATGCAATGCCTCTGATGCCGCAATCAGTAATTTAGACGGCATACACCCTACCCGCGCGCAGGTGGTACCCAAAGGCCCACCATCGATCATGGCGATCCGGTCCGTATATTTACGGGCCTCGCGATAGGCAGACATACCAGCGGACCCTGCGCCTAAAATGGCAACATCAACATCAAAATCAGGCATCAAAATCTCTCTTTAGCGAAATGAAGTCACACACGGTTAGGGTGATGTTTTCAGGGGTTTCCACAATGTCCAGCTCGGCAAAACCGTTGCGATTGGACTGTTGGCCCCCCTTCCCACTCTAACCGAGAAATACGGTAGCACTGGCGAAAGCCTTTTCAAGGAAGGCACAAACGCGCCCTAAATCAGAATTTTTCTCAAATATAAAAAATTTGGAGCGTCTAAAAAATACTAAAAAATAACTTATTGGTAAAATATACGAATTTTCCGCAATATTCAGCACGACTGACCGTCAACTTAATTAATTCATTAGTTCTTTTTTTACTCGCTCTGGTAGCTTCCAATTTGGTCGTGGGAAGTGGCATGTATAACCATCTGGTACGCGCTGTAAGTAGTCTTGATGTTCGGGCCCTGCATCCCAAAATATTCCTACCGGGCGTATCTCTGTCACGACTTTACCCGGCCAAAGACCGGATTCCTCCATATCGGCAATAAAATCACGCGCAATCCAGAGTTGTTCATCTGTCGTATTGAAGATCATCGAGCGATATTGGGTTCCGTGGTCACGACCTTGCTGATCGACTGTGGTTGGATCGTGTATTTGGAAAAACAAACTCAGCAAGCTCCGAAATGTGAGCATGTTTCGGTCGAAGACCAGCTCTAACGCTTCGACATGGCCGGTTTGCCCAGTCATCACATCGGCATGGGTCGGGTTTAGTGTCATGCCGCCCGTATATCCGACGCGGGTGCCAAGGACGCCCATTGTCTTGCGTAACGCTTCCTGCATTCCCCAAAAGCAACCACCGGCGAGAATTGCGCGCTCAAGATCCCGGTGCACGATCCGCCCTCCCCAAAGCAATTTCAAACATTTGTCGAAACTCGCCGTAGCCTTCTTGTTCAAGCTCATCAGCCGGGACGAACCGGAGCGCAGCCGAATTAATGCAATACCGCATACCTGACTTGTCCGCCGATCCATTCGGAAAGACATGGCCGAGATGACTGCCCGCATTTTTTGATCGTACTTCTATGCGTGCAAGACCGTGGCTCTCATCGGAAACTTCAACGATATGCTGTCTTTCAAGTGGGCGCGTAAAACTCGACCAACCGTTACCAGAATCGAACTTGTCGGTGGAAGCAAAGAGCGGCTCGCCAGAGACGATATCGACATAAATGCCGGATCGCATACTATCCCAATAAGCATTAGTGAATGGGCGCATTACCCCATGTTTCCGGCCAATCCGACCCTGCCCTTCAGAATGATATGTGTGAGCATCAACCGATTCTTCATACTGTCGGGCCATGGTAAAATCGTCTCCTAATCGATACCGGTTTTCTCCATGCGCTTCACCGAAGCCACACCTGTTGTAGGCGTGTTCTCCTCAGAGAAATGCTTGCAACACATATTCAGTCGCAGACTTGCCCGCGCGAATATTCCAGATTCTGTACCGTGGTCTCAAAATCTTGCTATGGATTAGGGGGCCGCTGAAAGGGTGCGACAACTTGTCCATCACTGCCCAAACAGCCAGCCTTACTGGGGCTGCAAGATGGTGAACATGGAATTATATCGATTAGTATTCAAAGTAATAAGGTGACAGTGGCCGCAAGAACAAACTATTTATACTCGTAAATTCCTCGTTTTCAAGTAATCTGTCGAAGCCCTCTTAGAAAAATTTGGCAAATCCGTCAACTTGCGACTCCATCCAACCGTTGCGTTTCAAACTTAAAACTACCTATTTCTACTGAGAAAGAGACGCCACTACTTACGATTAGATTTGCCATGTGTTACACTCTAGCACAGTTGTTAAAAAAAGCGCAAATAAGATAAAGCACGCACCAAAAAAATGAAAAGCCCAATTATTAAAGGAGGCTTTATTTAAAATTCAATAGATCGTGATGAAAAAAAATTAAAAACATATTATTCAAGGCAATCGCTCAAAGAAGAAATCATGCTGCCCCGAACGCAATGCGGCATGAAATGACGCTTTGCAGATGCGGGACCTCCTATAATTTGTAGTCAACGCAAAGCATAAGGAGGTTCCGCTGCTGCGCGGGGCCATCCAAGTGCGGGGCAGCGGAAAAATCTTTCAAGCGATTGCCCTGACATATTATTATGGTACTTTTAGAAAAATTTACACACCATTCAAACCGCAAACGCGATCATTGCGACCGAGAACGCCGCCGCGAAGCCCAGCAGGAGCGAGCCGAGTTTTACGAAGATCAGCAAACCCGTGCGCAGGGCGGGGGCGTGGATGTAGTCCTCGATCACCACCTGCAACCCGAGGCGCATGTGGTGGAACACCGCCAGTAAAAAGGCGGCGGCGACGATGGCGTTGAAGGGGTGTTTGTAGATCGTCACCACCTCATCCCACGGCTTGCCCAAAGCGATGGCAAACGGGATGAAGAACAGCGGGGCCAGCACCGCCAGCGATATCGCGGAGAGCCGCTGGGTCCACCAATGCTCCGTCCCACTCTTGGCGGAACCGAGGCCACGGACACGGGCGCGGGAGGTCATCATAGTCATGGCGCGTCTCCTTAATTCATCCAGCCGACGATCATCAGGCCAAGAAACATCAGCCCCGCCGCCGAAACCGCGACGATACCGGTCGTCTTTACCTGATCCAGCTCAAACCCATAGCCCGCATCCCACAGCAGGTGCCGGATGCCGTTGCACAGATGGTAGCAGACGGACAGCGCAAACCCGAACAGGATGAGGTGCCCGACCCAGCTTGTCAGCAACCCGTTGACCGTATCGAACGGCCCCGCGCCTATCGCCGCCGAGATAAACCATATCGCCACGAGAATCGCCCCGATACTATTTCCCACGCCGGTAACGCGGTGAAATATCGACATGACCGAAGTGATCTGTGGTTTGTAAACTTGTAGATGCGGCGATAATGGCCGGTTTCCGCGATTGACGGCGGCACCGTGTTCGGTCTGCGACATGGGCGGAACCTTCCTCGTCGTGTCATGGCCTCTTTTGCGACGCAACATTAGGCAATACAATGCGCTAGGGCAAGCGCCATACCCACCCGTATCAGGGCCGGTGACAGGGTGACGCAAGGACAATGATCCGGTCCATTAACCTCGCGTTAACCAACTACCTGTGACAGAAAGAAGATAATTCCACAATTGAATGCACGCGGTCGCATCACAATGCTCCGCGTTCTTCACCTGCGTTCGACCCTGTTACGAAAAGGCTTTTCCACGCATGAATGCCATGAATCACGACTTCGATGCCGATACGGATCAACCCGATATCGCTGCTCGCGACTGGATACGCACCTTATCGCAATACCGTGAACCGATCCTCTGGCGTAGCATCTATGAAATTGGGATCACGGCGCTGCCATTCATTGTCCTTTGGGTCATTGCGTATCAGGCCTATACGATCAGTTTTTGGCTTTCCCTGCCCGTCTCGCTGTTGGCGGCTACCTTCCTCGTCCGCTTGTTCTTGATCCAGCATGATTGCGGACACATGGCATTTTTCAGCAACAAAAAGGCGAATGACTGGGTGGGTCGCATCCTAGGTGTTGTGACGGTCACGCCCTACGAGATGTGGAAAAAATACCACTCCATCCACCACGGCGCGTCCGGCAATCTCGATCAGCGTGGCATTGGCGATGTGATGACGTTGACGGTGCGTGAATACGAGGCGCGCGGATGGTGGGGGCGTTTGTCTTACCGGGCCTATCGCCATCCGCTGACCATGTTCGTGGTTGGGCCAGTTTATGTGTACCTACTGATGAACCGCCTGCCGCTAGGACTGATGGATCAGGCGAAATACTGGGTTAGCGCGATGGGCACGAACATCGCCATGCTTGCTGTGGGGGCCGCGATCTCATGGTATATCGGCGTGGTTGCCTTCCTCGCGATCTTCCTGCCGGTGACGCTAATGGCGGCGGCGATGGGGATCTGGCTGTTCTTCGTTCAGCACCAATTCGAGGATACCCATTGGGATACTGAGGATGAGTGGCAGGTGCATGAGGCCGCGCTGCATGGCTCGTCGCATCTGGTATTGCCCCAGCCGCTACAATGGCTATCGGCTAATATCGGCATCCACCACGTCCATCACCTCTATAGCCGCATCCCCTATTACCGGCTGTCTGAAGTGCTGAAGGATCACCCCGATTTGGGCGAGATCAGCCGCCTGACCCTGCGCGAGAGTCTCGCCTGCGTGAAGCTACAGCTTTGGGATGAGAACAAGCGCAAGCTCGTCACTTATGCCGAGGCTCGCCGCGTAATGATGACTGGAGTGATTGCCTGACGGCTTCGATCATCGATGCAATCACCCCCCCCCCGTCCGCATCTCGCGTTCCGGGGGTTTTTGTTTCCGCCGTTTTTTTAACGTGGCACCAGCGCCCAGTAATCCAGATCGAGCAACACCCCTTCGGCGTATTTCCCGTCTTCCCCGCGTAGGCGCGGTGTCTCGGCTCGGTCTTTCGTCGCCACCAGCCGTAGGCGCAGCGCGCCGACTCCCGGCGTGTCGAGGCTGGCTGTCTCCAGCACCTCTGACCATGCATAGACCGTGTCCCCGGCGAAGCAGGGTGCGGCATGGCTACCGCCATTGATTGCCACGATCATCTGTGCATTGGCCAGCCCATTAAAGCTAAGCGCACGAGCGAGGCTGATGACATGGCCGCCATAGATCAGCCGTTGCCCGCCCTCGCGCGCCTGCGTGTTGAAATGCACCTTGGCCGTATTCTGCCACAGGCGCGTGGCCATCATATGCTCGGCTTCCTCAATCGTTACGCCATCCACATGATCAATGATTTCGCCGGTTTCGTAGTCATCGAGCCGATACGGCTCCCCCGCTAGATCGAAATCGTAGTTCTGGAACCCAAACCCTTCGGGCAACACGATATCCTCAACGGCGACTGCCGCCGCCAGTTCTGGCACCACTTCCACGGGGGCGGCGCTGTCCGCATCGCGCTTTTTGACCATGACCCATCGCACCCAGGTCAGCACATCCTCGCCCGTCTGATTGCGCGCGGTCGAGCGGACCCAGACGATCCCGGTCTTGCCGTTTGAGTTCTGCTTGACGCCGATTACCTCCGACACCGTGGCCAGCGTATCGCCGGGGAAAACGGGCGCGAGAAAACGACATTCCGCGTAGCCAAGATTGGCCACCGCATTCAGCGAAATATCCGGCACCGTCTTGCCAAAAGCGACGTGAAAGCCGATCAGATCCTCCAGCGGACTTTCGGGAAAGCCACAATCGCGGGCAAATTGGTCCGAGGAGGGGAGCGCGAACCGGGTGGGATACAGCGCGGTATAGAGCGCCCGGTCCCCTTCGGTCACGGTGCGCGGTGTCGCGTGAACGAGTGTCTCGCCCACAGTGAAATCCTCAAAAAAACGTCCCGGATTCGTCTTGCTCACATCTGCCTCGCTAATCGGGTGTAGCCGGTGGTCGCTATACCGCTTGGCCAACGATCATGAAACCACAAACGTGGCTCTGGTATCGCGTAAGCCGCTATAATGAGGCGGAAACAGCATGGCGCATCGGCATGATTATTTCATGCCGCTAACTTTTTGCCTTACTCACGCAAAGGCCACCTCTGGGAAATATTGCGGCGCTTCGGTCCGCTCGACCATCGTGTAGTCGCGAACGATTCGAAAACGACGCGCCCGTGTGCCGCTCGGAATGGCTTGCCCAGCCGCCGTCACATCATCGAGCCATCCCGTCAAAGTCGCGGAACGTCCCTCGTTTGTCACGCTGTCGAAGGTAACATGGCTCAAGGCACCGGGCGCTGGCACAGCAACACCCGCCGCGTGCTCGACCAAAACCACGGATTTCGCTGCTCCTGTCTCTGTTTCATCGAAACGGAACTGGGCGGGCGGATCAGCATGGTCGCTATCGGCGGTCATTTCGCCAATGCGGATACGATAGCCGTCGAAGATTTCAGTACGTCCTCGTGCTTGTACCACATGATGTTTTGCGTCGATGCGCCAGCGGATAAGTGCCTTCTCATCGCGCCAGCGCGAAAATGACAGAAATGCACCATCCCGGCTCAGGTCACGAAATCGTTCAACACCGATAAACCCATCAATGGCCTCTACTTGCCTGCGCATGGCGGCGGCAATATCAAGATAAGCTTGGCCTTGCCCGTGTTTTGGCTCGACCTCGAATAATACGCAAAACATCTCTATATCCCTCCGTCTATCCGCATCACGACGGATTACTGGTCCGAATTGAACGCGAAACGGTTTCAAGCATCAAAGAGAATTGTGAGTTTTTTCGAATTATGCTGCTGATTATGGTTGCCCGTAAACGCGACCCAAGCGTTTTATAGGCCGCTATTTTTGCACAAGGAACAAGTAATAATTGTAATCAAATGTTTCTGCGCGGCTAATTCTGTGTTGACCGATTGTTGCTAGATTTCGGCGATGACCTCGTATGAAGAAACCTTTCTGACCTCGCCGCATGGTGAACTTGCGCTTCCAGAAGCTGCTAGAGGGGCGCTCACCCTCTGGAAGCGATTGTGCGGCGGACGGGCGTTGCCATCGCGTGCGAACTTGAAGCCAGTTGATTGGCGTCATTGGCTTTCAGATATCAGTATTTTGGAGCTGCACAGGGGCACAAAGCGGTATTTTGTGACGCTGCATGGGGGGCGGACACAGGAATATGTCGGTGCAAATCTTCATAAGAAATACGTTGAGGATAGCCTAACTGGTAATGCCTTATCACTCGCCCTAGCGCCCTATGTCGAAAGTGAGCGTACACGTCAGCCGACCTTTTCTATACTACAGCCTAAGCTCGAACATGGTCCGCGCTACTCTCTATCTCGTCTTGTCATGCCATTTACGGATGCAACGCCTGAAGGCGGTTTGAATCGGGTTGACCGTTTCGTAACATGGGTTGGTGCATCGTCGCGCAGGCCATATGATATGGATATCGTCTATGAGAGCATCAGCGGCGATACGATAAATGGAGACGGGATGGGTGAGCAGGTCGTGCTAATGACCATCACCATCTGAGCAGGCCATGGTAAAAGGGTTGCAGTAGAGATTCTCGTGGTTTTCCACCTCGATCTCGATCGCGCAGCCTTCCTTCGATGCCTTCTATAGCGATTTGCACATTTGTTGAATCAGGTTTCCCGCCAAGATTCGCGTGAAACCTGATGCTTTATGGATCAACGTTTGCGCAATTCGCTTTAAGCGTAAAATAGAATGCAAAGGTAATCTTGTGGCTCAACTGCCGGGCCGCTGCGCCAGCCATACCCCGCCCAGCACGAGGGCAAGCGCAGCGCCGTGATACCATGCGAATTCTTGCCCCAGTAACAGGACGGCCAGCAGCGATGCAAAGACCGGCACGAGGTTGATGAACACCCCCGCGCGCCCCGGCCCGATGGCGTCTACCCCGCGCAGAAAGAAGAGTTGCGCAAGGCAGGACGGAAAGATCGCGATATAGAGCGTGACCAGCCAGCCCTGCATGCTGGGCATCCGATATCCCTCCAGCAATAATGCCTCGCCAATGGCTGGGGGCAGGGAAGTTACCGCCGCGAAGGCCGCCAGCAGTGTGAAGAACACCGCCCCCGGGATTCTGGGCCGGTTGTGCAGGGCGACTGTGTAGGCCGCATAGAACAAGGCCGCGACCAACATTAGCGCATCGCCGCTATTGATCGCCTCGGTTAGCAGCGAAGCCGGATTGCCGCGCGTCGCAATCAGCACGACGCCGACCATCGTGATGATGACCCCGGCGCTCTGCAACGCCGATACCCTCGTGCGATAGGCCAGAACCGTCCCGATCAGCACCAGCCCGGGCATCGCCCCCTGAAGGATGCCGACATTGACCGCCGTGGTTCGCTCGGATGCGAGGTAGAACAGGATGTTGAACGCCGTAAACCCGGTAAAGGCCAGCAACACCAGCCGCCAGAACATCGGCTTGATCACTGGCCAATGCGCCCGTACCTCATGCCCATAGATCGCCCATAAAACACCCGCCACCATGATCCAGCGCAGCAGCACGAGCTGGAACGGATGCACGTGTCCGACCGCTAATTGACCCGCGATTGCGTTGCCCGCCCAGAACAGGGCGGTAAGGGTCAGCAGGAAAGCCGGGGCGGCGATTATCGAGGGCACGACGGCGACTTTCACGAGGAATGGGTGATCCCGTCTATGCCGCTCTGCTCCTATGATCAACCGAACTTGTTATCTCGCGGGAAGCCGCGCGGGGCCATCAGGCCCGCCCCGGCCCGTTTGCCGCGCCATTGGGCCAACTCATCCGGCTGAACATGGCGGGTATTCCCCCCGCCCATTGTCCATTTCAGCCCGTCTTCCCAGCGCAGCGTCGCAAGATCGGCCAGCCCGCCATCCTTATACCGTTGCAGCAGCACGCCCTTACCTCTTGACATCTCAGGTAATTCTTCCAGTGGAAACGCCAGTAGCTTGCGGTTCTGGCCGATGGCGACGACCGTATCGTCGTTATCCTCGACGCGCCGATACAGCGCAGCAGGGGCGAGCGGGTCGGTGTTCAACACCTGCTTACCCGTCCGTGTCTGGGCCAGCGCATCCGCCTCTAGCAGCACGAATCCGCGCCCGGCAGTGGTGGCTACGATGCCCTTTGCGCCCGGTTTATGCGCGAAGAGGGCGACCATCTTTTCTTCGTTCGGTAGATCGACCAACAGCCGCACAGGCTCGCCCATTGACCGCCCACCGGGCAGCTTGTCGGCTCCAATCGTATAGAACCGCCCGTTTGTCGCCATCATCAGCAACCGGTCGGTTGTCTGCGCGTGAAACATGAAGCGAGGGCCGTCACCATCTTTGTATTTGACCTCCGAATCCAGCGCGACATGGCCTTTCATCGCGCGAATCCAGCCATTTTCAGAGCAAATGACTGTCACAGGCTCCTTGTCGATCATCGATTCGATGGAAGGGGCTTCGATCTTTGGCGCATCTGCAATCTCAGTACGCCGCGCGCCGCCGGGGGCTTTCTGGCCGAATTTCTTGCGCGTTTCGCGCACTTCCTCGGCGAGTGTCTTGGATTGCGCGCCCTCGTCTTCCAGTAACGCGGCGAGGCCATCGCGTTCCTCGGCCAGTGCTGCGCGTTCCTTGCGCAGCTCCATTTCTTCGAGTTTACGCAAACTGCGCAGCCGCATGTTCAAAATTGCTTCGGCTTGATTGTCGGTCAGGCCAAATTCCGCGATCATAATCGGCTTCGGTTCGTCCTCCTCGCGGATGATTTCGATCACCCGGTCGAGATTGAGATACGCGATGATATAGCCGTCGAGCGTTTCGGCCCGCGCGTCGATCTTGCCGATTCGGTGACGCGACCGGCGTAGCAACACCTCGCGCCGGTGATCGAGAAATGCCTGCAATGCTTCGCCCAGCGACATCACGCGCGGGGTGCGTTTGGAGTCGAGTACGTTCAGGTTCAACGGAATGCGCACTTCCAGATCAGTCTGGCGGAACAGCGCCTCCATCAACACCGCCGCATCTACATTGCCAGAGCGCGGCTCCAGCACGAGGCGTAGGTCTTCCGCTGACTCGTCCCGTACATCGGCAAGGATGGGCAGCTTTTTCTCTGTTACCAGCGCCGCGATCCGCTCGACCAGCTTGGCTTTTTGTACCTGATAGGGGATCTCGGTGACGATCACTTCATAGCGGCCCCGCCCAAGGTCTTCCTTGTGCCATTTGGACCTTAGCCGAAACCCGCCCCGCCCGGTCTTATAGGCGTCTAGCATTGAGGATGCAGGCTCGACCAATATCGCCCCGGTTGGAAAATCGGGCGCAGGCACGAATTCCATCAGCTTTTCGATGGATGCGCCGGGGTGTTTCAGCAGGTGCAATAGCGCATCGCATAATTCCCCGGCGTTATGCGGCGGGATCGAGGTCGCCATCCCCACCGCAATCCCGTTCGCCCCATTCGCCAGCAAGTTTGGAAAGGCCGAGGGCAACACGTCCGGCTCGGTTTCTTGCCCGTCATAGTTCGGGCTAAAATCCACCGCGTCATCGCTTAATCCGCTCAGCAGCGCGCTTGCCGTAGTGGTCAGGCGGCATTCTGTGTAGCGCATCGCGGCGGGGTTATCGCCGTCGATATTGCCGAAATTCCCCTGTCCATCAATCAGTGGATAGCGCGCGGAGAAATCCTGCGCCAGTCGCACCAGAGCGTCATAAACCGATTGTTCGCCATGGGGGTGGTACTTGCCGACCACATCGCCGACCACGCGAGCCGACTTTTTGAACGGTCCATCCGGGGGCATCCGCAACTGTTGCATCGCGAACAACAACCGTCGATGCACGGGTTTAAGACCATCGCGTACATCGGGCAATGCCCGGTGCATGATCGTCGAAAGTGCATAGGTCAGATATCGGCGACCAAGCGCGCGAATCAGCGTTTCATCCTCGATCAGTCCCGGGTTGCGACCTGTGTCGCCGGAACCGGGTTTTCCGGGTGTTTCTTTTTCGTTGTCCATGACGACCTGTTAGTCTATTCGCTTTATTGTGTCGAGAACAAAGCGCGATCTTGTGTTGATTGGGCAACTAATCGCGTTTGGGTTGATGTGATTGTCTGATTTACGACTCAGGGGATTGTTGCGACTGTGCTGATCTGAGTTCACGCAAATGTAGAAGAGTTAATGAGTAGTAAGGGAGGATGACATGCTAGAGTTAAGACGGTCGATCCGTCCATATTGTGTTTTTGCGGTAATGGCTATGCTCACGACGGGCGGCGCTTCGGCACGATTGCCGGATGTGTCGCCGAGTTTTTCGGTCGAGCATGTCACGGCGATTCACCGCCCGACCGGGTGCAACGCAAAGCTGGAATTCAGCAACAAGACGTTGATAGGTGCCTTCATCACCGATCCGCTTTGCCTGCCACAGGGTGTCAAAGCACGCACGATTCCGGCGTTCCTGCGTGATTTCCACGTTCCGGCATCCAAGCGCGAGATTCTCAAACTGCGCTGAGCAGGGCAATGACATCGCGTGTTTCGACCTCGATCACCCATAGATCGGGGTCGGTGCGCAGCCGTTTTTCGATGGTGGTGTCGATATCTGCATCGGGTTGAAAATCGTCATCGCTGACCGGTTGCCATTCCGCCTCGCCCTCCATCGTGTAGCGGCGCGCATAGAGCGTGCTGGTCCCGTTGCAATGATTCTGCCGTATCAGCAACGCCCCTGCCGTCCTGTCCCCCTTTTGGATGACATAGGCACCCTCGCCCTTCGCGTGGCACATTTGCAACAATGCAGAGACGCGCATATGGGTTGCGAGGCTCATTGAAAGCAATTCGTAAAATATGGGGGAAGGGCGCGCATTGGCTCTGCCGTAATGGTGCAGGAATGGCCCTATACATAGCGATGTGATGGATAAAGTGCAACGCATGCCGCCTACGGCAATGAGTTGATAGTGTCATTGAGCGCCTCCTCAAAATTACAGCAGGAAATTGACATTTCCTTTTTCTGAAATACGTCGATCACTCTCAATCCTAGCTTGATGTGAAGTGATGAGATTTCTGAAAATTCGGACTTCAACTGAAATCTGAAATAGAACTCTCAGCGCGCAGGTCGGGTGGAAGCATTGTGAGGATAGCTTCATGTCGATTATAAATATCTTTGAAAGAATTTAGGCATGTCTTCGATTTATCCCGCAATATTCAGTAGACGAATGATTGCTCTCAATAAGAATGCTTCTGGTCCGCTATACGGAATTCTTGCCAATATCCACCGTGAATATGTTCAATTCAGAAAGCTAAATCCATGATCAAATCTATAGTTCGCAGTGCTCTGGCCGTGGCAATATTTTCAAGTGGCTTCCTGTCCGGGGGGTCAATCGCCTATGCGCAAGGTGATGCGGTAAAGGGTGAGAAAGTGTTCAAACGCTGCCGCGCCTGCCATCAGATAGGCCCAGGTGCCAAGAACAGTGTGGGGCCGAATCTGACGGGCGTTGTTGGGCGGGCGATGGGCTCGCTCGAAGGGTTTGCATATGGGTCTGGCTTGATGCGGGCGAATGCAGACGGGGCCGTATGGGACGAGGAAAAAATCGCCGAATGGCTGAAAGACCCCAAGGCTTATATTCAGTCATTCACGGGCGATAGCTCTGCAAAAGCGAAGATGACATTCAAGGTCAGAAACGAAGAGCAGAGACGCAATGTCGCTGCATATCTGGCGACCTTTGCTACTGCCGACATGATGAAGGATGAAACGCCCGACCGCATGACGCATGGCGATGCGCCATTTGAAACCAAAATGGCCGCAAGGGGCAGTGATTATGACACCTCGAAATACGTTCGGGTCCGTCAAGAACTGGTAATGCCCCCTAATGCCCCAAAACACGAACAGGTCGCTTCGGGTCCACCAAAGATTGTCGAGGTCGCCTTTGAAGTCGAAGAGAAGAAAATGGTCATCGACGGTGACGGGACCGAGATTATCGCCCTGACATTTAATGGATCAGTGCCCGGCCCAATGATCGTTGTGCATGAGGGCGACTATGTCGATCTTACCCTTACAAACCCCGCCAGTAATGTCATGGAGCATAATATCGACCTCCACGCCGCAACCGGCGCTCTCGGTGGCGCTGGTCTGACGACCGTACTACCCGGAGAACAGGCACAACTCCGATTTAAGGCCACAAAACCGGGGGTGTTCATCTATCACTGCGCCCCTGAGGGCACGATGACACCGTACCATGTCACGCATGGAATGAACGGCGTCATTATGGTGTTGCCGCGTGATGGCCTGAAGGATGAAAAGGGCGAGCCGATAAGCTACGATAAGCTTTTCTATGTCGTGGAGCAGGATTTCTACGTTCCCAAAAATGATGACGGGACGTTCAAATCCTATGAAACCGCCGGTGAGGATTTTGGCGATTGGGTAGAGCAGATGCACACGCTTACCCCCAGCCATGTCGTGTTCAACGGGCGGGTCGGCTCGATGACCGGGCCGGATGCATTGAAAGCAGATGTCGGTGAGACTGTTCTTTTCGTTCACAGTCAAGCAAACCGCGATACCCGCCCCCACCTTATCGGCGGTCACGGTGATTATGTCTGGGAGGAAGGGGCGTTCGGAAACGCACCAATGCGGGATCTGGAGACATGGTTCGTTCGGGGCGGCTCCGCTGGTGCAGCCTTGTACACGTTCCGCCAGCCCGGAGTTTACGTCTATCTGAACCATAACCTGATTGAGGCTGTGGAGTTCGGCGCGGCGGCCCATGTCGTGGTCGATGGTGAATGGGACAAGAAGCTCATGGAACAGGTGTATCATGGGCCAATCCGCTAACCGATCCATAAAGGTTGCTGCCGCTTCGCTGGTATGTGTTGTTGGCATCGGCCTGATATCATTCGGCTCCGCTTCTATGATGGAGCCGAGGGGGCAAGAGACTGACTTCATTCAGATTGATATCGGGTCTGAGTCAAATTTACTCGTGGCGCGGCGTGCCGTGACCGTGGGCGAATGGTTGGAATGTGTGGCGGATGGCACCTGCCAACCAAGACCGGGCCAAGTGGTGCCCGATGCCACCCTGACCCATGTGAATTGGCTGGACGCCCAATCGTATATTGCTTGGCGGTCGGCAAAGGATGGTGTCGCATATCGGCTACCAACCCATGCTGAATGGGTGTTACTGGCCGCCGAGCACGCACCGATCCCATTGGAAAAACTATTCGACGCCCCTGAGCTTGCCTGGGCCGCAGATTACAACATGAATCCTCGGCCCCTACCTGAGTCCAAGCTTGCAGAAGCGGATGAAATCGAAAACAGTTTCGGTGTCGTCGGTTTGCAAGATTCGGTTTGGGAATGGACCGCGTCCTGTCGGGAAACAGCGGATGGCGATCAGGCGGAGTGCAGTAGCGTTCGCATCGCTATGGGAACCCACCTTTCCATATTACCAGAACTGGTAAGCGACCCAAGCAAGTCTGGATGCGGCGCAGGCAATCCGCTGCCATTTGTCGGCTTCAGAATTGTCCATGATCAAGATAGTACTCTCGATGGTTGAGGCCGTGTTCCGCAAGCATTGGCTCATATAGAATCAGATTTTGCGCAGGATTTGGCGAAAAATAAAATTCACTGAACCCGCAAACCACTGTAAATATAATGATTTATAACTATTAGGGTGTACTTCGTATTTGGAAATTAATTTCCTATGAATAAACACAAAAGTATCTGCTTTTCTAATAATTAAGTTTTTCCGTTTATTTTCCCCATAACTTATTTTTCGGGGGAACATCATGACAAATTTCTCAAACGATGAACGCGGCAGTGTCGCAATGATGGCCGGGCTTATGATTGGTGTGATGGCTATTGGGGCGGTTGCTGCAATTGATTATACGGCGGCATCACAACTTCGCGCTTCTGCACAAAGGGCGCTCGATTCTGCTGCGCTGTCTTGTGCTCGATCTGGGGGACCATGTGATACTAATTTGTTCGCCACCAACTTTGGGCAGGACGCTGATAGATTCGACGGTGAGCCGGAAGTCTCGTTGGAAGTTGTCGATGACCGTGTAGAGGGATCGGCCAAGTTTACAGTTAACTCGTCGATGATAACCGGCGTAAGCGCAATTTTCGGGCAGATGTCAAACTTGACCGATGTTTCAGTATCAACAGTTGTGTCTGTGCAAAGCCCGAGCAAAGAAGAACTTGGCGTATCCGAAATCGTCCTTGTTTTGGATGTCTCCGCATCAATGCGCCATGAGATTGATGATCTGCGTGAAGCCGCCGCCGATCTCGTGACGCGCCTACACGCGGCTGGCGATCCTAAGGTGTCGATTATTCCTTTCGCAACAGGTGTCAGATTTCCGGTTAATCAGGGCTTTGAACGCTACCTGAAAACCTCCACATGTACTTCTAAATCCCGGTGCGATGATCCATCGGTATGGAACGGGTGTTTCGCACCGGAATCTTATGCGTCCATTGCCGCTGGCGATATGGCGGTAGACCGCTCTCTGGAATGGATGGGCGATAAGATCAAGAATTCGGCGTCGATAGGCGAAAAATTCCCATTTTGTTCACCGGCGACATCTGAGGCATTGTTCTTCTCGGATGATGAAGCTGCGATTGTTGACCATATCAATAATCTTGAATTGGGCTTTGGTACTGGCACCGAAACCGGGCTTATTTGGGCATGGCGTGCGCTTTTCGATAATTATGATATGCCCATGCGCAACGGCGTTGAACCTGCTGAAGGTCGCAAAGCTGTCTTTGTCTTCTCGGATGGCCTCGTGACAGACATGCATGATGTGGCAAAAGTCCGTAAGGGCGGGAAAAAAGCGGCTGTACAAGCGACATTAGATATATGTGCGCTTTTCCGAAATCATCCTGATGCGGATATTTACACGTCCTTCTACAGTGATCGTGGTGCTAAGTCGCGGGATGAAGGTGCTTCATTGATGTCTGGCTGTGCTGAAGATCTTGATAACTTTTGGGATGTTGAGAAGGCGAGTGATATTCCTGATGCGTTCCAGAGCTTTGGTGACTCCATAATGAAGGTCTCAACAAAGCGGCCAAGCATCATCCACTAAAGCGAATTGCGATTATCCTGAATCACCAAACGCCATGTTTCGTGCAGCTCTTGTCGCGAAACATGGCTCAGGTTTATCGCAAGTCATG
Organism: uncultured Neomegalonema sp.; assembly: GCA_937928005.1. Taxonomy (GTDB): domain Bacteria; phylum Pseudomonadota; class Alphaproteobacteria; order Rhodobacterales; family Rhodobacteraceae; genus JAHDDY01. The sequence goes on along the minus strand of CALFVD010000028.1, from coordinate 2,091 downwards.
GTAGAGATGGGGGCGTCTATTCTTTATCTTCTTTTGTCCCATTATGGGTCATAAGTAGATTCTGACAGATTGATTTCTTGAGCTTGCTATTGCAGGACATAAGAAAATTGGATCAGGAATTATAAATATATTACAATTTTTTGGAGGGCTTTAGCCCAATTTGATTGTGCCTCACGGAAAGTTTATATCTGTTGACCAGGGTGTTTTGAAACGGTACACATTCTCGTCATCTTTTCCTATATCGGAGCGAGTAATGCATATCAGTCATCAGCCAAAAGTCTCATCAGACATTCGACCCTCAGGCTCTTTTTCACTTATGGTCGGAAGTTCGGCGAATAAGCCAGAAGTCAGCAATGAGCGGCCTCGCTTTGATGGCGGCGCTTCAAACCGTTCGGATCGTGCCGATACGCCAAGTGGTAAGCTAGAAGCCAGCAATGACCGCCCTCGCTTTGATGGTGGCCGCGCGAACCGTTCGGATCGTGCCGATGCGCCAAGCGGCAAGCCCGAAGCCAGCAATGATCGCCCTAGCTTCGATGGTGGTGGTTTCGACTTTGCGGATCCAATTATCTGCAACAGCGGGCATGGGGTCATGAGTGAGCCGGTACGTATTGCTGGGGAACCGTCACCGTTTGCGGATCTTGATGATCCCCGCTGCGATAGCCCTGAACTAACCGGCATACCAGACCAGTTGAACTAGTGGATCGACCGAGACATGTGAGTCCCGGTTCTGAAAAACAGACGTTTGATGTAAGCTATTCAAATGTCGAGATAAGATGATCCACCAAACCAAAACCTAGTGGGTTCGTTTCGTTGGAAACAACCCACTAGTGGCGAATATAGGGTTTCTGGGGACTGTTAGATCGGATCTTCCAGAAAAGACATGGGTAGGCATAATTCGGCATTGCCAAAATGGAATGCGAAAGTCACAAGAAACCCTCTCTCGTCGCCATTTGCATCAGGTGGCGGATCAATGCGTCCCCCAAATAACATAACTTCATATGGTGAGCCGTCTTTACGGTAATTGACTAAATCAACAACACCACTTCCAGTAGATTCAACTTCCCACCGAAATTTCCGCGCCGATTCAATGTCTGTTTCTGGGCCTTGCAGGACCTTTGGGGTAAGTCCGCATATCTCATCGGCTTTATAACCACACATGTCTTCAAATGCAGAGTTTACGAGCAGCACAGTTGGAAAGCCTTGGCCGTATTTGCGGTCTGTCAAAATTGTGGGTAATGTTAATGCGTTTAATACTTGGCTGATGCTGTCAAATGTGCCACCTAATTGTTTTATGGCATCAAGATTTTGACGGGTATGAGAGCTCTTCTGATCCATCAATCTGTTCTCGTTTAATAATACCGCTAATATAATTAGTGGCATGGTAAACATGTACATATGGTATGCTTTTTGCGGCCACTGTCACCTTATTCCTTTGAATACTAATCGATATAATTCCATGTTCACCATCTTGCAGCCCCAGTAAGGCTGGCTGTTTGGGCAGTGATGGACAAGTTGTCGCACCCTTTCAGCCGACGCAGCAAACCGACCTGAATGCTCAGCGGCATCTCGTCGAGCGGGCACAAAATCATCCCCGGTATTCGCGGGTCTTCAATCCCCTCAATATGTTCAAGAAACATCTCACTCATCGTCAATCCTCCTCTGGAACCGATGATCAGAATCCATTTCATCCTTCAGCGCATTAACAATTTATGATTCCGCCCTAGTGGGTTGCTTCTAACGAAACGAACCCACTAGCCCGACTTATTCACCGTCCTGATCGTCTATTGTTTCGGCACGAAGGATTGCCCGGCTTTGCCGGTTGATGTTGTTGTCATGATTTGGCGGGTGTTTGGGGTTGATCTGATGGGATTTATCCGGCGGCAACGGCCGCGTTGGTCATGGACTTTGGGCGCGGATACGACCGAGCATGACCCGCAGCATTGCGGCCTATGGGTAGGCCGACGGCAGGGATATCTTGATGCGAGTTTTGAGTTGCTCGACGCGCACGGCGATCTTCAGAAACGACCGGCGAATGGTCTCGAATGTCGCGCTGCGCCAGCGGGAGCGTTTCGGTGCTGCCCCCCGCAGGGA
>CALFVD010000027.1 GCA_937928005.1 uncultured Neomegalonema sp. | reverse complement strand
ATCGCCTATCCTGTGCGCGACCCGCCCGCCGCGCAAGCGCAATCACACGGATAGATTAGCAGTTCTGCTATCTATCTATGGGTTATGTGACATATTCCATAGATAGATACGAAGATGTCTGGTGGTTTTGATGCCGTTGGGTAGAGGGTGTCAGGTGATGGCCACACCTGCTTCACGCATCTGCGCCATTGCCCCATCAAGCGAGCCGCCCATGTCGATGGCGCGGCAGGCATCAAGCGCGAGCGTAACCTCGAAACCGAGGCGGCGAGCATCGAGCGCCGAATACGCCACACAGTAATCGGTGGCCAGCCCCGCCATGGTCAAGGCCGTCACGCCCCGGTCACGTAGGTATCCAGTCAAGCCAGTAGGCGTGCTGCGGTCATTCTCGAAAAACGCCGAATAGCTGTCGATGGCCGGGTTCCAACCCTTTCGCACAATCAGGGCTGCGCGATCCATCGCCAGATCCGCATGGAAGGCCGCGCCCGCGCTGCCTTGGACACAATGCACTGGCCATAGCATCTGTGTGCCGTAGGGCATTTCGGTCGTCGTGAACGGCTCCGCGTCGGGGTGACTGGCTGCAAAGGAAGAATGGCCCGCCGGGTGCCAGTCCTGCGTGGCCACAACCAGCGGGAAATCATCCTGCATCGCGTTGATACGTGGCACCACCGCATCACCATCGGCCACGGCGAGCGCGCCGCCGGGGCAGAAATCGATCTGGACATCAATCATCAAAAGCGCGGCGCTCATGGCATTATCCCTTCACATCAAAAAGCCCGCCCCGATGAGGGGGCGAGCCTGATGATAGCGGCAATATCTGCCCCTGTCAGTTTGCGTTGAGCTTGGCTTCGACCTCTTCAGGCGAGAGCGCCGGGTCTTGCTGATCCGCCGGGCCGGGAGCCGCGAGGCTTGGATAGGCGGAAAGCATGTCGGCCCCATTCAGCGGCTTGTAATTGCCCTGGTGACAGGTCGCACAATTCGCCTTCGGCGCATCGCCTATCTCGCCCAAGCGATGCTCAGGATAGACCGGCTGCAACGGGTCGAGGTATTTGGCATTGAGGTGGCGGCTCATCTGGATGCCGTACCATGCCGTTGTGCGCTGTGCCGGGCTTTGCGACCAATCGGTGAAGGCACGGGTGTTGTGGCAATAGGCACAGTTCACGCCGAGTGCTTTCGACATGTGGATCATGAAGCTATAGGTATGCTCCGTCCGCATGATCAGGCTCTCGTTATCGTCGCCGATGGGCTTGTCATAGACCACGCGCGCCGGTTCATCGCGCAGGATATAAGCGGAGAATGGGTCGACGTTCAGGTCGGTGTACCCGTTCGCCTCGACGGCGAGGTTCTGACCGTTACGTGCGCCCATGAACGGCTTATCGAGGGCTTCGGCTTCCGTCTCCGCATCCTTGAACCACAGGTATTCCGGCACGTTTTTGCCCCGGTGACAGGTGTAGCAGTTCACCCCGGCAATCGAGTCATCCTGCGCCACGCGGGTTGCGGTGGCCTCAGTCCCCTCCGCCGCGATGGAATTGACGTGGGCATCGTAATTCGCGTTGATATCCATCGTCATCTGGATCATGCGGCGCGAAACGACCTTGGCGTAGTTATTGTCGCTTGCGTAGTTCTCGACCTCACCATCGGCATTGTTGTGGCAGTATCCACAACCAGCCTCCGGCGAGACCCATTCGGTGATCTGGGCCATAAAGCGGGTGAAGTTTTCGTCCGACAGGTGGCCGAGAACCTGAACGTTTTCGTAAATCTCACCCGCCCGTTCTTCGCTGCCATCATCGGGTTCCAGTTCATAGACCTCTTCAGGGGCGACGTTCATCGCCACCTTGGTCAGCTTATCATCGGCGAACTCGACCTGCTCCATCGCGACACCGCGATAGCCGAGTTGGTCCACCTCGACAGGGGTACGGATGAACAGCAGCCACGTCCCGACCACCAGCGCCCCCATGACGGTTAGCACCGAGCCAGCGACGATGACATTGTCGCGGAACTGGGCCTTGAGATCGTCTTCGTTTCTTCTCATGCCGTTATCCTCCAATGCTCGGATCGACCGCCGGGGTGTAGGTTGCCGGATATTCGGGGGCGAAATCGTGTTTCTGCGCCCAGAGGAACCAGTTATCCACGACCGTACCGGTCAGTAGGATACCGATACCGCCCGTCAGGGTAGTCAGGACCGCGAACCACCATGCCCAGCGGTGAATGGATTCCATCGAAGCGTTGAAGCCCATGACCCAGCGCCAGAACAGGCCCGCACGTTCCGAAGCTGTACCCCGGTCGAAAATCTGGTCAATCTCGCGGTCGCCACCATAGCGGCTGACGGCGAGGATGGTCGCGCCGTGCATGGCGAACAGAACCGCCGAACCGTAGAGGAAAGCGATGGAGAGAGCGTGGAACGGGTTGTAGAACAGGTTGCCGTAGCGAATGGAGAACGCTGCGGTCCAGTCTAGGTGGCTGAAGATGCCGTAGGGCACGGCCTCCGACCACGATCCCATCAATATTGGGCGGATGAGGCCCAGTACGAGGAACAACCAGATTGCCGAAGCAAAGGCCCACGCAACATGGGTTCCCATCCCAAGCTGCACTGCGCGGCTATAACAACGCACCCACCAGAACAATACGGCGATCAGCAGGCACATTGAGGAGATGAGCCACCAGCCACCCTCGCCCAGCGGAACGAACAGGCTCAGACCGTATTCTGGTGCAGGCGGGTCTAGCGACAGCCAGAAAAGCTGACGGATGAACTCACCGATATGCCAGTCCACCTGCGAGAGGTAGTTGAAGCCGATGATGTTGAAGGCGAGGGTGCCGAACACAATCGAGATAACACCGAGCGTACCGAGGTAGAACGGCCCAATCTGTGCGTTGCCCAGCTTGCCGACCCAGTAGCTGAAGAAGCCACCCTTGCCGCGCTCCCATATTTCGGGAACCAGCGTGTCGGCGGGAAGGCCAGCCTCGACCGGCCCGCGTACCTGCACCTGAGTAAAGATGTTTTGATATTCAACAGACATTGTTTCTCATCCCCTCTCAGCGCCAGTACCAGATCGGCAGTTCGAGCCACCAGTTCCACCATTCGGGCCATCCGAGCGTCCAAAACGGGCCACTGATCACGATACAGACCGCGCTCCAGAACGCCGCGCTGACCGCAAGGAACAGGCCGAGGCGGTGAATGCCCAAGGTGCCAATGGAATAGCCGATGAAGTCACGGAAGAACGTGTCCTCATGCTCCGGGAAGCGCACGTCCTGACCCTTTTGCGGATTGACCGCCGATAGGATCAGCGAGCCGTGCAGCGCCAGCGCGAGACAGTTCGTGAAGAAGAATGTCACCGCCAGCATATGCGCCGGGTTGTAGTGGAAGTGCAGGTATTGGTACCCGACATTCGACACCCAATCGAGGTGGCTGAAGATACCATACGGAAAGCCATGCCCCCATGCGCCCATCAGGACGGGGCGGATCACCACCAGCGTAACATAGGCGAGGATCGCGAAGGAAAAGGCGACGGGGACGTGGAAGCCCATGCCGAGCTTGCGCGATATCTCGACCATGCGCAGCGCCCATGAACAAAAGGCTCCGATGGCGCAGATCGTCACGATCTGCCAGATCCCACCTTCCTTCAACGGCGCAAAGCCAAGGCCGTAGCTGATATCGGGCGGGGCGATATTGATCGTCCACGGATTCCATGTCGGCCCCAAAGCCGCACCGTAGAGTAGAAGCGCCGTACCAAGTGCGGCGAAGAAGATCGTCGTGATGCCGAAGAACCCGACGTAGAATGGCCCGACCCAGAAATCGAAGAGGTCACCGCCGATCAACGTCCCGCCCCGGACACGATACTTTTTCTCGAAACTGAGCATTGCCATGTGGATGCCTCCGTCGGAAGTCTGCAACCGTCCGCGCGCTCTGCGCCAACCGGTCAGCACTCAAATTCAGTGTTTTCAGCTTTGTATTGGGCGAAGAAACCCCGCCCAATACTGTCTTTTCAGCCACGACAAATACGCCGCAGCCGGTGCTAGATAGGCATCAGCCTCCAGCGGCCTTCTGAGCAGCAATATCGAACCAGTTGTAGTGGTCCGTGCTGAGCAGAACGAGGTGGATCATCACGGCCAATGCGAACAGGAAAACGGCCTGCGCGACAAAGACACGGCGAGGATCGAAGACGAGCCAAATTTTATAGAACTTGCTAAGCATGTTTCTTTCTCCTCGTTAGAACCACGGGCGCCAGACCATGACGAGAAAATGCGCAACGATCGCTACGCCCGTGAAGAGGACGGCACCGCTGACATAAACTTCATGCAGTTCCTTGGCCTCGTCCTCGGTCAGACCCGTCCAGGACTGATTGTCTTCAGCCATTGTTATGACCTCCGGATTGAATCCATCGCCCCATCGAAGCGATGGATGAGCTACCGCGCAAAACCTCGCGGCGGGAACACGGGAAACCGAATACTGAATCCGGCTCCCGATACTTTGCCCAGACGAACCGGGCAAAGGAATGGAGGTGGTTCACGCCATGAAGACGAAAGGAACCACCGTATTCGTAAGGGCTTTTGTCTCGCCGAGGATGGAGCGTGGCTCATCGGTGGGGGCAAGGGGGCGCAAGGCTCGTGGCAGCACGCGGTTCACAAGAACCACGGGCAGAAAGAGCAGAAAGCTGGCGGCGAAATAGATGCCGTATTCGCGCGTCGAGCCATTGCGGACGCGGGTCGTTTTCATACCGTTTTTCATCAATCTACTCCCTGAACGATCGGCCCGGTCGGCACAGATGCGCCGCCTTGCCTGTTGCGCGCCGAAGCACGGATTATGTGTGGTAGCGGTCATGCGGATACCATCGCCCGGCCCGCCTCAACGCGGTCCACGGTGATGCGGTCTTCACCTGCGCCGCGCGCGGCCCGCTCGACGGTGTCGCGCAGGGTCTTGGCGGCGGAGATTCGTGTGAGGACGGGGTGGCTCTCGACGATGCGGTTGAGCATCGCTTCGGCCTCCGCGTCCCAAGGCAATTCGCGGTGTTGGCGGGCCGGGGTCGGCTCGACCTTGTCCATCTGGCTGGCCAGCGGGATGATATGGAACAGGGCATCAAACAGCGTGTTGCAGACTTCCTGAACCAGATAGGTCGCCCCGGCATAGCCCATGAAAGGCGTGCCGGTATGGCGGCGGATGGCGGCACCGGGGAAACTGGCGGGAATGAACATCGCCCGCGCGCCCTCATCGGCGATATACATGCGCTCGTTGATCGAGCCGAACACCATCAACGGGGCATTCGTCGCAATCTCTTCGCGCACGACGTGGTTATCGGTCTTCTTGCCCGCCGTACGCCCATGGGCGAAGTGGCAGGGCAGACCCAGTTCCTCTTCAAGAAAATGGCGAATACCGCGCGCATAAGTCTCGTTGGCGACGATGCCGAAGCTGGCCGTACCGTAGAAATCCTGCGTCACCGAGCGCCAAAGATCCCAGATGGGCTTGAGCGTCGTGTGTTTCTCACGCTCAATGAAAGGTTCAGGGTCCAGCCCCGTCAGCTCGCCCAGCTTGCGCAGAAAGGCGGTGGTCGATGCCATGCCGATAGGAGCTTGAAGATAAGGACGCTCCAACGTCTCACACAGATCGCGCCCGAATTCGCGGTAGAGACAGACATTGACGTCTGCATGGGCGAGTTTGGTCACATCGGCGAGGTGGCTACCCAGCGGGAAGACCATGTTGACCTCGGCCCCGATACCTTCGATTAAGCGGCGCATTTCGGCGAGGTCAGAGGGCATGTTGAACATGCCATATTGCGCGCCGATGATGTTGACGCGGGGCGTCTCACCCTCTTTCGGCTTGCGCTCGCGTACTTTTTTGGTGCCGAATTCAGTCCAGAGCCATTTTAAGGCACGATCCGCACTCTGCCATTGATCTTCGTCGATGGTGCGGGGAAGGAACCGTTTGATATTGGTGCCTTCGGGGGTCACGCCGCCCCCAATCATCTCGGCAATCGAGCCGGTGACGACGACAGCCGGAAGATCGGCATCGAGCGTGGACCATGCCCGCTTCATCGCGTCTTCGGTGCCGGTTTGGCCTAATTCTTCTTCGCCAAGGCCAGTGACGACGATGGGCAACTCGTGTGGCGGAAGCGCATCGGTGTAGTGCAGCACAGAGGTAACGGGTAGATTTTCGCAACCGACAGGGCCGTCAATGACAACCTGTAGTCCTTTGATGGCAGAAAAGGCATAGACCGCGCCCCAATAGCCGCCCGCGCGGTCGAGATCGTTGATCAGCATCCCACGGCCTCCTCGGCTTTCGCCGCCTTGGCCATCTTGCGTTTGTACTTGGCGGCAAATTCGGGGCGGTCGCGTGGGGTGTCTTCCCAGACGCCCGCCGCGTGGCCAGTGCCGACGCCCTCGAAGAATTCGGACATGCGGTCGAAACGGGCCTTGTTGGCCATGGCACCGTTGACGATCTGGGCAAGCGAACCTGCGCCCGCCGCGCCCATGAGGGGCCGTGCAGAGACGAGATTGGTGAAATAAAGACCGGGGATCGAGCGTTCTTTCGCCGCCTGTACAACCGGGGTCGTACCGATGGCGAGGTCGGGTTTGGCGTCGATCATCGCCTGAATATCGTCTTCGAGCGAAGCGCGGAATTTGATGGAAACGCCCTTGGCCTCCAACCATTCGCGGTCAGGATCGGACCATTGCGTACGGGGGCAAGCGGTGCCGACATAGGGCACATCCGCGCCGCTTTCGATCAACAAGCGGGCGACGAGCAATTCAGAGCCTTCGTAGCCCGAAACGGTAATCCGGCCCTTGACCGGCGCGGTGGACAGCGCCCCATTGATGGCGGCGCGCTGGGCATTCTGGGCCTCGGCGATTTTGTCGGGGGCGATGTTACAGGCGTCGCCGATGGCGGCAAGCCAGTCATGGGTGCCGTCGCGACCCACAGGGGCCGAGCCGACGATCCCCCGCCCCGCCGCCTCAAAAGACCGGACAGAAGCGGTGTAGAAAGGGTGGATTGCGCCGACAACCGCACAGTCGAGGGCGGCATAGAGTTCGCGCCATTCGCGGGTCGGGACAACGGGTCCAGCAGCCAGACCCATCGGGGCCAGCATTCGGCCTATTACCACCGGATCAGCGGGAAACATCTCGCCCAGCAGCGTTACGGTCGGTAGGTCGGCCTTGGTGGCCGGAGCAGCGACCGGACCTTCCGCGACTTCCTCGCGGGCATAGTCAAGCATTGCGCCCGCCAATACGTCTTTGGCCTCGGCATGGGTCGGGATGCCGAAGCCGGGCACGTCGATGCCGACGATGCGGACGCCGTTGATTTCCTTACGCAACAGGCGAAGGGGTACGCCAGACGCCGTGGGAACGCAGAGGTTCGTCACGATGATCGCGTCGTATTTGGCCGGATCGGCGAGGTTTTCGACCGATTCCTTGATATCCTCGAACAGCTTGCCGGTGACGAGGGTTTCGGAATTGAACGGCACATAACCGACCGAGCGGCGCGCGCCGTAGAAATGGGTGGTGAAGGTCAGACCGTAAACGCAGCAGGCAGAACCAGAGAGAACGGTGGCCGTGCGGCGCATCCGCAAACCGACGCGCATGGACCCAAAGGCGGGACACATGCTCTGGGGTCGATCATGGGGACCAGTAGGGTAATCCTCGGCGTAACGGTCGAGGATTTCGGATTTGCCCGCGCTGCGCGCCGCATCCGCCATCTCGCCGGTCGCGTGGCAACCGCCCTCTACCGGGGCCGGAGCACAGGCCGTATCGACGACCGCTCCGGTGTCGATTTCGGTGGCGTCCGCCGTGTCGTAATCCTGCCTATGATCGCTACGTTCCATATCAATCACACCGCGTCGTAGACGACTTCGAGAGAGGTCTTTTCGACCATCTTACCCCCGCGCATATCGGCGGCAGTGGCGGGGATCAGCTCGTAGGCTGCGCCGGTTTCCTCATCGGAGAAAAGGCCAAGCAGGCCATCCTGCGTCAGTGGGGTTGGGCGCAAAGGCGGGGCGGTCGCGACCTGCTCGCCAAGTTCGGAGAACAGATGGCCCCATTGGCTGTCGGGTTTTCCGACGATCTCATAATTGGCGGATTTTCGGCGGATATCCTCATCCGCCGGGATCGCCGCCAATACGGGAATACCGACCGCTTCAGCAAAAGCCTGTGCCTCGCCGGTATGATCGTCTTTATTGATGACCAGCCCGGCCACGCCGACATTACCGCCGAGCTTGCGGAAATATTCTACCGCCGAACAAACATTATTCGCGACGTACAGGGATTGCAGGTCGTTAGAGCCGACCACGATCACTTTCTGACACATATCGCGGGCAATCGGCAGGCCGAAACCGCCGCAGACCACATCGCCCAGAAAATCGAGCAGCACGTAATCGAAATCCCATTCATGGAAGCCGAGCTTCTCCAACAGCTCGAAACCGTGAATGATACCGCGTCCGCCACAACCACGACCGACTTCCGGCCCGCCGAGTTCCATGGCGTAGACACCATCGCGCACAAAGCAGACATCGCCGATTTCGACTTCCTCGCCCGCCGCCTTTTTCTTCGAGGATGTCTCGATAATGGTGGGGCAGGATTTGCCGCCAAAGAGAAGCGAGGTGGTATCGGATTTAGGATCACAGCCGATGAGCAGGACGCGCTTGCCCTGTTGCGCCATCATGTAGCTGAGATTCGAGAGGGTGAAGGACTTGCCGATGCCGCCCTTGCCGTAGATCGCGATGACCTGCGTTTCTTTTTTCACTTCGCCGGTATGCACCTCGTCCGGCTCGTGGAACGCCTCCTCACGCAGAGCGGCCTCCATGTCGGCAAGGGTGAATTCGGGTGGACGATCATCAAGAGGTTCGGTCATTAGTGAGCACTCCAGTCCAGAACCATTTTCAGGCAGGCGGGGTCTTCAAAGGCGGTGCGATAGGCACTATCGGCCCGGTGCGCCACGCGGCGATGGGTAACGAGATCGGCGAGCGAGAGACGCCCATTCTCGATTAAGCCGCGCACGGCGTGGAGGTCGGCATCGCGCCATTCGGCGGCAACCCGGATACGCGCCTCGCGCATGAAGGCCGCCGGAAAGGCGAAGCTGAGAGGGTCGGGGTAGAAGCCTGCGAGAACAATCTCACCGCCTTTACCAAGCCGCCCGATCAGCGTGTCGAGGAGAGCCGAATCGCCGGAGCAATCGTAGATTGCGCGATAATCGCGGCGCTCATCGGTAGCGGGGTCGATCACATCATAGCCGACGCCCCCTGCCCTGCGCGCTGCGCTTGTTTCCCATACGGTCGGTGCATCCCCGCCCATGAGAATGGTGAGCCGGGCAATCAGGCGTCCAAGGATGCCATGGCCGACGATCAGATCAGGTTTCACACCGATGGAACCGGCCATCGCGTGATAGGCGGTTGCGGCGAGGGCGAGCAAAACACCGTCATCGCGTAGACCACCATCGAGGGCGATTGCGCGCTCGTAAGGCACGACCAAACGCGACGCAGCGCCACCGAACAACCCTCGTATCTCGCCAAAGCAGCGCGCGCCGGGGACAAAGACCGTATCACCGACATTAAGATCGGTATCGTCACCTGCTTCGATCACTTCGCCAATAGATTCGTAACCGGGAATAAGTGGATATCCCATGCCGGGAAAGTCGGGCATCGTGCCGGACCAAAGCAGTTTTTCAGTGCCAGTGCTGATACCACTGAACGCGATATCGACAACGATATCAGAGGCTTTCGGCTCCTCGATTGCAACATCCGCAAGATCGAGCCGCTTTGGTTTGGTCAGAAGTACCGCTGTTCCGTCCATCTGGTCCCCCACATCGCAGACTCGTTGCCTATGGTCTGCGTCAATTTGTGTCAGTTTATATACACAGCTTACAGTGTCAATTTAGATTTACATCTTTGTTGCCCGCGCCGTCATCGCCTGTGCCAATAAAGGCCGATTGGTGCGTAGCAAGCGCACATTGTCGAAGCCGGTTTCGGTTAAAAGAAGCTCGATTTGCGCGGGTGTCCGGGGCCGTCCGCTGCGCATGGCGAGCAGGTAGAAACCGAAATACGCCTCGCCGATAGGCTCCGCCCCGGCGGTGCCAGACATTGGCTCGGCAATCAGGAGTGTGCCGTCCGGCGGCATGGCCTTGCGTACGGCGGTCAGGATTTTTCGTACCGAATCATCATCATGGTCGTAGAGAACACGAACGAGCGAGATCAGGTCTGCGCCGGTGGGCAAATCATCGTCAAAAAAGCTACCCCCCATTGCGGTCGCACGGTTGGACAAGCCCTCCTCCGCGAATCTGCTACGGGCGCGCTCGGCGACAGAGGGCAAATCAAATAGGGTCAGGTCCAGCCCGGTTGCGCGGGCGGCGGCAGCGCGTAGGAAGGTGCCATCCCCTCCCCCGACATCAAGCAAATGACGGTGACGGCGGACGGGATAGGCGTCCAGAACTTCCTCGGCCACGAAAGGCTGCGAGGCGGCCATAAGGGCGGTGTAAGGGTCGCTGACATCGGTGGTCATCGCCGCCGGATCATCGCCATTGCCTTTGGTATAGGCCCAATATGCGCCGATTTCGGTCGGTTTACCGGGATCGCGCAATAGGGAGACGGGATCGGACAGGTCACGATAGAGCATCGCGTGGTGCTCAACCATCTCGGCCACCCCCGGCGCACCCCGGATCGCAGCGCCCAGATCGCCAAGACCATATCCACCAGAGCGACGGGCCAACAGGCGCAGCGACACGGCGGCATCGACCAAACGCGCGGCGGCGTCCTCATCAAGCTTGGTGCGCCGCGCAATGGTCGGCAGGTCGAGCGGACCTTCGGCCAGCATCTCGATCAGGTTCAGGCGGATGCAGGAGAGCAGAACTTGCGAATAGACGAAGCCCGCGCAAAGATCGAAGAGTTCGCGCGCCCGTTTGCGGGCCATGGGCCGCGTAAAGGGCATAGCGGCGGCAAAGCGGTGAAAGCGCGGGCTAGCCAATAGCCGGTCACGCATATCCATCCATCGTTCGCGCAGGCCGCGCGCGGGTATTCCAGAATGGAGTTCGGCGGTCATGCGGCGCTGATCTTTGTGGTTGCCTGCTGCGGCGCGAGGCGTTTGGCTTGCATCATTACGAGAGCGCGCAGCTCATCGGCCCCATCACAATCGGGCACAGCATCGGCGGCGGCGCGCACCATCAGTTCCAGCTTTCGGACGGCTCCACCAAGGCCAAGTTCGGCCACGATGGTCGGGCGGCCATTCTTCTCGTCCTGACCGCAAGGCTTGCCCAGATCATCGACACCGCCCATCGCATCGGCCAGATCATCGGCAACCTGATAGGCCGCGCCGAGTTTTTCGCCCAAAGGACGCCACGGCCCCGGATCGCTGCCCGCTGCAATGGCGCCGCCGACGGTCGCACCAACGAACAACGCGCCGGTCTTTTGCGCATGATATTGCGCAACATCGGCTTCCGTTTCGCTTTCCCAGCCCTGTCCGGCGACGATGCCATGGGGCAGGCCAACCGCGCGTGAAAGCGACGCAATCATGCCGCCAATGCGGTGCGGCGAAGCTACGCCACCGCGCGCTATCGTCTCGAAAGCCATGACGATCAGGGCATCCCCGGCTAAGACCGCGACCGGCTCGCCGAACGCCTTATGCACAGAAACGCGCCCTCGCCGTTCATCGGCATCGTCGAAACAGGGCAAGTCGTCATGGACCAGCGAAGCGCAATGCATCATCTCGATTGCCGCCGCCATCGCGGCACTGGCGCGGGGGTCGGGGTCGCCGCAGGCTTCGGCCACCGCCAACGAAAGCTGAGGCCGGACCCGCGCACCACCTGAGAACAGAGAATGGCGGATCGCTTCGGTGAGTTTGGGAGGTGAGCCATCAATGGAGCCGCGCATCACGGCGTCCTCTAGGGTTTTCTCGATGCGGGCCAGTCTGTCCATCGCGCCTTCCCCCGGAGCAGAAGACGAGGCTTGCAGCCCAGTGTCAATTCTGCTTGTCTAAATAAACTGTCAATTACACTGGACACATGAAAGACGACTGTCAATGGCATTTTCTAACCCATGAAAAGAACTGGCCCCCATATCGTGGTGATTGGTGCAGGGGTTGCGGGGTTGTCCGCTGCCATTGATCTCGCTGCGCGCGGATACGATGTGACGGTACTGGAACGGGCCGCCACGCCAGGGGGTAAGATGCGGTCTGTTGCCGTGGGGGATGTGCATATCGACGCGGGACCAACGGTCTTTACGAAGCGATGGGTATTCGAGGATCTGTTCGCGGATGCGGGGGTATCGCTGTCTGACCGGTTGCACCTGACCCGCGCGCATACCCTCGCCCGTCATGTGTGGGATGGGGATGCGGAGACAACCTTTGACCTACACGCGGACCCGCTGGTGACGGAGGAAGCAATCAGAGAACTGGCGGGGGGCGAAGAGGCAGCGCGGTTTGCTAAGTTTTGCGCGAGGATCAAGGAGATTTTCGAGACGCTAGACCATAGTTTTATACGAGCGCAGCGGCCTTCGGCGCTTGAACTGGTGCAGCGAATCGGGCCGACGCGGATCGCTGATCTTATGCGGATTGCGCCAATGCGCAGCATGTGGGGGGCGTTGGGCCAGTATTTCCATGATCCGCGCCTGCAACAGCTATTCGGGCGCTATGCAACCTATTGTGGCTCCTCACCGTTTGAGGCTCCGGCGACGTTGATGTTGGTCGCCCATGTGGAGCAAACGGGGGTGTGGTTGGTCGAAGGGGGGATGTATGCCCTAACGACAGCATTGGCCGATCTGGCAACGGAGCAAGGGGCGAAGCTACGCTATGACGCCCATGTCGAGCGAGTGGAGATGACGGGCGGCGCGGTAAGCGGGGTCACGCTGGCCAGTGGTGAATATGTTCCGGCAGATATCGTGGTGAGCGGGGCAGATGCCGCCGCTATTGCCAGTGGGGCGCTGGGGCCGGATATTGCGCGCACGGTCGAGCCGGTGCCATCATCGGCGCGGTCGCTGTCGGCGGTGGTATGGGCGGCCCATGCGCGCACGAGCGGCTTTGACCTATCGCACCACAACGTCTTTTTCTCGCGCGATTATGCCCTCGAATTCCTCGAATTGTTCAGTGACCGGCGCACCCCGACCGAGCCGACCGTCTATATCTGTGCGCAAGACCGGGGCGCACATGAGAAGCCGACCGGCCCCGAACGCCTACAAATCCTTATCAATGCGCCCGCGAACGGCGATACCGATCCCATGAGCAAAGGGGAGATCGACCGATGCGAAACGACGACATTCGCGCTTCTGGAACGCTGCGGCCTGAGCCTAACGGATCATACGGCCCCGCCCGACATGACGACATCGACGGATTTCAACCGGATGTTTCCGGCAACGGGCGGCGCGCTGTACGGCAGGGTGAATCACGGGCCTTGGGCGACGTTTCGCAGGCCGGGGGCGCGGACGGCGATACCGGGCCTCTATCTGGCGAGCGGCAGCATCCATCCGGGGCCGGGGGTGCCGATGGCGGCGCTGTCCGGGCGGCTGGCAGCAGAATCAGTGATAACGGATTACGCTTCGACGACACCCCTGTACCGGGGGGGTATCTCTGGTGGTATGTCGATGGCCTCAGCGACGACGGACAACACGGAATCTCAATAATCGTCTTCAACGGGTCGGTCTTCTCGCCGTATTATTACTGGGCCGGACGCAAAGACCCGCTGGACCATGTATCGGTCAATGTCGCAATTTATGGTCCCCGTTCCTCTCGCTGGGCGATGACAGAGCGCAAGCGAGACTCGGTAATGCGGGGGACAGATTTCTATTCGGTCGGGCGAAGCTGGATTCGCTGGGAAGATGGCGGCATGACCGTCGATCTGGATGAGGTGGCGGTGCCCCATGCAACGCGCATCCGGGGGCGCGTGCGGCTGGAACCCGATGCGGTGATGCCGACATCTTACGCCCTTGATGCGCAGGACAGGCATTGGTGGCGGCCCCTCTCGCCCACGGGCCGTATCAGCGTTGATCTCGACCGGCCCGGCCTGTCATGGCAGGGGGCGGGCTATGGCGACATGAACTGGGGACACGAGCCGATTGAGGACGGATTCGTGCGGTGGGATTGGTCGCGCGGGGCGCTACGCGAGGGGGGCGCGGTGCTGTATGACGCCACCCGACGCGATGGCTCAGACCTCTCGCTTGCCCTGCATTTCGACGGAAAAGGCGGCGTCGAAGATTTCGAGCCGCCCGCACGTTCGTCACTGGGCAAGGGGTTTTGGGGCGTGGCGCGGGGGACGCAGGCTGATCCTGATTTTGAGCCGCATGTATTGCGCCGTTTCGAGGATTCGCCGTTTTATACGCGCGAGGAGGTGCGCTCGAAACTGCTGGGCGAGGAACTGACGATCATGCATGAAAGCCTCGACCTCGACCGCTTTGCGAGCCGTTGGGTGAAGGCGCTGCTGCCATGGCGGATGCCGAGGCGGTATTTCTGAGCACGACACGGAACGGCGCAGCATGGATGCAGAAACTCGGCTCGCCCTTTATCTATGAAATATGTTACGTATTCCATAGATGAAGAAGTTTTCGATGATTTCGAGGGGGCGGTTGGGTAGAAAGGGGTATGGGTGATGGTGGTTCGGTGCTGTAGATCATGGTAGCGTGCGCTTCATGCAAAGCCTCCCTATGCGGTGGATTGATTGCAAATTACACTACCGGATTTGAGTATTGACCGCTTTACACCTGCCACCCTTCGGACTTGTTCCGAGGGTCCATCTATCTGATATCGCTGAAATATGGACCGTCAAAACAAGTCCGGCAATGATAGCGATAAGAGCCGCAAGTATTACAAGCAATCGTATCTTTGACCAGAAACAAACTCGCCCTTAAAGCGAATTGCGAGGAGAACGTTGAAATGAAGACGCCGATCTTGGTTGGTATATGTGCTGCCACTTTGCTTGGTACAGCCGAAACAAAAGCCACAGAAATCGCTTCGGCAAGCAACAACAAGCCGAAATCGATTGCCTGCGCTCAGGAACGCGGCGAGCCACTTGGTCAATGCACCTATCGCATCAAACGGGACAAGAAAGGGAAAACCACGGTAACGGTGGCCTTCGCAAATGGTTTTAAGCGGGGACTCTTCTTCAAGGATGGTAAGTTCCTGAAGGCAAGCGTGACAATGTCCGGTGTTGGCACCGATACCGATTGGAGCCTCAAGGATGGTACGCACATGATCCGGGTTGACGGTCAACGCTATGAAGTGCCCGACACCCTGATTACAAGCAATTGATGTTGATGAATGTAGTCGCCGCGCTAATCTGCGATCAATGACCGAGTTTTCATGGTAAGAATACTTGAAAAACCCCCGCGCGATTTTCGTAGCGCGGGAGTTTATTTTAGAAAACTATTTCATGCTTTCTGCGGTTACTTTGTAGATTTCGCCCGCATCAACAGACACATAAAGCGCATCATCTGGCCCCATGACGAGACCACGAAATCTCTTCGAGATACCAAGAGGCATCCGCGTGATTCCATTGATGCCTAAGCCGTCAGGGGTAATGCTGATCAGGTCAATTCTTGACCCCTCCGGCGTATCACCAAAAGCAATACCCATGATACCAACGGCCAAATTGCCCTCGTAAATGCCCCAGTTCTTGCCTTTGAGGAAGGCGGCAGAACCAGTGCCTTGAGAAAACCCATTGTTGTTCCATGTCGCTGGCATCAAATCTTTGAAGCGCGTGTCACTCATCGGCGTGTATGCTGCACGTATCGCTGGGTTTACAGCGTCCAACTGATTTGGCTCGTATCCACAATATTGATCCGGGCATTCACCCCTACCGCCGGTGTTCTGGGCAGGATCCCAGCCCGCGTTACCACCATTCACCAGAGCAGTGATTTCGTCGTTATGCCATGGGCCATGTTCTGCCGTGAACGCTCTCCCATCGCTAGGGCGGAAATCTATGCCTTGGACGTTTCTGTGTCCGTAAGTGTAGATGCGCTTATCAAAACCTTCGGGGGGATTGTTGTCAGGGTGGGCATCCCCATCCGCATCGATCCTTAGAATTTTACCGCAAAGTAATGATCCATCTTGCGGACAAACTCCTCTGTGACGATCACCACCAGCGACCCAGAGATAGCCGCCCGGTCCAATGCGGATTCTACCGCCGTTATGGGCGCCCGGTCCGCCAAATGGCTGATCGGAGTCGAACGGTTTATATTGAATATCTTTAACGATATCAGCTCTATCAGAGACGCTTTTTAGATCGTCGCTGACCTTGAATTTCATCACGATGTTGCCGTCGCATTTTTCAAAATTGGTCTTGCAGCCATCGCCATGATACTTGGTCGAGGAAGAGTAGACGAAAAGGGTACGGTTCTTCGCGAAATGCCGGTCTGGCACGACGCCAAGCATACCGGCTTGCCCTTCGCAGAAGAGGTCACTACCGCTATCGGCGTAGCCCTTGGTCTCCTTCATCCCGTACAGCTTGTTCACGGTTCCATCTGTAGTTCTTACAGAAAGACCGGCGCATTTTTCGGTGAAGAACATCGTGCCGTCCGGCAAAAAGGCCATGTCCCAAGGAGCTTCCAGTCCTTCCAACACCACCGATGAGGTGATTTTGGGTACATCCATGGCACCTTGATATTCATCGGCCCATGCAGCGGGTGCCGTTGCCACCACGGCCAGCGCCGCCATAGCTGATAAAAGCTGTTTCTTCATAGCATCCTCCCATTCGTCGTATTTTTTTTGACGTTATGAGTGTCTAATGCTCAGACGAATACAACCTAAGGGTCAAGCAAAAGTTCGCCTCGCTACAGTCATCTGCGATTATCCTGAATTACCAAGCGCCATGTTTCGTGCAGTTCTTGGCGCGAAACATGGCTTAGATTTATCGTAAATGGCTATAGCTACGCCGAATTATGCGCCATTCATCCACATACTACCTATCTGCAAGGCTGCTCACCACTCGCCGGTATTTTCCATGCTGGCCCATGGCTCTTGCGGCGGCAATGCATCTCCCCGTTGCAGCAATTCGACCGAGATGCCATCCGGCGAGCGGACGAAAGCCATGCGACCGTCGCGCGGGGGACGGTTGATCGTGACGCCGCCATCCATCAGCTTCTGGCATGTCTCGTAGATGTTATCGACATTATAGGCCAGATGCCCGAAATTGCGCCCACCGCCGTAGTCTTCATCGCTGTCCCAGTTATAAGTGAGTTCAAGGTCGTTGCCCGGTCCACCACCCGGCTGACATAGAAAGACGAGTGTGGCCTTGGCCCCGTCAAGATCCTTGCGGGTCCGCTCCTCTAGCCCCAGCAAATCGCAGTAGAATTTCTTGGATGCTTCGATATCAGAAACGCGCACCATCGTGTGCAGGTACTCTATGGCCATCTGGACTCTCCCCGTCATTACGTTAGACACTGCCCGAACGTAGCCGCCCCCGGACGAGAGTAAAGCCATGAGCCTGTCAGACGACCAACGCGCCGAGATTGCGGAGCAGCGCGATGCCCGCGCCGAAACCCGCCGCGCCGTTGCGCCGGGGCTGGAAGCGCGGCTTTATGAGGTGCTTCCCGTGCTCGACCACGGTTTCGTGCGTGCCATTGATTATATGGGCGATGACGAAGCCATCGTACAAGCCGCCCGCGTTTCCTATGGTCGCGGCACCAAAGCGGCGCGCAATGATGAGGGGTTGATCCGCTATCTCATGCGGCATTGGCATTCAACGCCGTTCGAGATGTGCGAGATCAAGCTGCATGTGAAGCTGCCGATTTTCATTGCTCGCCAGTGGATCAGGCACCGCACCGCGAATGTGAACGAGTATTCCGCGCGGTATTCGATTCTCGATAAGGAATATTACATTCCGGCTGCCGAGAATCTGGCGGCTCAATCCAATACCAACCGGCAAGGGCGCGGGGATGTATTGTCAGGGCATGAGGCCCAGCGCGTCCTCGACCTGCTACGCGGGGATGCGGAGCAGACCTATGCCCATTACGAGGAAATGCTGTCAGATGATGGCAAGGAGGGGCTGTCGCGGGAATTGGCGCGTATGAATCTAACGCTCAATACCTATACGCAATGGTATTGGAAAACGGATTTGCACAACCTTTTCCACTTCTTGCGCCTGCGCGCGGATGCCCATGCGCAGTATGAAATCCGCGTCTATGCCGACGCGATTTGCGAGCTGACAAAAGCATGGGTGCCGATGGCCTATGCGGCCTTTGAAGATTATCGCCTCGGCGCGGCCAACCTCTCTGGCCCCGCAATGGCGGCAATCCGCCAGATGCTGGATGGCGAGGACGTGACGCAGGAGAATAGCGGGATGTCGGCGGGCGAATGGCGCGAGGTGATGGGGGCGTTGGGGCGGTCGATATGACCGAGAACCGCCCTATTCCGGCAATCGAGCCGGTTGCATGGATGACCGACCGGTTGACCTCAAAGAGAATCCAAGTTTAGCTGGCCCATGGAAATCTAGGGAGAATACCATGTTCAAGCAAATCATAGGCGCGACCTGTGTCTCGGCAATGCTCACCGCTGCCGGAGTGTCGCTTGCCGCCGCCGAAACCTTCGTCACCATCGGGACCGGCGGCCAGACAGGTGTTTACTATCAGGTTGGTGGTGCGATTTGCCGTCTGGTGAACAAGGGCACCAAGGATCACGATATCAAATGCACCCATACCACGGGTGGCTCTGTCGCTAATATCAATGGTATCCGCAACGGTGACATCAATATGGGCGTCGCCCAATCCGATTGGCAGTACCACGCCTATAACGGCACGGCACCGGACAAGTTCCCCGATGGTGCGTATGAAGAGTTGCGCGCCGTGTTTTCGGTCCACCCGGAGCCATTCACCGTTGTTGCCCGCGCGGATTCTGGCATCAAAACATTCGAGGATCTTAAAGGTAAGCGCGTCAATCTCGGCAATCCCGGTTCCGGCGCACGCGCGACCTTTGAGGTCGTGATGGACAAGATGGGCTGGTCGACAGGCGATTTCTCGCTCGCGGCAGAGCTTAAATCCGCCGAACAGGCGGCGGCGCTATGCGATGATAAGATTGATGCCATCGTCTTCACGGTCGGCCACCCGTCCGGGACCATCAAGGAAGCGACCACATCCTGCGAATCCAAGCTGATCAATGTCGATAACGACACGATCAAGGAACTAGCGGATGACAACGATTTCTATGCAATGGCAACGATCAAGGGCGGCACGTATCGCGGATCGGATGACGACATCACCACGTTTGGCGTGGGCGCGACCTTCGTTGCCTCGACCGATACGTCGGAAGAGGTGGTCTACGAGATGGTGAAAGCCGTGTTCGAGAATTTCCGCCGGTTCAAGAAGATGCATCCTGCCTTCGCGAACCTGAAGGAAGCCGATATGATCAAGAACAACCTGTCCGCCCCGCTGCATGATGGTGCGGTCAAGTATTACAAAGAAAAAGGCTGGCTCTAACAGCCCTGAAAAGACCCCGCTACAGCGGGGTCTTAAAGCGATTTGCGATAAACCTGAGCCATGTTTCGCGCCAAGAACCGCGCAAGATATGGCGCTTGATGATTCAGGATAATCGCAATTCGCTTTATTGATTTCTAACCGGTCTTGGGGGGTCGGATTGCGCTAATATAATGGGGGGATTTAGGGTATGGCTTCACAAGACCAGCCGACCGGTAAGGCACTCAGCGATGCGGAACTCGAAGATCTGGTCGCATCGAGCGATACGGGCGGACGTAATCCGAGCAACCGGAAACTCTATCTCCTCATGGCCGGATTGGCGCTTGCGTGGTCGCTGTTCCAGCTATGGTTTGCTTCGCCGATCCCCTCCATTCTCTCTCAATATGAAGCCACGCGCTGGATCGCCAACAAGACGGCATTCAATTCGGGCGAAGCGCGGTCAATCCACTTAGCCTTCGCCATCACGCTTTGCTTCCTGAGCTATCCCGCGTTCAAGAATTCGCCGCGCAGCTTTGTGCCAGTTCCAGACTGGATACTCGGTCTGCTTGGCGCGTTCTGTGCGTTCTATCTGTTCCTGTTTAGCCGCGAATATATGGGGTGGGTTTTCGGCACCACGTTGTCTGATCGCCCCGCAAACCCGAACGGGTTCGATGTCGGGGTCGCCGTCGTCGGCATCTTGATCTTGCTGGAGGCAACGCGCCGCTCGCTTGGTCCTCCCCTCGCCATCGTCGCCCTTGTTTTCCTGTGCTACACCTTCCTCGGCCCTTACGCCCCCGGCCTGCTAGCGTGGAAAGGGGCCAGCTTTGGGGCGGTTGCCGACCACCAATGGCTGTCGACTGAAGGGGTGTTCGGGATTGCCTTGGGCGTCTCCACTGATCTCGTATTCCTGTTCGTCCTGTTTGGTGCCTTGCTCGAAAAAGCGGGCGCGGGCAATTATTTCATCAAAGTCGCGTTCTCATTGATGGGGCATCTGCGCGGCGGTCCCGCAAAAGCCGCCGTCGTGGCATCGGCCATGACTGGGCTGATTTCCGGCTCCTCCATCGCCAATGTGGTCACGACCGGGACATTCACTATTCCCATGATGCGCCGGGTCGGGTTCTCCTCCGAGAAAGCCGGGGCGGTCGAGGTCGCATCCTCAGTCAATGGCCAGATTATGCCGCCCGTCATGGGCGCAGCGGCATTCTTAATGGTCGAATATGTCGGCATCAGCTATTTCGAGGTGGTCAAGCACGCCTTCGTTCCGGCGGTGATTTCCTACATTGCATTGGTCTATATCGTCCATCTAGAGGCGATGAAGGCCAACATGCGGGGCTTGCCCCGTGCGGGCGAGAGCAAGCCTGCGAAATGGGCCTTGATTGCCTTTCTGACCACCATTGCCGCATTCTTCGTCGTAGCGGGAGCCATCGGCTGGGCCATGTCGACCTTCCTGTCGATCAATGATCCGGTGATGCAGGCCGTTGCCGCGCTTGCGGTTCTCGCTGTGGTCGCCGTGATTCACAAGATGGTTCATAATCGCCTCAGCCCCGATAGCCGCTGGCGGTATGTCTCGATGGGTGCCTTGGTCCTTGGCTATGCGGTCGTAGGCTCCTTCGTCCTTTACTACCTGCTGGGCGGTGTTCGGGCGCTGGCGGGGGATGCAACGGTTTGGATCATCTCGGCGGGTCTGGCGCTCGTCTATATCCTGCTGCTGCGGCATGGATCGAACTACCCGGTTCTTGAGTTGGATGATCCCAATGCACCGATTACCGCGCTACCGGAGCCAGGCCCAACGATCAATGCGGGGCTGTTCTATCTGCTACCCGTATTGCTACTGATCTGGTGTCTGATGGTCGAACGGCTATCGCCAACGCTCTCCGCTTTCTATGCGACACTGCTGATGATCTTCATTCTGCTGACGCAGAATTATCTGAAAGCCCTGTTCCGGGAGGAAAGCACGGCGGGGACGTTCAGCCTTGGCTTCAATGAGATGATCGAAGGTCTGATAACCGGCGCACGCAACATGATCGGCATCGGCATCGCCACGGCAACCGCCGGGATTATCGTGGGAGCGGTCAGTCAGACGGGCGTGGGCGCGGTGCTAGCCGCTTTGGTCGAGTTCCTGAGCCAAGGGAACATCCTCGCCATTCTCGTTCTCACGGGCATTCTCAGCCTTATTCTGGGGATGGGGTTGCCGACCACAGCAAATTACATCGTTGTGTCATCCCTGCTCGCCCCGGTCATCGTGACGCTTGGACAGCAAAACGGGCTGATCGTGCCGTTGATTGCCGTTCATCTGTTCGTCTTCTATTTCGGGATCATGGCGGATGTGACGCCGCCGGTGGGCCTCGCCTCCTTTGCCGCTGCGGCAGTCTCAGGCGGCGACCCCATTAGAACGGGCGTGGTCGCCTTCTTCTACAGTTTGCGCACCGCGTTGCTGCCGTTTCTATTCATCTTCAACACCGATTTGATTCTCTACAATGTCACAGCATTGGAGGCCGTACCGATATTCATCATCGCAACCATCGCGATGCTGATCTTTACGGCGGGGATGCAGGGCTACTTCTTTGCGAAGAACCGGATATGGGAATCGCTTGCCCTTATCCTGATCGCCTTCACGCTGTTCCGGCCCGGCTTTTGGATGGATATGGTGGTGCCGCCCTATGAAAAGCTCGCACCCGCGCAATTAACCGAAGCGGTCGGCAAAGCCGAACCTGGATCAGAGATACGTCTGAAGGCCGATGGGCTGGATGATGTGGGCGAACCCGTTTCCCTGACGCTCATCATCAATGTGCCCGAAGGTGCCGATGGCGAAGAGCGGCTGGCCGAATTCGGGGCAGATTTCCTCGAAGAAGACGGCAAGTTGATCGTCGATGGCGCGACCTTTGACTCGCCCGCCGAGAAGGCTGGCTTCGATTTCGATCAAGAGATCAAGGAAGTCCTGCTGCCCGCCGCGCAGCCGCCGAGGCAATTGTTCTTTATCCCCGCGCTACTGCTCCTTGGCTTCATTTATTGGCTGCAACAGGGGCGTTTGGCCCGCTCTACGCCTAATACGGGCAGGAAGGACGAGGAGGTGTCTCATGTTTAAATCTATCCTATTGCCCCTCGATCTAGGCGATGAGGCAGAAGCCAAACGCCTATTCACCGCCGCGAACGATATGGCCCGCACGATGGGGGCGAAACTGCATGTTCTGACCGTCATTCCCACGTTTTCGATGCCGATGGTGGCGTCGTTCTTTCCGGCGGATTACGAGAAAAAAGCACTCGCGCAGGGCTATGATGCATTAGCCGCCTTCGTTGCCGGGCAAGGGGGCGCGGAAAACGTCGCAAACCAGATCGTTGGCCATGGCTCCGTCTACAAGGAAATCGTCAAGGCCGCCGAAGAAACCAAATCGGACGCCATCATTCTAGGGCCGGGTAGCGCCGAGTCTGGGGATTACCTGCTCGGCCACAATGCCGCGCGGGTGATGCGCCACGCAACCTGCTCGGTTGTGCTGCTCAGGAGCTAAGACCGTCGCAAAGCGGCGGGATAAGACCAGCCGCCCTTACCGCCTAACGTCATCCAAACTCACCTTAGGTGAGTTCAATTCACTATAGCCATTTGCGATAAACCTGCGCCATGTTTCGTGCCAAGAGCCGCGCGACACATGGCGCAGGTTGATTCAGGATAATCGCAATTCGCTGTATGGATTCCCAATGGCCCGAAATTTTTACGACCTGCCGCCATTCGCGACGCTGATCTCGTTTGAAGCCTCTGCACGAAATGCCTCATTCAAGAAGGCGGCGGTGGAATTGAACGTCACCCCCGGCGCAATCAGCCATCAGATTAAGGCATTGGAGGCCGAACTGGGTCGCCCGCTCTTTACCCGCATTCACCGGGGGGTTCAGTTGACCCGTGAAGGAAGCCTGCTGTTCGAGACGCTCGGTCGAAGCTTCAGCGATGTATCGGCCACCATGCGCCAATTGCGACGGACGGAAGAAGATCACTCGGTCACTATCGCCGTTACGACCGCCGTTTCCTCGCTATGGTTGACGCCAAAACTGTCGGCATTTTGGAAAGATCACAATGCGATACCCATCAATCAGCACGTTGCAGACACGCCCCGAATTAGCGAAAGCCTCGTCGATCTGAGAATCAGATATGGCGTCATCGATAAAGACAATCCCAACCAATTCCCTTTGTTCAGTGATTGCCTGGTTCCCGTTTGCAGCCGGAATTTTGCAGAGGCACATTCAGTCGAAACGCTGGACGATTTGGCAAGACTTTCGCTGATCCATCAGGATCTTACCGAAAACAGATGGACCACATGGCGAACGTGGTTTGATGATCTCGGCTACCGCGAGCCGATCTCGACGGGTATCCGCGTCAATAACTATATCATCGCCCTACAAGCCGCGCGAGACGATGCGGGTCTTATGCTGGGGTGGAAGCGTCTCATCCAACCGCTTTTGGATGAAGGTGCCCTCATAACCCTCGATTCATTCGAGCTTTACGAGAACAGCATGTTCTATGTCGAAGTGACAAATCCCGAAACCATGACCGGAAACGCCAAGATCGTTCTCGATTGGCTGCTGGGCACGATCACATGAATAATTAGGTTAGATCAGCTCACTTGAGCATGAAATTTGCAGCTATTGAACACCCCTCGATTCCCAATAATCATCGCGATACAGATTGCCTGTACGTCTAGTCAAAATAATGCACTGGGCGATATTGGCCGCCGCCTGAAATGGATAGACCACATGCACTTTGAAGGAATCTATACGCCGGTCGTGACGCCGTATCATGCGGACCATTCGATCAACCGAGAAGCCTATGCAGAAGTGATCGAGTCTCTGATTGATGCGGGCGTTCATGGGATCATCGTTGCGGGCACAACCGGCGAGTATTACGCGCAAAGTACCGAGGAGCGGATCGAGATGATGCGCCTCGCGAAGAAGATTATCGGCAAGCGTTTGCCGTTGATCGTCGGAACCGGTGCGATCCGTACCGAGGATAGCATCGTCTTTGCCGAGGCGGCAAAAGCCTGTGGTGCCGATGGCCTGTTGGTCGCGACCCCGCCCTATGCCTGCCCCACGAGCCGTGAGGTCGCGCTGCATGCCCTTGCGATTGATCGCGCCGCTGACTTGCCCGTCATGCTCTATAATTATCCGGGCCGCATGAGCGTGGAGATGGATGAGGAGGTGCTGGACCGGCTGGGGCGGTCGCCCAACTTCTGTGGCATCAAGGAAAGTTCCGGCAGTATGGACCGTGTTCATATGCTGGCCCGCGACTATCCGCATATCGCCCTTTCCTGTGGGTGGGACGATCAGGCGTTGGAGTTTTTTGCATGGGGGGCGCGCTCATGGGTTTGCGCCGGATCGAATTTCGCACCGCAGGCGCATATCGCGCTTTATCAAGCCTGCGCCGTGGAGGGGAATTTCTCCAAGGGGCGTGCGATCATGTCGGCGATGCTGCCTTTGCTCGCAGTATTGGAGGATAGCGGCAAATTCGTGCAATGCATCAAGCATGGATTGACCATCAGAGGGATCGACGCCGGACCCCCGCGCCGCCCACTGCAACCGCTCAACAAAGATGACAAGCGCGAATTGGCGGAGGTGATCCGCACGATGGACACCACCCTCGCCGCCATCGAAAAGGGGGATTTGTGATGAGCAACCTGCTGACCCATGCCGAATATCGCGCGATTGCCGACAGCCTCGACCTGCCCCGTGCGGCCTTTATCGACGGCAAGTACAAAGCAGGCGCAGGTGCGGCGCTCAAGACTGTCAATCCCGCTACCGGCGAAACACTGTGCGAGATCGCCGCGTGCAATACGAAAGATGTCGATCTGGCCGTGGCGAAAGCACGCGAAGCATTTGATCAAGCGCGGTGGTCGGCGCTGCATCCTTCCGAGCGTAAGGACGTATTGATCCGCCTATGCAAGCTAATCACCCGCAACCGGCGTGAGCTGGCGGTGATGGAAAGCCTCGATAGCGGCAAGCCGATCCGCGATTGCGAGACAATCGATATCCCCGAAACGATCCATACGATCAAATGGCACGCGGAAGCCGCCGACAAAATCTACGATCAGACCGCCCCCGCCGGGGATGACGCCATCGCCATGATCCTGCGGGAGCCGGTCGGTGTGGTCGCCGCCGTTCTGCCATGGAACTTCCCGCTATTGATGCTGGCATGGAAGATTGGGCCAGCATTAGCCGCCGGTAACTCGGTCATCGTGAAACCCGCAGAGCAGACCTCGCTGACGGCCCTGCGCGTGGCCGAACTCGCTACCGAAGCGGGCTTACCGCGCGGGGTGTTACAGGTGCTACCCGGTGATGGTCCCTCTGTCGGTGAGCCGCTGGGCAAGCACGCGGATGTGGATATGGTCAGCTTTACCGGCTCGACGGAGACAGGGCGGCGGTTCCTGCGCTATGCCGCCGATAGCAACCTCAAAAAGGTCGTGCTGGAATGCGGTGGCAAGAACCCGGCCATTGTGCTGGACGATGCCGAAGACCTCGACCTCGTGGCCGAGCATGTGGTCAATGCGGCCTTCTGGAACATGGGTGAGAACTGCTCCGCCAACTCGCGGCTGATCGTACAGGCCGGTGTGAAGGATGCCTTACTAAAGCGGATCATCGCGCGACTACGCGACTGGAAAACTGGCGACCCGCTCGATCCCGCAAACCATCTTGGCGCGCTGATTGATAAGGACCATTGCAAGAAGGTCGCGGGCTACCTCAAGGGGAAAGCCAAGCCCATCGCCGGGGGCAAGATCGACGGTGCCTATGTCGAGCCAACGATCTATGACGTGAAGCCGGGTGACAAACTTGCCACCGAAGAAATCTTCGGCCCTGTACTCTCGGTACTGACGGTCAAGACATTGGAAGAGGCCATCGCCCTCGCCAACGATACCGAATACGGGCTGACCGCTAGTGTCTTCACCGCCAACGGCAAGCGCGCGATCCGGGCTGCGCGGGCGATCAAGGCCGGGACGGTGACGATCAACTGCTACGGCGAGGGGGATATCTCGACGCCGTTCGGCGGCTACAAGCAATCGGGGTTTGGTGGGCGCGACAACGGCATCCATGCCCATGACCAATATACCGAATTGAAAACCATCTGGATCGACCTGAGCGATCCCGCATCCGAGGATAATGTGGGATGAGTGTTCAGGCTGAAGGAAAGTCTCGCCGGGGCGGGCGGGGCGCGCGGCGAACGATGCGTGAAGATGTGCGGGAGGAGATGCTGCCCAATATCACGCGCGGCATTCCGCTGATGGAACCGATGTCGCCGGAGCAGGTCGAGAAGATCGATGCCGCCTCAATGGATATTCTGGAAAACGTCGGCGTTGTCTTCCGCGATGAAGAAGCGATCCGCGACTGGAAGGCGGCGGGGGCCGGTATTCGCGGCGGCGACCGCGTGCATCTCGACCGCGATATGGTCCGTGAGTTGATTTCGACGATACCGTCCGACATCACCTTGCACGCCCGCGACCCGCAGAAAACCGTGCAGCTTGGCGGGCCGAAATCAATCTTTATCCCGATGACGGGCGCACCCTACCTGCGCGATCTTGATGATGTACGACGCGCGCCAACGCTCGATGATCTGGCGATGTTTCACAAGCTGGCGCATATGTCGCCCGCGATGCACTCCTCGGCGCATCATATTGTCGAACCGATGGACCACGCGATCAGCCATCGCCACCTGCGCATTACCTATTCCTCGATGAAGCACAGCGATAAAACATTCATGGGCATGACAACCTCGCCCAAGAATGCCGAGGATGTGCTGGATATGTGCGAAGTATTGTTCGGCAAGGATTATCTGGAGACGCATACGGTCGTTACCGGCAATTGTAACGGCAACTCACCGCTGGTCTGGGACGAGGTGATGCTGGGCGCGATGCGCGCGTTTAACCGGCGCAATCAGCCGGTGCTATGCTCGCCTTTCGTGTTGGGCGGGGCCAATACGCCCGCCTCTACCGCCGCGAGCGTGGCGCAGCTTAATGCCGAAGCGCTGTCGGCGCTGGCCTATACGCAGGTCGTGCGCAAGGGGTGCCCGGCAATCTACGGCCATTACCTTTCGACCGTCAGCATGGCATCGGGCGCGCCGATGGCGGGAACGCCGGAAATCAGCCTGATGAACTTTATGATTGGGCAGATGGCGCGGTATTACGATGTGCCATGGCGCACCTCGAACACGCTGGGCGGGGCCAAGACGCTCGATGCTCAGGCAGGGTATGAAAGCGCAACGACGCTGATGGCGGTGTTGATGGCTGGGGCGAATTATATCTGGCATTCGGCAGGCTGGAACGAGGCGGGGATGCATTGTTCGGTGGCCAAGTTCATGCTTGATGCCGAACAATGCGCGATGGGGCATCGCATGGTGCAGGGCATCCAATGGGATGATTTTGACGAAGCCCTCGCCGCCATACCCGATATCGGCCCCGGCGGACATTATCTCGGTCATCCGCATACGCTGGAAAAATTCCAGCAGGCGTTCTTCATGCCAAAGCTGTTCGATAACAATGCCATCGAACAATGGGTTGCGGATGGATCAAAAGATGCCACAACCCGCGCATTAGAGGCAGCCCGTGGAGCATTGTCGGCCTATGAAGAACCAACGCTAGATGAGGGCATCAACGAGGCATTGCTGGACTATATCGCCCGGCGGGAGCGGGAAATCCCCGCCGAAGACGCACTCAACGATACCTATTGATGAAGACCACAGCGTTACCCAAAGACCCCGGCCCCGCCGCATGGGATGCGATCCTGCCGCCTTCTAAACATTATGCGTCGCTGGATTGTGCAATCACCGCAGATTGGCTGGTTATCGGGGCGGGTTTTGCAGGGTTATCGGCGGCGAGGCGGCTGCGTCTGCTGCATCCGAAAGACCGGGTCGTGCTGTTGGAAGCGCGTCGTATTGCTGAGGGACCGGTTGGGCGCAATACCGGCTTTATGATCGACCTGCCACATAACCTGACATCAAGCGATTATGCGGGCGCGGTCGAGAAAGATCGGGCGCAGGCGGCCCAGAACCGCTTTGCAATTCAATTCGCGAAGGAGGCCGCCGCCGATTATGGCTTTGCGCCGGATACGCTGGTCCAAAGCGGCAAGACAAACGGGGCGGCGACCGCAAAAGGCGATACCCATAACCGCGACTATGCCCACCATCTGAGCGGATTGAACGAGCCACATGAGTTACTCGATGCCCGCCAGATGCAGGAGATGTGCGGGACTGACTACTACCAAAGCGGCCTCTACACACCCGGCACCGTCATGCTGCAACCCGCCCTTTACGCGCGTGAAATGGCGAAAGGGCTGGCATTGCAGAATATTAAAATCTTTGAAAATTCTGCCGTTAAAGCGTTGAAACGTGAGGGGGCGACGTGGAAAGCCACAACATCCTCCGGCACTGTCGAAGCGCCAAAGGTCATTCTGGCCGTCAATGGCCATCTTGAGAGCTTTGGTTTCTTTAAGCGGCGGTTGATGCACATCTATTTGTTCGCCTCCATGACACGCGCCCTGACCGAAGCAGAGGACAAGGCGCTCGGCGGAAAACCCGTTTGGGCAATCACTCCCGCCGATCCGCTTGGGTCAACCGTTCGCAAGATACGCGCGGATGGGGGGAGCCGGATCGTTATCCGCAATGGGTTCACATGGTCGCCGGGGCGGGCCTCAAACCCTCGCAAACCGCAAAAATTCGCCCGAATCCATGACCGCACCTTCGCAGCGAGATTCCCACAGCTCGCCGAAATTAGTGGTCCGGCATTCGAGCATCGCTGGGGCGGGCTGCTCTGCCTGAGCCGCAATGGTGTCAGCGCTTTTGGTGAGGTCGATGATGGTCTTTTTGCTGCGGGTTGCCAGAACGGGCTTGGCGCGGCGCGGGGCACTCTGTCGGGCATTCTCGCCGCCGATCTGGCCAGCGGCGAAACTTCGGATCATTTAGAAGTAATGCTCGCCGAAGCCGCACCAACATTACTGCCACCTGAACCTCTTGCAACCATCGGCGCAACAACCGCGATGAAATGGGGTGAATTCAAAGCGGGTATGGAACGGTGATGTGAGCGACTTTGGCGACTGACCGTTATGAGATTCCCCTCCTCAGTCTGGGGCAGGAAAAATTGTGATGCCGTTGAGCATCAAGGGTGGTTGGCATAAAGAAAGAAACCCACCCGATGCAGGGATCGCGCAGGATTCTTTATCTTCTTGTTTATCAAAATTCTCTTTAGCGAACAGGTGTCTGTGGGGCGCAATTGCCGGTCATGCATTGCTGTACCCGCGCCTTGATCGATCCATTGGGGTCGGCGAACAGGTCACCGGGACAGGCACCGGAATAATGCTCCAATGTCAGGTCAGGCAGTTGCTTGAGCGCGAAAACACCGGAGGTTCCGGCACTTGGGAAACCGCCACACCATGGCCCAGCGCAGCCGACACGAACCCAGATGTAATGGTCAATGGGATCGCTTGTCACTGGCCCGATTACCTCGCCTTGCACACGGAAGACGCCACGTAGATTACTGGTATCGAAATTACCCTGACTCAGATCCCTGATATCGGGGATAGGAGGAAGGGGGGCGGCGGGGGTCATTGTACCGGACACGATGTAATAGGTCTCGGGCGCATCGTTCCAATTTTTGAAGCTCTGTTCAATACTACCACGAACGCAGCTCAGCGCCATCGCGCTATTCGCCATCATTACCGTGACCGTTGCGGTCGTAATCGCCGTCATCCATTTGGAAAGGGCCATGGTCTTGCTCCTCTAGGTTACTCGTTACACAATCATTATAGGGAGCCAAGAATTGCCCCGTTCT
Organism: uncultured Neomegalonema sp.; assembly: GCA_937928005.1. Taxonomy (GTDB): domain Bacteria; phylum Pseudomonadota; class Alphaproteobacteria; order Rhodobacterales; family Rhodobacteraceae; genus JAHDDY01. The sequence goes on along the minus strand of CALFVD010000027.1, from coordinate 14,313 downwards.
GATCATACGCATGGATCGCCGATTTCCGGCAATGTTTTATATGCACCGATCACGGCCATGTCGCGACGGGGGGCATCGACATCAGCACCGCCTCGATATTATGGCCCGTCTCCAGCCCGAACTTCGTACCCCGGTCATAGACGAGATTGAACTCGGCGTAATAGCCGCGCCGCACGAGTTGATGCGCCCGGTCCGCCTCGGTCCATGGATCGTTGATATGCTTTTCGACCAATGGAGGATAGGCATCGAGGAAGGCCGCGCCGACATCGGCGGTCAGGGCGAAATCGGCTTCCCAATCGCCGGTATTGTGGTCGTCATAGAAGATGCCGCCCACGCCCCGCGCGAAATTGCGGTGCTTGATCATAAAATACTCATCGGCCCACGCCTTGTAGCGGGGATAATAGGTCGGGTCGTGCTTGTCGCAGGCGGCCTTGTAGGCGTCGTGGAAGAAGGCCGTATCGCTATCATCTGGCACCATCGGGTTCAGATCACCGCCACCGCCAAACCACCACGCGGCGGGAGTCCAGAAATGGCGGGTGTTCATGTGGACCGCCGGAACCTTTGGTGAGCGCATATGGGCCACGAGGCTAATCCCGCTCGCCCAAAAGCGCGGGTCTTCGGCCACGCCGGGAATGCCGCGTGAGGCCATCATCGTTTGGGCGCGCGGGGCGAGCGTACCGTGGACGGTGGAGATATTGACGCCGACTTTCTCGAAGACGCGCCCGCCGCGCATAACCGCCATTTCGCCGCCGCCCGCATCCTCGCCTTCTTCGCCCTGTCGATGCGTCTCGGATCGCTCGAAAGTCCCGGCGGGCAGGTCTGCAAAGGGGCCATCGGTATAGGCTTCCTCGATCCCCTCGAACCGCGCGCAGATTGCGTCGCGCAGCTCACGAAACCACGCCGCCGCGCGGCCTTTGCGCGCCTCTGCATCGTCCAGTACGCCTGTGACCGTACCGATTGCCCCATCCGCCATTATCAACTCCGTTATCTATTTTGGTCGCGCAATTTTCCGATCCTCGTTTCACTCCGGTCGGATCGCGCCTCGTTTGTTTGGTCGCGCAATTTTCCGATCCTCGTTTCACTCCGGTCGGATCGCGTCTCGTTTGTTTGGTCACGCAATTTTCCGATCCTCGTTTCACTCCGGTCGGATCGCGCTTTAATTCAACAGCCAGACGACCTCGTCAGCCACACAACGTCCTTTTAGCCCGCCGATAACATCGGCGCGCTCGATCATTTTGAATTCGTATCCATCTGCATAGATCCGGCGCAGCTCGTTTTCGTCAACCGAGAATGGCGGGCCGTTCATCGTGGTTTGGTCATATTCAAAGCAGATCAAAAGCTGGCGCGCATGGTCAGTGATATCAGCCAGATGCGCTGCATACCGGCCTCGCATCTCCCACTGCAATGCCACGAGCGCCGCTCGATCATAGATTGCATCGACAGGGCCGAGCGCGGACTGTGTCACATCAAAGATATCGCCGACGAAAATCTCGATTCCATTTGCCGAAAACCGCGTAAGCGCGCCTGCCTTCTTCCGTGTTGGTTCGACCCCCAGATTAGTGAAAAGCTGTTCGACAGCCAATACGCTGAATTCGGCACCGCAAACGCGATACCCCCGCGACAGCAACCAGCCGATATCGCGTGTTTTACCACAGAGGGGCAGGAATACGCGGCACCCATCGCCCAAGCCAAGCTGGTTGATATGGGCGAGTAGCATCGGATTCACATCCGCTTTGTGAAAACCAATCTCGTTCGCTTGCCATTTGTCGATCCAGAATGCCCTATCCATCGCCCGTTTCCACTGTCACGCCCCGTTGACGGAAATCCCTATCAGCTTCGCAGGACTATGCAATGTGTGGAGGGTGCCAACCCGTTCAATTCAGGCTGACGCAATACGACTGGACCACCTGAGGCTTGTCGCCATAACCGCCGCGTTCGGCGACTACGCAGGTGACAAAGGCGTATCCGTCCGCCAATTCCTTCCTCAGCACCATGCTCGATTGCTGACTTCCGCTGACGATCTCGTACCCATCGTTCAGCAATGCCTCCAAGCTACTGTCGAGCGCCTCGAATTTCGTATCGACCCATTGGGGTTTGCCATCTTGGCCGGACGACGGTAATGCCGATCCAGCAACGAGAAAGGCAGCATAAATCAGCTTTCGCATCGTTCACAATCTCCTGTCTTGCAACTTTCATCGGCACATTGGTCGGTAATAATGTCAAATGGTACGGCACCCACGGAATCATGCGTAATTCCAGCCGAGCTTAGCATTGACAGGATTGGCACATTGGCCCTATAGACGCGCTTTCGCGGGGGTGTTCATCGCCCGCCGCGCCCCTTCCATGTCGATACGTTCCGAGGAGCGAACCCGTGAAACGCACATTCCAGCCTTCCAACCGCGTGCGCAAGAATCGCCACGGCTTCCGCGCCCGCATGGCCACGAAAAACGGTCGCAAGATCATCAACTCGCGCCGTCGTCAGGGCCGCAAGAAGCTGTCCGCTTGATATCGGCATGGCGTGCGATTCACCGCGAATCGATACGCTGACCAAACGCCGCGATTTCCTTGCCGCCGCCCGCGCGCGCAAGGCCGTGACGAAGGGTTTGATCGTCCAGCGCCGCGAGCGCAAGGATGATGAGACGCCCGATCCTATCACCCGCGTCGGATATACGGCGTCAAAAAAGGTCGGTAATGCCGTGCTGCGCAATCGCGCCAAACGCCGGATGCGCGCTGTCGTGCGCGATGTACTGGACGATACGGGCGCAGGCGCGGCGGATATCGTGCTAATCGCGCGCAACGGATCGACGGTCGAGCGCGCGTACGAGGATTTGCGCGGCGACCTCGAATACGCCCTGCGCAAGCTGTCCCCTGCCCCATGATCCGACGCTTCGCCATAACGGTTTTGCAAGCCCCCGTGCATGTCTATCGCTACGCGATATCACCGCTGCTTGCCTCGAATTGCCGGTTTCAGCCAACTTGTTCCGCCTATGCCATCGAGGCGCTGGGCAGGCATGGTCCGATTCGGGGTATTGCGCTGACCCTGCGCCGCCTTGTGAAATGCCGCCCCGGCGGCGCATCCGGGCATGATCCTGTCCCCCCAAAGAAGGGCGACACGTCGCCCTGACCCGCGAAAGGGCTTGACCTTGCGCGGCATGGACGCTTGAACCAGCCAGACCCCCGCCAGACAGATATCAGAAGACACCGGAGCCACCCCCTCATGGGCGACCAAAAGAACCTGATCCTCGCCGCCGTTCTCAGCTTTCTCGTGATCGGGCTGTGGGAAGTTTTCGTGATCGCCCCCCAGCGCGCCGAAATGGAGCGCAATGCCCAGATTCAGGCGGAAATCGCCAAGGAGCAAGGCATCGAAGGCGTGCCGGTTCCTGTTGGTGAAGGTACTCCTGCCACCGAAATTACCGCCCTGCTAGGCCGCGAAGAGGCGCTGGCCCAGAACGAGCGCGTCGTAATCGACGCCCCCCGCGTTGATGGCTCGATCTCGCTTACTGGGGGGCGCATCGACGATCTGAACCTCAAGGATTACCGCGTTACTATTGAGGAAGATTCGCCAGAAGTGACGGTGCTGTCGCCGCGCAATGCGAATGACGCCTATTACGCCCTATTCGGCTGGGCGGGCGGCAAGGCTGTGCCGGGGCCAAAAACCGAATGGACGCTGGCCGAGGGCGATACGCTCGACCAAGGCAAACCCGTAACCCTCGAATGGGAAAATGGTGCGGGGCTGACCTTTACCCAGCGGTATGAGATCGATGAGAACTTCCTCTTTACCGTCACCCAAAGCGTTACGAATGATGGCGAGGCGGCACAAACCCTCAGCCCCTATGGCGTCATTGCGCGCCATGGTGAGCCGGAGACGGAAGGCTTCTATCTGCTGCATGAAGGGGCCATTGGCGGCTTCGACGGCGTGACCCAAAGTATCGACTACGACGATTTCGAGGATTTCGAGGTCGATGTGGCCGAGCGCGCCAAGGTCGAGAAATTCAAGGCCGCGAATAATGGCTGGCTGGGCATCACCGATAAATACTGGATGACCGCGCTAATACCCGAAACAGGCAACGCCTTTACGGGTGCGTTCAAGCTGGCCGGACGTGAGGGCGCGCCGATCTTCAGTGCCGATGTGCGTATGCCCCCTATCAGCGTGGCACCGGGGGCAACCGAAACATCGACCATTCAATTCTTCGCCGGAGCGAAACAGGCTGATGTCCTCTCAATGTATGAAGAGACGTTGGGCGCGGAAAGCTTTTATGACGCCATCGATTGGGGTTGGTTCTTCTTTCTGACCAAGCCGTTCTTCTGGCTGCTCAACACACTCTACAAGCTGTTTGGCAATTTCGGGGTGGCGATCATCCTACTGACCGTTCTGGTCAAAACGATCATGTTCCCGCTGGCGTATAAATCCTACGTCTCGATGGGCAAGATGAAAAAGCTACAGCCCGAAACCGAGAAAATCCGCGAAAAGCACAAAGAAGACCCGCAGGCGATGCAGCGGGCGATGCTGGAACTCTACAAGAAAGAGAAGGTAAATCCGGCCTCAGGCTGCGTGCCAATCCTGTTCCAGATTCCGGTATTCTTCGCGCTCTACAAGGTCTTGTTCGTCACTATCGAGATGCGGCACGCACCATTCTTCGGCTGGATCAAAGACTTGGCCGCGCCCGACCCGACCAGCATGTTCACGCTGTTCGGCCTGATCGACTGGAACCCGCCGACCTTCCTGATGATCGGTATCTGGCCGCTGATTATGGGCGTGACGATGTGGCTGCAAATGCAGCTCAACCCCGCACCACCAGACCCGATCCAAAAGAAGATTTTTGCGTGGATGCCAGTGCTGTTCACCTTCCTGCTCGGCAGTTTCCCGGCGGGCCTCGTGATCTACTGGACTGCAAACAACATCCTGACGATCATCCAACAATCCACGATTATGAAGTCGCAGGGCGCAAAGATCGAATTGTGGGATAATCTCAAGGGCATCCTCTCAAGGAAGAAACCGGAGAGTTAGGGTGGCGCATGGCGCGCTCCCCCTTGCGCATCGTGGCGCTTTCGCGCAAGACCTGCACCCATGACCGATGAAGAATATGCCGAGACCGGGCGCCTGCTTTTTGCGCGTGAAGTCAGCTTTGTGCTGGGCGTGGCCGAGCTGAAACAACTGCCCGAAGCCGACCGCCCCGAAATCTGTTTTGCGGGGCGCTCGAATGCCGGGAAATCGTCGCTGATCAATGCCCTGACCCGAAGGACCGATCTGGCCCGCACCTCAAACACACCGGGCCGGACGCAGCAGCTCAATTATTTCACGATGGCGCATCCGGCAACCGGACCGGTCTATATGGTCGACCTGCCCGGTTATGGTTTTGCGAAAGCCCCTGTGCGCGAGGTGGAGCGGTGGCAGGGCGTGCTGAAATCCTATCTCAAGGGCCGCGCAACCCTGCGCCGCGCCTATGTTTTGGTCGACAGTCGCCACGGCATCAAGGCGGTTGACGAGGATATCCTCAAGATGCTGGACGTTGCCGCCGTCAGTTACCAGATCGTGCTAACCAAAGCCGACAAACCAAAAGCGGCTACCCTGTCAAAGGTGATCGAGGCGACCAAGGAAGCCATCGCCAAACGCCCCGCCGCCTTTCCCAACGTGATTGTCACGTCTTCCGAGGAGGGAACCGGGGTGGAGGAATTGCGTGGGGCAGTCGCGCGCGTCATTATCGAAGGTCGGTAGTATGGGCGAAGTTCCAGCAAGCGAACGGGTTACGGTCGTCCTGACGAGTTGTCGCCGCTTCGATCTACTCGAACGCGGCTTGCGCAGCTTTTTCGCCCATAACACCTATCCCATCGAGCGGTTTTTGCTGATGGAAGATTCGGGCGACGAGACGGCGCGCGAGATTGCCCATGCCATCGCCCCCTCAATCGAGGTGCATATCGCCTCGCCCCCACGTGGGCAGATCGCGTCCATCGACTATGCCTATAGCATGGTCGAGACGCCCTATATCTTCCATAGCGAGGAGGATTACGTCTTTCATCGAGGCGGGTTTATCGAGGAAAGCCTGAAGGTTCTGAAGGCCGATGATCGGATCAGCATGGTATCTGGGCGTGGGGCGGCGGATATGGGCCATCAATTCGATCCTGAGCAATTATCGGTTATCCAGATTGGCGGCATAGATATACAGATGCCCCCGCGCGCGGGGCATCCTAGCTGGCATGGTTATGCTTTCCACGCGGGGCTACGACGCAAGCGCGAATGGGAGGATTTTGGGCCATTCACGCCCTTCATCCGTGAGTGGGATGTCAGTTATGCAATGAAACGCGCGGGCCTGCGCATGGCCTATCTGGTGCCGCCCGCCTTCGTGGATATCGACGAGGGCATCAGTACGGGGGGTGGAGACCCGACCCGCCCGCGCGGGTTGCGCAAATATGGCTATAAAATCCGAAAATCACTGAAGAGGTATCGCTTCTCTGCCGAGCGTAGGCTGGGCCGGTACGACGACTGATGGCGAAGGGATTGCGCGGAGCTTAACGCACCGTTAATCCTGCCCCCGATGACCACGGGGAAAGCGCCATGACCGACAAGCAATCAACACGCGATATGATCGCAACCGCGCGAACCCTATCCGTCGCCCTACCCTATCTACAAAAGCATGATGGTAGCGCCGTCGTGGTCAAGCTGGGCGGGCATGCCATGGGCGACCCGGATTCGCTGGCCGATTTCGCCCGCGATATTGCGTTGATGAAGCAATGCGGCGTGCATCCCATCGTCGTGCATGGCGGCGGACCACAGATCGGCGCGATGCTCAAACGCCTCGCCATCGAGAGCGATTTTATCGACGGGCTGCGCGTCACCGATCAGGCGACGATTGAGGTGGTCGAGATGGTGCTGGCGGGGCGCATCAACAAAGAGATTGCGGCAGCCATCAACCGGCAGGGGGGCCGCGCCGTTGGCCTGTCGGGCAAGGACGCGAATCTCATCCAGTGCGAAAAGCTGCTGCATCGCATGGTCAACCGCGAAACCGGCGCGGAAAGCGATGTCGATCTCGGCTTCGTCGGGCGGCCTATCTCGGTCAATGTCGAGCTGCTGGAGAATCTGATCGATTCCGACATCATCCCCGTCATCGCGCCCATTGGCGCGGGGCGCGAGGGGCAGACCTTCAATATCAATGGCGACACGGCGGCGGGAGCGATTGCCGGGGCCATGTGCGCCTCCCGCCTGCTATTGCTGACCGATGTGGCAGGGGTGAAGGACGGGAACGGCGAGGTACTGGAAGAAATGACGCTCGACCAAGCGCAAAGCCTGATCGAGCGTGGGGTTATTCAAGGCGGGATGCTACCGAAGGTCGGCACCGCAATGGATGCACTACAGCAAGGCGTAGACGGCGTGGTTATCTTGGATGGCCGCGCGCCGCACGCCGTATTGCTGGAACTGTTCACCGAGCATGGTGCGGGTACATTGATCCGTAGATGACGGGCGATTGAACATAGGCAACGTTGTAGCCGCCATACATCGGCGCGGGCACATGCTCATAGACCGGAGATGCGATGGGTACATAGTTTGCGCGATCATCGTAGACTGGGTTCATCGAACCGTACTGCATTCCCGTATCGATATACGTGGGTGCAACCGGCTGGTAGTAAGGCTGCGCAGGCATTGGGGCCGGAGCGGCGTAGCCGAAGGCATTGCCAACGTTGATATAAGTCGGCTCAGGCGCAGAATAGGCGACGGTCTGGTAGGCGGGCTTTGTGGTCAGCGCTTCTTGATAGGGCACATATTGCGGCTGTGACAGCGGTGCGGCGCTCGCATAGGACATTGCGGCAGTGCCGGTACGGCCACAGGCAGAAGGGTTGCCCGTGCAGAGCGACTTCACATTATCGATCCAACGGCGATGGGCGGCGATGGGCGTAAAGTACATCTCATAATTTCCGAGCATACATTCTTCGCCCGCCGCATTCTCGGTGCCCGGCTGGATACCAGAGAGAACACCTGCGAGACGCTTGCCATAGCGGCCATTTGACAGGATTGGCCCGCCGCTTTCGCCCCGGCACAATCCACCGACAGGGCCAGAAGCATTGGTAACGGTGATGTAGCTGCGCAGGTCGATGTCCTGAACCTGAAGATGCGTCTGATTGAGGAAGCGGTCCCCGGCGCGCATTCCCGTTACAGGCCAACCATGGCCAATGCCAAGATCACCACGGCGAAGCGATGCGGTACCCTCAAAATCGAGCGCCGTAGGGGTAACACGCGCAGGTAGCGGCTTTTTGACATGCAGAAGTGCAATATCGTTTTCGAGCGTTTCATAGCGGAAACCAGCATGGCATACGGCTTCGCGTGTTGTCCGTTTGATAACTTCAGAGCCATCGAGATGCTCGTCACCTGCGATGATCTCAACCCGATCCCATGACCGGTCTGCGGCAACACAGTGACCGGCAGTCACAATCCAATTTGAGTCGATGACGGTTCCGCCGCAATGATCGATCTCCACACGGTCGCCCATGTCGTAGATGATGCGCAGCTTGACGGTCGACGCCGTATCGCGTGGTGCAGAATAGGCGGTTGCGGCGCGGTAATATTCTGGCGACCAATTTTTACGCTTCGACGTACTGGCAATCCCGGTCCCTTGGCCTGCACAAGAAAAAGCATTGATGGAAGATAGGCTAGCAGCATTAGCTGACGTCGTGAGGCCGAGGAATACGGTTGCGAGAACGAGGAGCTTTGGTCTGAACGCCATGGGATCTGTTTCCAATCTACAGTGGCGGTCATCCTCGCCGCCTTCTCCATAACGATACGCAGCCAAAGGTTAATAACGCGCTCGTACGCCGTATTTTTTCAGGTTGATAACGCCTCGTGATACTCGCTCCGTCAATCGCTCACTTCTCTTATGTATCTGAATCCAAAGAAAAAGGGCGCTACCCGAAGGCAGCGCCCATTATTGGCACCATCAAAACAATGTGACAGTTTATTCAGCGGCATCCTGCGACGAATCGGCTTCAGCGGGTGCTTCGAGGGCACCAATCGCCTTGCTGTCTTCCATCGCTTGTGCCGCTGCGCGACGCTGGGCGATGATTTCGCGGTCACGTTCAGCGGCTACGCGCTTCATCTTCGCGGCCATGCCACCCGTACCCGCCGGGATCAGGCGACCGACGATGACGTTCTCTTTCAGGCCCACGAGCTTGTCGCGCTTGCCTTGTACCGATGCTTCGGTCAGCACGCGCGTCGTTTCCTGGAAGGAAGCGGCGGAGATGAACGAGCGGGTCTGAAGTGATGCCTTGGTGATACCGAGCAGGATCGACTTGCCAACTGCCGGACGGCGCTTCTCGGACTCAGCCTTACGATTGATCTCCTCGAATTCCATCCGATCAACCGTCTCGCCCGCGAGGAGCGTCGTGTCGCCAGAGGTTTCGACCTCAATCTTCTGTAGCATCTGACGAACAATGACCTCGATGTGCTTATCGGCAATCTTCACGCCCTGAAGACGATAGACATCCTGCACTTCATCAATGAGGTAATTCGCCAACGCCTCGATACCGAGGACGTGCAAGATATCATGCGGCGCGGGTTTACCATCCAGCAGGTACTCGCCCTTCTGGATGAAATCCCCCTCCTGAACGGCGATGTGCTTGCCCTTCGGGATCAGATACTCGACCGGATCACCGTCTTCCGGCTCGATGGAAATACGGCGCTTGTTCTTGTAATCGCGACCGAAGCGGACATAGCCGTCGATCTCGGCAATGATGGCGTGATCCTTCGGGCGGCGTGCCTCGAAAAGTTCAGCCACACGCGGCAGACCACCGGTAATGTCTTTGGTCTTCGCCCCTTCGGACGGGATACGCGCGAGGATATCGCCCTCGGCCACATCTTGACCATCCTCGACCGACAAAACAGCATCGACCGATAGAGTGTAGAGCGCCGGATTTCCATTAGACAGCATGACCGTCTCACCATCTTCATCGACGATGGTGATACCCGGTTTCAGGTCCATGCCTTTCGGCGCAGCACGCCAGTCTGATACGATCATCTGGGAGATGCCCGTCGCCTCATCAGTGTCTTCGCGGATCGAGAAGCCCGGTACGAGGTCGATATACTTGGCCTTACCCGCCTTTTCCGACAGGACAGGGATCGTATAGGGATCCCACTCGGCAAGCTTCTGACCGCGCACGATCTCATCGCCCTTGCTGACACGCAGCTTCGAGCCAAAGATCAGCTTGTGCGTCGCCCGCTCCGCGCCATTCCCATCGACGATAACAAGCTGCATGTTGCGGCCCATCACGATGGTTTCACCTGCCGAATTCGTCAGCAAGTTCTCGTTACGGATCTCAAGCGTCCCTTCCTGCGTAGATTCCACGAAGGACTTCTCGTCAACGGTTGCCGTTCCGCCGATATGGAAGGTACGCATGGTTAGCTGCGTACCCGGCTCGCCGATGGACTGCGCCGCGATGATGCCGACGGCCTCGCCTTGGTTAACGAACTCACCACGCGCAAGGTCACGGCCATAGCACATGGCACAGATGCCGGTTTCCGCTTCGCAAGTCAGAGGAGAACGGATTTTGATGGTCTGCACATCCGCCTTTTCGATAGCGATATCTTCGCCTTCGACGATGACGTGGTTGCGTTTGAACATCACCTCGCCAGTGGCCGGATCGAGGATATCCTCTGCGACCGTACGGCCAAGGATACGCTCACTCAGGGAAGCGACAATCTCGCCGCCATCAATGGCCGCAGAACAACTGATCGCCATGTCAGTACCACAATCATGCGTCTCGATGATGCAATCCTGCGCCACATCGACCAAACGGCGGGTCAGATAGCCGGAGTTAGCGGTCTTCAGCGCCGTGTCGGCCAGACCTTTACGCGCACCGTGGGTGGAGTTGAAGTACTCCAGCACGGTCAGGCCTTCTTTAAAGTTCGAGATGATCGGCGTCTCAATGATCTCGCCAGACGGCTTGGCCATCAGGCCACGCATTCCGCCGAGCTGCTTCATCTGAGTGACCGAGCCACGCGCACCAGAATGGGCCATCATGTAGACCGAGTTTGGCTCCAGCGTGCGACCATCTTCATCGACACGATCCGCCGAAATGGTCGTCATCATCGCGTCAGTGACCTTGTCGTTACACTTGGCCCAAGCATCAACGACCTTGTTGTACTTCTCGCCCTGCGTGATCAGGCCATCATGGTATTGTTTCTCGAAGGCTTTTACCTGATCCCTCGTCTCGTCTACGAAACCCCATTTCGTATCAGGGATTTCCATATCGTCCTTACCGAACGAAATGCCCGCCTTACACGCCTCGTTAAAGCCCAGTTTCATCAACTGGTCACAGAAGATGACCGTCGATTTCTGACCACACAGGCGGTAAACCGTATCAATCAGGTCGCCAACCTCGCGTTTGCGCAGCAGCTTATTGACGATCTGGAAATCCATCAGATCACTATCCGGCAAGAGCGCGCCTAGCATCATGCGGCCCGGCGTAGTCTCGACGCGCTTGAAGACGCGCTCACCGGTTTCTTCGTCGAAGGTCCAGACGCGGGCCTGAACTTTTGAGTGTAGCGTGACAGACTTATTGGCCAGCGCGTATTCCATCTCCTCATGGTCCGCGAAGATCATGCCTTCGCCGGTCTGCTTTTCGCGCATGATAGACATGTAATAGAGGCCCAGCACGATATCCTGTGACGGCACGATGATCGGCTTGCCGTTTGCGGGGCTGAGGATGTTGTTGGTGGACATCATCAACACGCGCGCTTCGAGCTGCGCTTCTAGCGAAAGTGGGACGTGAACGGCCATCTGATCGCCATCGAAATCGGCGTTGAAGGCAGCACAAACCAGCGGGTGAAGCTGAATCGCTTTCCCTTCGATCAGTACCGGCTCAAACGCCTGAATACCGAGGCGGTGAAGCGTCGGTGCGCGGTTGAGCATAACAGGGTGTTCGCGGATGACCTCATCGAGAATATCCCAAACCTCCGGGCGCTCCTTCTCGACCAGTTTCTTAGCCTGTTTGACAGTCGAGGATAGTCCCTGCGCGTCGAGTTTTGAGTAAATGAACGGCTTGAAGAGTTCGAGCGCCATCTTCTTCGGCAAGCCGCATTGGTGCAGCTTGAGTTCAGGCCCGGTCACGATGACCGAACGACCGGAGAAGTCCACGCGCTTGCCGAGCAAGTTCTGGCGGAAGCGGCCTTGCTTACCTTTGAGCATATCTGCGAGGGATTTCAGCGGGCGCTTGTTGGCACCCGTAATCGTGCGGCCCCGACGACCGTTATCGAACAGAGCGTCCACGGCTTCTTGCAACATCCGCTTTTCGTTACGGATAATGATGTCGGGCGCGCGTAGCTCGATCAGCCGTTTGAGGCGGTTGTTGCGGTTGATAACGCGGCGATAGAGGTCGTTGAGGTCCGAGGTCGCGAACCGGCCACCATCCAGCGGCACCAGCGGGCGCAGTTCGGGTGGGATCACGGGCACGACGGTCAGGATCATCCATTCGGGACGGTTGCCCGATTCGATGAAGCTTTCCACAACCTTGAGGCGCTTGATGATTTTCTTAGGCTTCAACTCACCCGTGGCTTCGGCAAGATCCTCGCGCAGTGTGATCGCCTCTTGTTCGAGGTCGATGCTGGCCAGCATATCGCGCACGGCTTCTGCGCCGATACCCGCCTGAAAGCTTTCGGCCCCATACTGGTCCTGCGCGTCGAGGTATTCTTCCTCGTTCATCAACTGACCTTGGGTCAGTTCGGTCATGCCCGGTTCGATAATGACGTAGTTCTCGAAATAGAGAACCCGCTCAAGGTCACGCAAGGTCATGTCGAGCATCAGGCCGATGCGCGATGGCAGGGATTTGAGGAACCAGATATGCGCAACCGGGGACGCAAGGTCGATATGGCCCATCCGCTCGCGGCGAACCTTTGACAGCGTGACCTCAACGCCGCATTTCTCGCAGGTAATACCCTTGTATTTCATGCGCTTATATTTGCCGCACAGGCATTCGTAGTCTTTGACCGGGCCAAAGATACGCGCGCAGAACAGGCCGTCGCGTTCAGGCTTGAACGTGCGGTAGTTGATCGTTTCGGGCTTCTTGATCTCGCCGAACGACCAGCTCAGAATTTTCTCCGGGCTGGCGAGCGAGATGCGAATCTCATCGAAGCTGTCAGCCGGAGCGGTCGGGCTGAAGATATTGGTGACTTCCTGGTTCATGCCAAGTCTCCGTCAGTTTCCAGCACGGAAGCGGGGCGTCTTCCGTCCGGGCGGCCCAAGGGCCAAAGAAGTATTCTTTTATTCAGCAGCGTGAATAATCTGCTCGATCTCGGCGCGCCGTGCACGCCCTGCTCGCGTATTGTCCATCTTTCCTTGAAACAGTCCGACAATAGAGATGTCCTCGTCTATCTCTTCCCAGTGAATACCGAGATCACTTTTCGCGAACTTGCTTCTTTGCTCTGGCGTTGCATCATAAAGGCGAGGAAAATGCCACAAAGGCACATCGATAGATCGGCCATCAGAAAGTACGACATACATCGTACTGTCATCGAAGGTCACATCGAAACTAGAGATCGAAAAACTCATTCCATGCCTCCACGATTTCTTGCTCGCGCTTCTCAACTACCGTTTGGATCAACTTCAGTTCATTAGGTCTGAAGCCTTTCCCCCATGCCAGCCAAATATGTGGTTTAACCCAGAACTTTGCTTCATTGCCAGATGCATGAACATGGATGTGTACCGGCTCTAGCGGTTCTCCTTCATCCGAGTAGAAGAAGAACCGCATGCCACGTTCACGAAAGACTGCTGGCAATCCGCTATTCCTCATCCTCCGCGTCGAGCAGTTCGACATTCAGGCCCAGCGACCGGATTTCCTTCACCAAGACGTTGAAGGATTCCGGGATACCGGCCTCGAAATTGTCCTCGCCCTTGACGATGCTCTCGTAGACCTTAGTGCGGCCCGCTACGTCGTCCGACTTGACGGTCAGCATTTCTTGCAGCGTGTAGGCCGCGCCATAGGCTTGTAGCGCCCAGACCTCCATCTCGCCGAAACGCTGTCCGCCAAATTGAGCCTTACCGCCCAACGGCTGCTGCGTGACCAGCGAGTATGGACCCGTGGAGCGGGCGTGGATCTTGTCATCGACGAGGTGGTGCAGCTTGAGCAGGTACTTGTACCCCACTGTCACCTTGCGTGCGAATTCCTCGCCCGTCCGCCCATCGAACAACGTGACCTGACCGCTTTCGTCCAGACCCGCCTTACGCAGATTATCAACGATATCAGCCTCTTTCGCGCCATCGAAGACAGGCGTCCCGAACGGTACACCGCCCGTGACATTGCCAGCAGCCTCCAACAGCTCAGAGTCTGTCATGC
>CALFVD010000026.1 GCA_937928005.1 uncultured Neomegalonema sp. | reverse complement strand
CGCCATCAATGCCGAACGCGATGGAGAAATCGCGCGTATCGTGGCGGGGCCGGGGACGCAGGTGGATGCGAAGGATCTGTTGATCGTGTTTGCGGGGTGATGACCCTAAATCCCTGCCCCGCGAAGGAGAGGAAGAAGGGGATGCATGGCACGCAATAAACTGACAATGTTTTTGGCGATCATTCATCTGCGGTAGTATTTTTGCTGTGTAGGTTCTAAAACTGCGCGTCGGAGTTGATTGGATCGAATATCGTGCGTCTGTCACATCTTTTTGGGGTGCTGTGCCTCGTGGTCTTGAGCGCGGTTACAGCGCCGGTATGGGCGTGCGGGGATTGTGCGGGACGATATGAGAAACTGGCTGATAGTCGCAGGTTACAGGCGGATATCGACTATCTGTTGCCCGATGATCCACTGGAACTAGACCGCCGCAAGCGCAAACGCAAAGTAGATGAAGACGAGGACGAGGGTGGCATCAATCTTTCGCGGCCCGGACAGATTGGTTGGCTGTTAATTTCAGGGGTGGTTCTCGCGGGGTTGATCTTCGTGATTTACCAAAATAGCGCCGGGGGGCTGATTTCCTTTAGCCGCGTGCCGCAGGACGCCAAAAAGCGGCGTGAGGCGGCGGCGGCCACTCCATACAGCCATGACGATATGCCCAAATCCGAGACGGCGTTTCTGGCCGAGATCGAGCGGATGGCGGATCGGCGCAAGGCGCTGCATCTACTGTCCGAGCGGCTGTTATCCCGCGCTGCCGATAAGGCCGGTATCCGGCAAGGGCGAAGCTGGACGGCGCGGGAATCCCTACGCGCCCTACCCCGCGATATGGCGCATCTGGCCGATTTGCGCCTGCTTAACCGCCATGCGGAACTGGCATGGTTCGGGGGGCGCGCGGTCGATGATGGCCTGTTCGAGGATTGCATGGCGCGGGCGCGGGCGATGATGGGTAGAGGCGTGCGACCATGACGGCGCAGGATTCGAGCGCATCGCCCCAGAGAAATACCACCAATCTGCTTGCCATTGGCGGCATTGTCCTGCTGTTGATCGGATTGTTTTTTCTGGCACAGGTATCGCGGTCGGTGACGTTGAACCGCTCGGCGACGGGCTTTGACGGATTGCCCCGATGGTTGGCCGCGAACGAGATCGAAGCGCGGACATTTTATGGCCGGGCTGTGCTGGATATCGAAGACGTTGGCCTGCGCATTCTGCCGCTATTCGATGTCGATTTGCGCTCGCTGAAGGAGCAAACGAACGACGACGAAGAGGTCATGGCCGAGACGGATCGCGATATCCGCCGTTACATCGTTAGGCGCAAGGTCGAGGCACTACCAACCCTTTTGGTTATGCCGAAATGGCGAGCCGGGGTGCGCGAAGTCGAGGCGCTGCACCCGGATTTGCTGATCGCGGATGACAGTGCCGATACGCTCACATCGCAGATTGTCGGCAATATCGGAAAGCTGGTGCGCGACGCGGATACCGCCAGCTCGACGGGCACCGTCATGTCTGACAACGAATATCTGCTCCACTATCCCCAGACTTTGCAGGACACGTCCTGCACGCCGATTATCGGCACGACCGATGCGATGGTGCTGGGCGAATGTACTTACCTGGACGAGAAATCGTTCTGGGTGCTTGCCGACCCTGATCTGCTGAACAACCATGGTCTGTCGCAAGGAGATAATGCGGCGGCGGCGTTGAACTGGCTGCCGAGTTTGGGCGGTGAGGGCGAGATCGTCGTAGACGCCTCCACCTCGATCTGGACCTACTCGCGCAGAAGGACGGAGCAGCGAAGCTGGAGCGATCTGGGGCGGTTCTTCGCCTACCCGTTCTCGGTCATCTGGTGGAGCCTCTGTTGTTTTGGTGTGCTGGTTTTCTGGCGTGCATGGCGGCGCTATGGCGCGGCGGATGCCCGCTCTGAAGAGGAAAAGGGACCGCAAGCCTCGCGCCTCGTCTCGATGGATACCAAAGCACGGCTGCTGCGCATGACCGGGCGCGATGATGCGTTGGTCGAAACCTATGTCGAAGGACAGCTCGAAGCCCTCGCCGATGAGATATTGGGGCCGAACCGGGCGCGGGGCACGAAGGGGCGCGAACATCTGATTGCCGCCATTGCGCGGCGCTCACCCGAGCTTGCGGCGGAATTCGATCCCTATCCGACCACGGTGTTCAATGCCGCCACCGCCCCCGAAATATTGCTGCGCTACGTGTCGCAGCTCGATGATCTGATCGAAAGGACCTTGGATGAATTTGGAAGAACTCGGCGCACTGGCTGAAGGCATCCGCACCGGGATCGGCACCGCCGTTCTTGGACAGCGCGAAGCCGTCGATCAATTGCTCGTGGGCCTTTTCGCCCGTGGTCACTGTTTGATGGAGGGACCGCCCGGAACGGCGAAAACGCTGTTGGCGCAAAGCCTTGCCGCCGCGCTGCAACTTGATTTCGGGCGTATCCAATTCACGCCCGACCTGATGCCCGGCGATGTGTTGGGCACCAGCATCTTTGATTTTCAGACGAACGAGTTCCGCCTGACCAAAGGGCCGATATTCACGGAAATCCTGTTGGCCGATGAGATCAACCGCGCACCGCCCAAGACGCAGGCCGCATTGTTACAGGCGATGCAGGAGCGGGTGGTCACGCTCGATGGGAAGGACAACGCGCTGAGCAAATGCTTCATGGTTGTCGCGACCCAGAACCCCATTGAACAACAGGGCACCTATCCCCTGCCCGAAGCGCAATTGGACCGGTTCCTGTTCAAGATCGAGTTGGATTTCCCAGAAGAGGAGACGGAATTCGAGATCCTACGCCGTCATGCGGGGCAGACCCTCGACCATACCGCCCGCAAGGCGAAAGTGGCCCCCGTCATCACCCGTGCCCAGATTGATGCGGGCTGTGCACTGGTTGATACGATCCGGCTGGACGATACGCTGCTGCGCTACGTGCTCAATCTGGTGCGGGCCACGCGCAACGATCCCGATATCTCAAACGGCGCATCGACCCGCGCGGCGGATGCGCTGTGCGGGGCGATCCGTGCCCATGCGGCGCTCGACGGGCGCGATTATGCGATCCCCGATGACGTGAAGCTGCTTTTCCCGCCATCCATGCGCCACCGCATCGTGATCGGACCAAGCGCGGAGATCGAAGGGCGCTCGGCGGATAGTATTCTGGACAATATCCTCAACCGCGTGGAGGCACCGCGCTAATGCGGCCTTCACGGCTCCTGCTGAAGTTGTCTCTGCTCGCCTTCATATCGTCGGTGCTGGTCATCGTTGTGGGCAATACCTCCACCGCGATTACCCTCGCGGTCTGGGGGGTGCTGGCGATTGCAGTGCTGGTGGATATTTTTACCAGCCGTCCACAGGGGCGTCTGGCCATTGATATCGACATGCCGGATGAGGCGTTTTCGGGTGAGGATATCCCCGTCCGGTTTCACGTCGCCGATGGAGGTGGGACCGCACCATACGGGCTGGAAGCGCGCCTGAGTTACCCCGATGGTATCAATGGACCAGAGGCGATCCGCTTTGATGGCACCGATGCGCGGTTTACGATCTGGGGCAAGCGGCGGGGCGCGTGGCAGTTTAACCGGATATGGCTGTTTTGGCCGGGGCGGTTGGGGCTGGTGGAATTCGTGCCATCTTTGCCGATGGAGCGCCGCATCGTCATCGTGCCGAATATCCGCCCCATCAGTTCGGGTAAGGTCGATGTGATGATCCGCTCGACCCTGTTCGGGGTCAAGGAAAACGCCATGCAGGGCGAGGGCAGCGATTTCCATCAGCTACGTGATTTCACCACCGGGATGGACGTGCGCTCCATCGACTGGAAACGCTCCGCCAGCCACCGCAGTCTTGTGGCGAAGGAGATGCGCGCCGAGCGGAACCACCACATCATCCTCGCCCTCGATAACGGATATCTAATGCGCGAGGAAGTTGCGGGACTGCCCAAGATCGACCACCAAATCAATAGTGCATTGGCGATAGCATGGGCCGCCGTTCAAGGGGGTGATCAGATCGGCATGTTCGCCTTTGACGTGAAGCCAAGGTTTTTTGTTCCACCTCAGGGCGGGCGATCCGCCTTTGCGAACCTACGCTCACGGGTGGGCGAACTGGACTACCGCTCCGTGGAAACAAACCACACGCTTGCCGCAGCGTTTCTACAAGCGCGGTTGAAGCGGCGTAGCCTGATTGTCATCTTTTCCGACTTCGTGGATACGACCACCGCCGAGTTATTACTGGAAAACGTATCGGTGCTGAACAAGCGCCATTTGATCGTCTTTGCCACGCTGGGCGACCCGGCAATGGCGGCTTTGGTGCGCTCTAGCCCCGATAGCCTGACGGATGTAGCGCGGCTGGTCTCGGCGGAGCAATTCCTACAGGAACGACGATTGGTGCTGGACCGCCTGCGCCGCCTGGGCGTGCTGTGCATCGAGGCAGGGCCGAAGCAGATGACGGCCAAGCTGATCTCAACCTACATGCAGATCAAGGCGAGGGAGATGATATGAGCGAACCCGCGACCATGATCCGCTCCGCCCGGTTTCGACGGGAACGCGAGGCCGACTGGGTTCGGCTCGATACTATTCTCAAACAGACCGAGCGCGGAGGTGTGCGGTCGCTGAGCTTCGAGGATGCGCGCGACCTGTCACAGCTTTATCGCCAGTCGGTCGCGTCGCTGTCGGTGGCGCGCGAAATCTCGCTCGACAAGGCATTGCAGGAGTATCTGGAGGCACTGTGTTGCCGGGCTTATCTGGCCGTCTACGCGCCGCAGGAATCGGTGCGCGGCACGTTCAAGCGGTTCATCACGCGCAGTGGACCAGCGGCGATGCGTCAGTCGGGCGGGGCGATTTTGCTGGCCTTCGTGTCAATGATGATCGGGGCGGTGGTGGGCTACCTGCTCTTCTTCGATGACCCAATGTGGTATAATACCTTCATTCCCGGCGGGATGCAGGGCGGGCGCGGTATCTCCAGCAGCCGTGAGGAATTGCTGGACGTCATCTACGGATCGGGCGACGAGGATCTCGGCGGGCTGGGAGCCTTTGCCAGCTTCCTGTTCTCGCATAACACCCGCATCGCGATATTCGCCTTTGCGCTAGGGGTTGCCGCCTGTGTGCCCAGTTTCCTGCTCTGCGCATATCAGGGGCTGATCCTCGGCGCGTTCTTCGCGCTGCATGTGGATCGGGGGATCGGGCTGGACCTGTTTGGCTGGTTGTCGATCCATGGTGTAACCGAATTGGCGGCGATTATCATCGCTACGGCGGGTGGCTTTCGGCTGGGCCTTGCTGTGCTTTTCCCCGGCAACCTGACCCGACGGGCGGCTTTACGCGAGCATGGGCGTGATGCGGCGAAGGTGGCCATCATGGCGGCGCTAATGCTGGTGGTTGCGGCCATCCTCGAAGGATTTGGACGACAGTTGATCGTGGATAGGGACACGCGGATCATTATCGGCTGGGGCGTTGGCCTTTTATGGCTGGCGTATTTCATGCTTGCCGGGCGCAGCATGGATAAACGCCGATGATCTGGCGCAAGAAGAAGAAAGCGGCGCGAGTCGGCCCCGCCGCGCTGCAACCGATAACGAAAACACAGGAATTGCTGCCCCCTGAAGGCGTACCTTTACGGTTTGAGATTGCGCCTATCGGCGGGCGGTTTGGCGCGCAGATTATTGATATCGTGATTACGGTTCTGGGCCTGATCGCGTTGATGATCTTTCTCGTGGCCACCGATTTGGTTCCTTCAATGGCCCTTGTATCGGTCGGAGCAATCCTGTTTTTCATGATCCGCGTGCCGTATTACGCCTTTGCCGAGATGATCTGGAACGGGCAGACCATCGGCAAGCGCATCTGTCGTATCCGGGTCGTCTCCGGCACGGGGCGTAGCCTCACGGCGCATCAGATTGTCAGCCGCAATCTGATGCGCGAGATGGAAGTTTTCGCCCCCGGAACAGTTCTTCTGGCCGGGCCAAGCAGCTTTTTTGAGGGGTTGATTGCGTTTTTATGGGTATCGGGGTTGCTGCTTGTGCCGATAATCAACAAGCGTAATCAGCGGCTTGGTGACATTATCGCCAATACCTATGTCGTGCAGAATCCCGTCGCTTTGCTCTACCCCGATCTGGCCGCCGAACAGCCGGTCGCGCAGGAAGGCGGGTACGAGTTCTTCCCCGATCAGCTCGACCATTACGGTGCCTACGAGTTGCAAGTGCTGGCCGATTTGCTGCAAAGCAGAAAGGTCGCGCAAAAGCCTCTAGATCTGGTGCCTATCGGGGCACGTATCCGGCAGAAGATCGAATACCCCTACCCGGTCGCGCGGAACGATGAGGAAGCCTTCCTCAAAGCGTTCTACCGCGCGCAGCGGGCATATCTGGAGCAGAAGAAACTGTTCGGTAATGCGCGCGCTGACAAGTTTCATGGGGAAGACAAAGATACGTCAGGTTGACATCATAAAAGATACTCTTACGGCTATAGGCTGGGTTTTCAAAGAAGGCATATCGCATGACAGATAACGCAATGACTGCAAAGCCGCCCCTTGGCGTGGGCGGCATTATCGGTGAGAGCTTTTCACTACTGTTTCGTAGGTTTTTCGTATTCTTCATCCTCGCCTTCATCCCAACGCTGATATCGACCGCCGCATCGATAGGCTAATTCGGGCACAGCCATGTTTACCGAGCCCGAAGATCCGACGGCAATGCTGAATGCGATGACCGATCCGATTGCCCTGTTCCTCACGTTCGTCTTGCCCCTGATTATCTACGGCTTCTCGACGGCATTGATCGTCTGCGCGGCCTATGATGCCAAGCTTGGCAGGCCAGCCCGGTTGGGTGGGTATTTCGCGATTGCCCTTAAACGGGCCTTGCCGATCCTTCTGATCTCGATCCTGTTCGGGATTATTGTCGGTATCGGATTCATGCTTTTCATCATTCCCGGCCTCTATCTGGCGGCAATGTTCTCCGTCGCCGTCGTCGTTACAATTCTGGAGCCGGGATGGTCTGGCGCGCTGGGGCGCAGCAAGCAACTGACCAAGGAATACCGCTGGCCCATCGTGGGCGTGCTCCTCTTGCTTTATATCGTATTGATCCTGCTCCAGACTGCATTGGCCTTCATTTCAGTATCGCTGTTCAGCATCAACGCGATGCTCGGCACTGTAGTCTTCGCGGCGACCAACGCCATCGGCACCGCGCTGCTATCCATCGGATTCGTGCTGATCTATGCGCGCCTACGCGAGATCAAGGAAGGCGTTAGCGTCGATAGCCTTGCAGACGTGTTCTCGTAATCTATCAAGATTTGCGATAACCCTACGCCATATTTCGCGCGAGCCTTGGTGCGCAATATGGCGCTTGATGATTCGGGGTAATCGCAATTCGCTAGTATAATTTTGGACGGCCTTAACGCTGCTTACGGTATAAAGACCGTATGGCGCATCAAAGCACCCGTGTTGATCGATTCGAGCCTTTTCGCTTTATAAGCAAAGTGATGGGACGGATGCGTTATCTTCGGCTGTGTATTTTGATCGTTGTTGCCGCTGTTCTACAAGCACTTTTCTTTTCTGACATTCTCTATCGATTTTTGAATGGTGCCACTCCTGAAAACTTGGGTTGTGTTTCTGACAACCATCATCGTGGCTTCCCCACTGATTTTGCATTCGATATCGACGATCCGCCGCCTCGACCAGATTAGGCATGAATTTCGCGATCAGGCGGAAACCCTCGACCGTCGAAATACGCAGCTTGCAGAAGCCCGCGATGCCCTTGCCCATGCAAATGGCACGCTAGAAAGACGTATTCGCGAACGTACAGCCGCATTGGATCGTGCGCTCAAAGAGGCCGAGGAGGCAAGCGCCGCGAAATCGCAGTTCCTCGCCAATATGAGCCATGAATTGCGTACGCCGCTGAATGCGATCATCGGCTTTTCGGATATGTTGGCTCAACGCGATATTCTGTTTCCCACCCAATCCGAGGAACGTACGGACGAATATGCCGATGCAATTCGTGGGTCGGGCAAGCTATTGCTATCGCTGGTGAATGATCTGCTCGATCTGGCCCTTATCGAATGCGGTGAAATCGATTTCGTGCCGGAGCGCCTTAATATTGATACGACGATCAACGATGCGGTCATGGTGTTGAGCCAACAGGCCAAGAAACGCGGCCAGACGATCCAGACATCTGTCGATCATGTTTCGTCGCGCTTTTTTGAGGCCGATGCCCGCGCGATGCAGCAAATCCTTGTTAATTTGCTCTCGAATGCCTTGAAGTTTTCGCCAGATGGGGCGGATGTGTCCCTTGATGTCTTCGGCGATGCCGATGGTATGACTTTCCTCGTTACTGATCGTGGCATTGGGATGACACCGGAGGAATCTCGGACGGCGCTTTTGCCTTTCTCGCGCTTTTCGGAGGCGCATGTTGCGTCGGGCGAGAGTATCGGCTTGGGACTTTCCATCGTGAACGCATTTTGCGCGCTGCATGGTGGGTCGCTGACCTTTGATAGTATCAAGGGGTCTGGTACGTCGGCGCAGGTCTACATCCCCGCTAATCTGGGGCGTGCGGCCCTGCGGCCTACCGCCGCCGTCTGAGCGCCCTCTCGACAAGACCCCCCGGCCTGTGGTCCTGTGCGCCTGCACGTAGCAGGAGAGAGCGCCATTATGACGACCCCTTTTCACACAATTGATGATGTGCAGACCCGTTTGGCAGAGGTCGATTATGTCTGTGGGCGCGGGCTGTCCACGGTCGTTTTCCTCGCGCTGAAACTGGGCCGCCCGATCTTCCTCGAAGGGGAAGCAGGGGTCGGCAAGACCGAGGTGGCAAAAGCCATCGCCGCGCTGCTGGGTCGCCGCCTGATCCGCCTGCAATGCTATGAGGGGCTGGATGCGGCATCGGCGGTGTATGAATGGAACTATGCCGCGCAGATGATGGAAATCCGGCTGGCCGAGGCGACGGGGGCGACGGATAAGGACGCCATTGCAGGCGATGTTTTCGCCGAAAAGCATCTGATCGCGCGGCCCTTACTGGAAGCGATGCGCCCGCAGGAGGGCGGACCACCCGTGCTGCTGATTGATGAATTGGACCGCGCGGATGAACCGTTCGAGGCGTTTTTGCTCGAAGCCCTGAGCGATTTTCAGGTGACGATCCCGGAGATTGGCGTGGTGAAAGCGCCGGAGCCGCCCATCGTGATCATCACGTCCAACCGAACGCGCGAGGTGCATGATGCGCTACGCCGCCGGTGCCTGTATCACTGGGTCGATTATCCCGATTTCGAGCGGGAAATGACAATCCTGCGCGCGAAAGCCCCCGAAGCGTCAGAAACGCTGTCGCATGAGGTTGCCGCGTTTATCCGCCGTCTACGCGATGAAGACCTGTTCAAATCCCCCGGCGTGGCCGAGACACTCGACTGGGCACGGGCGCTGGTGGCGCTGGATGCCGTGGCGCTGGACCCGCAGACGATCTCGGATACGCTAGGCGCATTGCTGAAATATCAGGACGACATCGCCCGGATACAGGGGTCGGAGGCGACGAAGATACTCGACGAAGCGCGCGAAGACCTCGCCGGGCGCAGTACGGAGGCGAAGGGGCGGACGTGAGCGATGGCGGACATCGCTGGCAACCCATCACCGATCTGCCGGAAGACTGGCAGGGAATGGCCGACCCTACCTTACCCGTTCTCGCAGAAGAATGGCGGCGGGGGCGCGAGACGGTGGGTGATACGCCCGAAATCCGCCGCTTCAACGATGAATTGCTGCGCGAGGTGGCCATCGAGACGGGCCTGATTGAGGGTCTTTACAGCATCGACCGGGGCACCACCGAAACCCTCATCCGCCTCGGTCTGATCGAAGAGGAATTGGCGCAGGGGGTGCTTGACCGTCCGGCGGGCGAAATCATGCCAGTGCTCGAAGACCAACTATCGGCCACCGAAGGGCTGTTCGATTTCGTGAAGGGCAATCGCGACCTCTCCGCCTCCTACATCAAGGAACTACACGCGCATATGACGCGGCATCAGCCTTCGACCACCGCACTGACCACGGATGGGCGGCGTGTTGATATCCCGCTTCTGCGCGGCGAATGGAAGACGCAGCCGAACAATCCCCGCCGCCCGGATGGTGGGGTTCACGAATACTGCCCGCCCGAACATGTCGCGGCGGAGATGGATCGCCTGATTGAGATGCATCTTGCGCATGGGGCGCGGGGAGTCGCGCCGGATGTGAGCGCCGCATGGCTGCATCACCGCTTCACGCAGATACATCCGTTTCAGGACGGCAATGGGCGGGTGGCCCGTTCACTCGCCTCGCTGGTCTTCCTGCGCGCGGGGTGGTTCATTCTCAGCGTAACACGCGACAGCAGAGGGCGCTATCTAGAGGCGCTGGAGACGGCGGACGACGGCGATGCCGCCGGATTGGTGCATTTGCTTGCCGACCTGCAAAGACCTTGGTTCGACAGGGCGGCGGAAACACTTAGGCGGGCAAATGCGAGGTGTTGACAGGCATATGAAGGATCAACGGATGAACCGTCTACAAACCCAAGGCGTCCATCACATCACTCTGAATGGGGCGGATCGGCAGACTTCTATCGACTTCTGGGAGGGGGTGCTGGGGATGCCGTTTGTGTTTGAGCAGCCCAATCTGGATGCGCCGGAAGAAGGGCATCTGTATTTCGATCCCGGCGATGGGCGGCTGATCACAATTTTTACGAACGAGAACCGCCGGGCCGACCCGACGCCTGTGGCGGATGCCATTGGTAGTGTGCACCACCTCGCCTTTGCCGTCAGTCAGGCGATGTATTCGCAGGTCGTGGCGCGGCTGGATACACGGGGGATACGCCATTCGGGCGAGGTTGATCGCGGGTTCATGAACTCGATCTATTTCCGCGAACCGCTGGGGCAGTTGATCGAGCTGGCCTCCTATCGCTTTGTGCCGCCGGAGGGGTATACCCATACCGATGTGCTGGCGGAGGCGTTCCGTATTCGCGTCGCGGCGGGGGATGATAGTATCGGAGACAGTCATCTCGCCGATGCCATTGAGGCGCTGGTGCATCGGCGGTGGGCGCGGATGAAGCCGAACGATTGAGGCGGCCCTGTCCTGCGGTTCGAATCGTGCTAGGATCAAAGCTATGAATCAGCATGTTCCCCTCGCTGCCTCGCGCCGGGCCACCTATGCCGACGTTCTCGCCGCCTCTGAAGGCATGACGGCAGAGGTATTGGACGGCGAATTGGTGCTACACCCGCAGCCGCGCCTAAAGCATATGCGGGCAAGTACGATGCTCGATATCTATAGCGCGAACGGGGTGTTGCATCTGTGGTTTGTCGATCCCGAAGCCTTTGCGCTGGTCGAGGGGCGCTGGACCCTGATCGCGGCATTGGCGGAGGATGTGGAGGTGCGGGTCGTGCCCTTCGACGCGGTGGCATTCTCGCTTGCTGAACTATGGGTTCATAAGCCGGACGATAGCGTGTGACCGATTACCCCCTCCCCGATACGCCCGGACGGCTGGCCGATAATATCGCGCATTTTGCGCGGGCGCTGCGCAAGGCGGGGTTGCCGGTTGGGCCTGCGCATATCCTTGCCGCCGTTCATGCGGTCGAGGCGGCGGGATTCTCGCAGCGGGAGGATTTCTACCATACCCTGCGCGCCTGTCTGGTGTCGCGGCGCGATCATATTCCGCTGTTCGATCAGGCGTTTCGCATGTTCTGGCGCGATCCGCAGTTCATCGAGAAAATGATGGGCGCGTTGATGCCACAGATCCGCGCGCCCCGGAACGAGGAAAAACGCGCCGCCGAGACACGGGCGAGTGAGGCGCTGCTGGATGGGGCCGATGATCCGATACCGCCGCCGCAGGAGCGCGAAGAAGACAAGATCGAATTCGATGCCTCGCTGACGTTCTCAGGCACGGAAAAGCTGGAAAGCCGCGATTTCGATCAGATGACGAGTGCGGAGCTGCGCGAGGCGGAGCGGGCGATTGCGAAGCTGCGCCTACCGGTCAAGCCGCTGCCCACGCGCCGTACGATCCGCTCGTATCGGGGGCGCACGCCGGACTGGCGGGGGGCGATGCGGGGGGCGATGCGTCCGGGTGGGTCAATGACCTTGCCGGTCAAGGATCGGCGAGAGGAATGGCCTAGCCTCGTTGCGCTCTGCGATATCTCTGGCTCCATGAGTGGGTATTCGCGGATGTTGCTGCATTTTCTGCACGCTGCGGCGCGGCATGAGGGGGATGGGTGGTCGAAGGTCCATGCCTTCACCTTTGGCACGCGCCTGACCAATATTACCCGTGCGCTTCGGCTGCGCGACCCGGATGAGGCGCTGGAAGCGGCGGGGGGCGAGGCGCTGGACTGGGAAGGTGGCACGCGGATCGGGCCGAGCCTGCATGAGTTCAACCGATTATGGGGTCGGCGGGTGCTGGGCCGAGGGGCGACTGTGCTGCTGATCACCGACGGGCTGGATCGGGAGGAGCCGGAACTGCTGGCCGCCGAGGCACGGCGGTTGCGGCTGTCCTGTCGTCGCCTGATCTGGCTCAACCCGCTGCTGCGCTGGGACGGGTTTGAGCCGAAGGCGCGAGGGGTGCGGGCGTTGCTGCGCGAGGTGGATGCGTTTCGGGCGACGCATAATATCGCCTCGCTGAACGATCTGGCCGCGACTTTGACCGATACCAGCGACAAGGGCGTGCGGGAGCGATATAGCGCGATGCTGGGTGATCCGGCGCAGCCGCCGAAACGGCTTACCTTTGAGGGGTTTGAAGGGTGACGACATGGTCCGATGATCCCGGATGGCGGGATCGCCTCGTTGTCTTCCGTGACAAGCTAACACGATATCTGATGAAGGTCGATCACCCCCGTGGCGGTGGGAAGGCGCGGTTCTTCATTGGTGTTGGCTTCGATCAGGATAAGCTCGATCTTCTTGCGACTGCATTGCTTGAACATGGCCGCATCGCGCCGCTTGAGCAAAAGCAGATCGACGAATATGGTCGTCGTTACGTGCTGATCGGTGATTTCCATGCGCTCGACGGCGAAGTTTATGTTTTGAAGAGCGTCTGGCTGGAAGATGAACCGGGTTTCGGCGTCAGGCTCGTCACGGCCTACCCGTCCCACAAACCGCAGGTGAAGACATGATTCCAGAATATTCTAGCGTGGTTCTGCTCGAAGACCGCCCGGATGAGGGCTTGCGGAGCGGTGATGTCGGCGTGGTGGTGCATAACTATGCGAGTGGCGACCGCGCCGAAGTCGAATTCATGACGTTGAATGGAGATACCATCGCCGTGCTGCCATTGCCGTTCTCCGCTTTTCGTGCTGCCTCGCAGAATGAGATACCGCATGTGCGCAGTGTCGAAGCCGCCGAATGACTGACCATGATGCCATACCCGAAACTGCGCTGGCTTGGGCCGCGGGAGGCACGGCTGCTGCGCTGGCAACCGTGATCGAGACGTGGGGGTCGGCACCGCGTCAGCCGGGGGCGCAATTGGCGATCTCGGCGGATGGGCAGCTTGTCGGCTCCGTCTCTGGGGGGTGTGTCGAGTCTGCGGTTGCTGCTGAGGCATTCGAGGCGATGGAGGAAGGTGATTGTCGGTTGCTGGAATTTGGCGTTTCCGACGATGATGCTTTTGCGGTCGGCCTCGCCTGTGGGGGGACGATCCGTATTTTTGTGGAGCCGGTTGGGAAAGGTGAGGGGATTCCATTGGCCACTCTGCGGGCGCTGACCGAGGCGCGGGCCGAGCGGGCGCGGACGGTGCTGGCGACTGATCTGGAGACGAAGGAGCGGCGGATTCTTGCGCTCTGCGATACTGATGCGTTGACCGATGCCGCGTGCCGCGCCGCCGATGCGGATCGTTCGGGGTTTGCCGAGGATGCGGGGCGGCGCTGGTTTTTGGCCGTTCATAATCCGCCCCTGCGCATGGCGATTATCGGGGCCGCGCATATTGCCCAACCGTTGAGCCAAATGGCGCAGATGACCGGCTTTGATGTAACGGTGATTGATCCGCGCGAGAGCTTTTCATCGGAGGCGCGGTTTCCGGGGATGGCCCTGTCTCGTGATTGGCCGGACGAGGCGCTGAATACCTTTGCGCCCGATCCGCGCTGTGCTGTGGTCTGCCTGAGCCATGATCCGAAGATCGATGATCCGGCCCTGCATGTGGCGTTGGCGAGCGAGGCTTTTTATATCGGTGCGCTCGGATCGAAGCGGACGAATGCGAAGCGCGAGGCGCGGTTGAGTGATGCGGGGATTGATGCGGGTGCCCTCGCCCGGATTGATGCGCCCATTGGTCTGGATATCGGGGCGAAATCACCTGCGGAGATTGCCGTTAGCGTTATGGCCCGTATCATCGAGGCGTTGCGCAAACCTGAAACGCGGCCATGATCTTTGGCTCTGTCTCGGTAGATGAGGCGGTGGGTGCGGTCCTCGCTCATTCCGTGCGCACGCCGGAAGGGATGGTGAAGAAGGGCACGCTGTTGACCGCCGAGCATGTTGCGGGTTTTGCAGCCGCCGGTTTGGCAGAAGTCACCGTTGCCCGCCTTGGACCTGAGGATGTATCCGAAGATGAGGCCGCCCATGCGCTTGCCAGTGCGGTCTGTGGCTCTGGTCTGCGCATCGCTACCCCCACGACAGGGCGGTGCAATCTTTATACGCAAGCCGCCGGGCTGCTGCGTGTTGATGCCGCCGCCATCAATGCCGCGAATGCCGTGGATGAGGCGTTGACGATTGCTACGCCGCCCGATTATGCGCGGTTAGAGGCGGGGAAGCTGGCCGCGACCGCGAAGGTCATTCCCTATGCGGCCCCGCGCGCCGCCCTGACCCGTGCAACCGCCGCGTTGGCGCAGGCCATGACGCTGCATCCATTTCGGCCCCTGCGCTCGGCGTTGATCGTCACTCGCATTGATACACAGAAAGATTCGGTTGTGGCGAAGGGTATTCGTGCGGTGAGCGACCGTCTTGTCTCGCTGGGGTCGGGCGCGCCCGATGCGGTGGTGCTGGCGCATGAGGAGGCGGCGCTGGTGGAGGTCATCGGGACGGCGATGCATGATGCGCCTGACCTATTGCTGATCCTTTCCGCGACCGCAACCTCCGACCGGGGGGATGTGGCCCCTGCCGCCCTTACCGCTGCGGGTGGGGTTATCCATCGTTTCGGCATGCCCGTGGACCCCGGCAATCTGTTGGTATTGGCCGAGATTGGCGCAACCCCGGCCATCATCCTACCCGGATGCGCGCGATCCCCGGCGCTGAACGGGGCCGATTGGGTGTTGGAGCGCCTAGCTGCGCGCTTGCCCGTCACACCCGCCGATATCGCCGGAATGGGTGTTGGCGGATTGTTGAAGGAACTGCCGGGCCGTCCGCATCCCCGCGAGAAACCGGCGTGAAGACGGCGCTTTTGTTGCTTGCGGCGGGGGGATCAACCCGTATGCGTGGGGCCGACAAGCTGTTGCAGGAGATAGAGGGCATCTCGCTTTTAACCCGTAGCGCCCATACCGCACTTGCGAGCAACGTAGATGAAACTATCGCCGTTCTTGGTGCGAATCGATCTGTAAGGGAGGCGGCGCTCGCCGGTTTGTCGATTCGTTTTGTGGTCAATGAGGGTTGGCGCGCGGGAATGGCGGGGTCGATTGCCACTGGTGTCATGGCGCTGTCGACGGATATTGAAGCGGTGATCGTAATGCTTGCGGATATGCCAGATATTGACGTTGATTTACTGAACCGTCTGATCGCTAAAGCGGCCAGCGGCGCAATCGTTCGGCCCGTTACGGGGGATGGAAAGCCCGGAAACCCTGTACTTTTCAGCCGCGCGCAGTTCTGCGCTCTTGCGACGCTGACCGGGGATGAGGGGGCGCGCGATGTGATTGCGGCGAACCGTGATGCGCTTGTCACCATCCCCGCTGGAGAGGGCATCCATACCGATTTGGATACGCCCGAAGCATGGACCGCATGGCGCACGGCAAACGAGAATTAACCTTATCGCAAGCGGAACCTGCAACCTATTGCACCAACCGACACCGCCGCAGAACGTGGCGACGCGAAAGGTCCGGCTTCGGATGATCGACAGGCAGTATATTCCCTTCGTAATCTTCATCGCCTGTATCGCGATTGCCCTCGCATTATCGGTATTCACGACGGAATGGCCCGCCGCCCTCGCGATTTCATTGGCCGGTTGTGCCATCGGGCTGGCCATGCGCGACCCGGTAGTGGAAGATCACGATACCGCATTCCTCGAAGAAGACATTGCCGAGATCAAGGCAGATGGTGAACAGCGCGACCTTGATATTGCCGCCCTGCGTACCTCTGTCGATGAATTAGCGGGGATTGTAGAATCCCTCGCCAGCGATACGTCGCGCATCGCAAAGCAGTCTGGTGCGCCCGAAGCCGAAAAGCTGCGCGCTGTGGTCGATGCCATGAGCAAGCGCGTCACAGTGCTGGAACAACCGCAACAACAAGCGACCGCACGCCTCGATAAAGTGGAGCAGGCGATTACCGCCCTTCGTTCTGACCGGATGCAGGATGCAACTGTGGCCAACCTGCGCACCGTTGAGCCAGTGGCCATCAACGCCACTGCCCCGCCGCGTAAGGCGATGCCGCCGATCATGGATGCTGCCGTTTCGATGCCGGAACGTACGGAGCGATTGCGCGAGCGGCTCACGAATGTTCAGGCCAAACACAAAACTGTCATCTTGTGGCCTTAAGATTATAAACTTTTCGGGGCCAGACCACGGAATTACATTGATATCTGAACCCATTATTAATTCACGGGACGATGCAAAAACGT
>CALFVD010000025.1 GCA_937928005.1 uncultured Neomegalonema sp. | reverse complement strand
CCACTTGCGCGGCTGACCGAGAAGATGCGGCTCCAGCAACGCCCATTCGGCATCCGTCAAATCCGATTGATACCGATCCGACTTGCGCTCATACTTCGGGCGAGTGATTTCGGTCCAGGCCATGTGATCCTCCAGTTCTTTGCAAAACCGGGTGAATCACAAACCACTGAAATCACTCAACACTCTATCGGACGGCCTCTTAGTGTAAAATATGAATCGGACATATCGCAATTCGCTATAAGATGACAAGATCGGACCCACCAATATTGCGGGGGATGACGAGTCATGAATTTTACTTTTGACACTACTGCACGATGTGTCTTTCGCGATAATGTGGCATCCGAACTTGGACCGCTTTGTGCGCCTGTATTGCCACGGGGCAAGATCCTGTTCGTGACGGATGCCACGATTCGAGGATTGGGGCTGGCCGATAATGCCCTCGTCTCGCTAGAGGGCGCCGGATACGAAACAGTTATCTTTGACGAGGTAACGCCAGACCCGCCCGCACCGATGATTCAGCGCGAAGCGGCGCTGGCGCGGCAGGAGGGGGTGGTTGGCGTGGTCGCCTTCGGGGGCGGCTCCACGATGGATACGGCCAAGCTGGCGGCGTATCTGGCGCGCTCCGACCAATCGCTTGGCGATATATATGGGGTCGGCAAATGCACCGGCGCGCGCCTGCCACTCGTTTGTGTGCCGACGACCGGGGGGACTGGCTCGGAAGTGACACCAATCTCGGTGGTTACGAAATCCGCCGAGGAGAAAATGGGCGTATCAGACCCGGTTCTCATGCCCGATCTGGCGGTACTGGACCCGGCCTTGTCGGTCACGCTGCCCGCTGATCACACGGCGGCAACGGGGATTGATGCGATGGTCCATGCCATCGAAGCCTATACGACCAAGCTCAAGAAAAACCCGGTATCGGATGCGCTGGCGCTAGAGGCTCTGCGCCTACTGGCCACGCATATCAGGCAAGCGGTAAGCACCCCTGACGACCGTGAAGCGCGGGGCGGGATGCTGCTCGGCTCGATGCTGGCGGGGAAAGCCTTTGCCAATGCCCCCTGCGCCGCCGTTCATGCCCTTGCCTACCCGTTGGGGGCGCGGTTTCACCTGCCCCATGGCCTGAGCAATGCGCTGCTGCTGCCCGCCGTGCTACGGTTCAACCGTGCAGCGGTGGAGGCGGATTACGCCCGGCTGGGCGCGGTGATCTTTGGCGAAGCAAGCGCCGATGCCTTGATTGCAGGGTTCGAGACGCTAGGGCCGCAGCTTGGCCTGCCCTCCCGTCTACGGGAAACCGGGATTGGGGAAGCGGACCTGCCCGTAATGGCCCATGATGCGATGGCGCAAACGCGCCTGCTGCAAAACAACCCTCGTAACGTGAGCGAGGCCGATGCGCTGGCGATCTATGAAGCGGCATATTGAATTCAGCGTTTATCCCAAATGCCTTCCACAACCGCCCAATCATCGAGGATTTCCCATTTCTGACTACCCCATTTGCGGCTGAGGGAGAGGGACGATACTTCGAGATGGTCGCGGATTTTCTCGTATCGCGCCTTGATTGCCTTCGCCTGATCCTCAGGGTTAGGGCGCGCGCAACCGTCCAATAACGAATAGGTGGCACGAGGTTCACTTTTCGTTGGTAGGTCGATCTGTGAATGCTCGCAGATTTCCTCGACACTGAGCGGGCGCATTCCTTGGCGGGCAAAGGCGGCGGCAATGGCGCGGTCATCACGGGCATGTTGTTTATCGATGCCCATCTTGGAAGAAAAACGGGTCGGGGCGAACTGATCACGGGAAATTATCTCACCCAAGATACGACCCAGCACACTACCAGAGAGTTGGTCGCGCTTGGGCCGGATCATCCACTGGCCCGAAATCCACCAGCGTTTACCGAACCATGCGTTCTTGACCAACCATTGTTCGAGCTTACCCAATCCAAGTTGAGACATGAACCGTTGGGCGACATTTTCGATGCGGGTATGTGCCGCCTCGGCAATGTCGATAAATTCCTTTGCGCTCAGGGTAGGGGCGTCGGGGTGGGTTAGGGCTGGTTCCGGGCCGATTGGCTCACGTTCGCTCGTATAGACAGGATCAAAGACGCGATCCTCGTTGGAAAAACGGGGGAGATCAGAATCCTCGAACTGGACAATTCGGATCATGCCCTTCGTTAGACCTTGTTTCAAAGCGCCGGGATCCTTTTGAACCTGCGGCGCAACGATGTTGTTATCCTTTGAAATCACAAAGTAATTGGCAAGGAAGCTACGGCAATTCTCCTGCCCTAGCCTGTAGTCATGCTCCCGAAAGCTACGGGTAAAGAAACCGCCGAAACCGCCCAGAAACCCGCTGGCTATGGCTTTGGAACCGCGCAGCTTGGCCTTGTTGCGCAGGCGCCGCGATGGGGCAATCAGGAATCTTGAATGAATCGAGCTGTCGATAGCGGCCATGAGTTCGAGTGGTTTGAACCGCGCCTGATTGATGAGCGATGGCAGCAATTTGCGGATTACGAACATCAGGCCCGCTTCTTCGCGCTGCATCACCGCATCATCGCTGGCCAGCGACATCTCTGGGCCTTCGGGGAAGGGGTCGATCATAATGACGGCGCGATCCGCATCATCCGCATGGCGCGGATTGGAAGCCAAGCGCCATTCTTCCTTCGGGTCATCCAGTTTCTTGCGGATTGCAAAGCGCGCATATTCAAACGGCTCGTTATTCGCAACGCCCCCATCCACGGCGATATAGGGCAGTTTTTCTATATGCTCGACAAGAGGGCGAGGGCGGTGCTTGGGATCACCTTCAATGGGCCAAGCGCGGCAACTGATCGAAGCATAGGTCGGCTCCATCCGCCGCGAGGCGAGGCCAACGGGAAAGGCGCTGCTGGCAAGGGCGGTATCAAGCAAAACGGCCCATGGACCGGATGAAAAAGATACCTTCTCGCTACTATCAGGGTCGATTATGAGTTGGGTTGCAACGAGTGATCTATCGGTTGGACAAACTTCATCACCACAGGCTTTATGCCACGCATCGACCCAAGGTGAGGTGCCCTTCCATTCACTGCCCAAACCAGTGACCTTGAAATGGGCCATATCACCATGGGAGGACATGACGTGCCCCTCATGGGCAAAGGTTTGTCCATCGGCATTACCGCTGGACCCAAAAACCACCTTGTAAGGCACCCCCATAAGGTTGGTCGTGGTCAGAAAGATATCGAGATTCGCCGCTATATATCCATTACGAAGCGGATCGGGATGCGATTCAACATCGGCTACGAGATCATGCGCCTGTTTCTCAACATGGCTGTAATCGAGGATCGAGGCGACATGTGTATCGCCCGCGTCATCATCCAACCCAAGCAGGGAATCCTTATCTTCGCGATAGAGAGCCATACGATTGACCCATAGGTCATACAGCGTCTCTAACCCCGGCAATCCGGGGCGAGATGGATCATGGCGGCGTATCCCTTCCATTAATGAAACGATGGAAAGGGCGGCGCATATACTGCCCGCCGATGCGCCGCTCATCGCTTTTACGATAACACGGTGATCAACATGGCCACTTTGAAACTTGCGCTCATGTGCGTCGAGTGCCCGGAACAGTGTATCAAGAACCCCTGCCGTATAAGCCCCCGCCGAAATCGCCCCGGCCATGGCTAGGCCGATGACGAATGTGTTTTCCGGTGTCGATTCTCGTGTCATCTCGTCCCGCTCCGCTCATTTCCCGTGGGAAGTATGCACGTATGGAGATTGTCGAAAAGAGATTTAGATCACATCAGTTGTATCGCGCCGTCGCGCATCAGGAGAACGGTTTGAAGATGACCAGACCAACGATGGCGATGAGGGCGAGGGTCGGCACCTCGTTCATCATGCGGAAAAAACGGCCCGTGTGGGTGGAGGTGCCCGCCGCGAGTTCCTTGCGCCACTTGCCGCAGACACCATGAAAGCCGGTCAAGGCGAAGACGATGGCGATCTTGATCCAGATCCAGCCACCGCTCGCGCCGATGGAAGCGATCAGCAGGATGCCAGATAGCCACGTCACCAGCATGGCCGGGGTCATAATGACCTTCATCAGCTTGTGCTGCATGGTCGTCAGCGTTGCATGGACCGCCGGTTCACTGCTCTCGGCATGATAGACGAACAGGCGCGGTAGGTAGAACAGGCCCACCATCCAGCTAATCAGGGCGAGGATATGTAGCCATTTCAGCCAAGGATAGGCAGCGGATAGGAGTTCCATTTTCGTACTTTCTCATATGCCGTTACTACCCGGATCATCAGGCCGGATCATTAGGGTAATCCACATCGCAGTTTATATTAATCTGGTCCCTAGAATTTAGGTGTCAGGGGATGCGGATGTATGGACCCCGGCTTTCGCCGGGGTGACGGGCTATGATCCCCGGATATGCTTCAACAGCGCCTCGACATTGGCTGGATCAGCTTGGGGCGTGATGCCGTGGCCTAGATTGAAGACGAAGGGACCACCCGACAAGGCACCAACGATCCGATCTACATCGCGCTTCATGGCATCGCCGCCCACAATCATGTGCATGGGGTCAAGATTACCCTGTACTGCGCCATGGGGCTGTAACGCTTTGGCGGCCCAATTAGGCGAGACACCTTGATCGAGGCTGACGCCGCTGACGCCGGTTTCGCGGATAAACTGTTCGTAGGACGCGCCGCACCCGCGCGGGAACCCCATGATCGGCGTGGTCGGATGCGCCGCACGTACCGTATCGACAATCTTCTTCGTCGGTTGGATACAATAGCGATCAAAGGCATTGGGTGCGAGCGCCGATGCCCAGCTATCGAAAATCTGCACGACCTCCGCGCCCGCATTGATCTGACGGATCAGGTATTGCGCCACGGCCTCGGCAAGTCGGTCGATCAAGGCCGCAAAGCTGTCAGGATCAGTGAACATCCAGCGGCGGGCGTGTTCCTGCTCATCTTTGCCCCGTCCGGCGGCCATATAGGTAGCCAGAGTCCAGGGCGCTCCAGCAAAGCCGATCAAGGCCGTCTCGGCAGGTAGGCTTTGACGTAGGCCTGCGACCGTATCGTAAACCGGTTTCAAATGCGTGTGGAATGCGTCTTCATCAAAAGCGGGCGGGGCATCACCGATACTCATCGGGTCGAGGCGCGGTCCCTCCCCCGGCTCAAACCAGACATTCTGGCCTAGCGCATGGGGCACCACAAGAATATCGGAGAACATGATCGACGCATCGAAACCAAAGCGCCGTATCGGCTGCATCGTTGCTTCGATGGCATATTCAGGGGTGTAGCATAGGTTCAGGAACCCATTCGCCTTCTCGCGCAGTTCGCGGTATTCAGGTAGGTAACGCCCAGCCTGTCGCATTAGCCAAACAGGGGGGGGACCATTATTTTCGCCCCTGATAGCCCGGAGCAGCAGCTTATCGTCTGTTTTCATGGGCAGACGTTGCGCAGGATTATTCCGCAATGCAAGCCACCTTTAGGGTTGCACGCATATCTTATCCGTCTGCGTTCTTAATCTTCATGAATAAAATATTAAAATATGATGACTCTTGTTTATGCCTGTGGATTACGGGGATTAACGAACGATGACTTTATTGCACAGAGTTATCCACAGGCGGTGGTATCATGTGTATGTCTTCTTCATCAGCGTAGACGTTAGGATTTCGGTAAGGATTATTAAGATTTGCCGCGATTCGCGGAGTTTGAGACTCTAAAATTGATCAGTGTAGGTCATAAATGGTGGATGGTAATCTTTATTCTGATTAAACTGTCCACAATGGGACAACGGCGGGAACAAAAGTGAATCATGGGGGCGAATCGGTTCGTGGGGCTTTCGTCGTGGAGTTTTGACCGCTATCCACAGGACTATGTCTGAGCCGCATTGCATTCACATCATATCTGATTCAACAGGCGAAACGATTGCATCAGCCTTGCGTGCAACCATGCCAATGTTTGGCGATGTGAAGATTCACTATCGCCGCCATGTCATGATTCGCACGAGCGATACGCTTGGGGGCGTACTCGATGCCGTCGAGAAAGAACCGGGTCTGGTGTTTCACACGGTTGTCGAGACGGAACTGCGCACGCAACTTGAACGACGATGCCATGAGATCGGGGTGACGGCGGTGCCGTTCCTAGATCCGATGATCTCGATCCTGACTGGGTTTCTAGGTCGAAAGGCCGAATTGACCCGACCCGGCGCACAACATGCGGTTGATGAGCGGTATTACCAGCGGGTCGCGGCGCTGGATTTTGCGCTGGCGTATGATGACGGCAATCTGGCCGAGCGGCTGGCCGAGGCGGATGTGGTGCTGATCGGAGTGAGCCGCACCTCGAAAACGCCGACTTGTGTTTATTTGGCCGGACGAGGTGTGAAAGCGGCGAACCTACCGCTGATCGGCGGTAAGGAGCCACCCGCCGCATTGTGGGATTTACGCGAAAAAGGCACGTTGATCGTTGGGTTGACGGCCAAGCCGACGCGGCTATCGCAGATACGGCAAAACCGCCTGAGCGCGCTAAATCATGGGGGCGAGGGCGATTACGCGGATCTGGAAAGCATCAAGCGTGAGGTGATTGAGGCACGCAAAGTGATGGATGCGCTGGATTGCCCTGTCATCGATGTGACGCGCCGCTCGGTCGAGGAAACCGCCGCTGATATCTTTCGCCGGATCGAGACGGGCAGGCAGGAGCGGCTGAAATGATTGGGTATTGCAGCCCCGGACAACGATCCGGGGTCATGAAAGACAATGCGGCGCTTTGCGAGACTACGGCGCGAGGCTGGAGATGCGCCGATAATTTTGGAATGTCGTCGTGAGGGTTATACTCGCCTCTGCGAGTCCTGCGCGGGCAGCAATGCTACGCGATGCGGGGGTCGATATCGAGGTTGTTCCTGCGCGGGTCGATGAGGATGCGATCAAGGAGGCGTTTCGGGCCGAAGGTGTTGCGGCGCGCGATTTGGTTGATGCGCTGGCCGAGGCGAAAGCGCGACAGGTGAGTGCTACGGCGCAAGATGCGCTGGTGATTGGCGGGGATCAGGTATTGGTCTTCGATGGTGTGACCTTCGACAAGCCCAAGGATCATGCGGAGGCGCGGGCGCATTTGTCGTTGATGCGAGAGGCGAGCCATGAACTTCTCAGCGCAGCGGTTATCTATGAGGGGGGCGCGCCGGTCTGGCGGCATATCGGGGCTGCGCGCCTGACGATGCGGCCCTTCTCGGATGCGTTTCTCGATACCTATCTTGATACCGAAGGGGATGCCGTGCTTTCGACGGTCGGTGGATACCGGATTGAAGAGCGTGGGGCGCAACTGTTCAGCCGGGTCGGCGGGGATTATTTCTCTATCCTTGGGATGCCGCTGCTCGAAATTCTGGGTTTTCTGCGCGCACGAAAGGTGATTGTAGAATAGCGTGAAATTCCCGTGAATTTGATCCAGATCAAAGTGTTAAGACACGCGGCGTGCTTGGTTCGTCCATGGTAGGGGAAGGTCATGGAACGGAACCGACATCTTGTGGATTGAGGACTTCCGGCCTCTTTGTTCAGGCACCGATACTTTCGATGTGGCACCCCCTCTCGGAAGATGATCCGTGTAGTTGGGTTCGCTATGACCTTTCCCCTGCCATCTGGATTTTACAGGAGGGTAGTTGATGTCACACATGCCCACGAGCTCGTTGAAGATTTTCCTGAATACGCCGCCAAGATCGCGGATTTGCGCTGAAGTGATGGCGCGATGTTGCAAGTCGCGCGCAGATGATTCACGCTCCGCCCAACCTTGGGACGGAGTGGGTAGATGGCAGAATATGAGACGATACCCCTTGCCGGGGTGATGGGCTGGCCTATCGGGCATTCGTTGTCGCCGAAAGTGCATGGATATTGGTTGGCGCGTTATGGTCTGGCGGGGCATTATGTGCCGCTGGGTGTGATGGAAGCGGATTTCGAGGA
Organism: uncultured Neomegalonema sp.; assembly: GCA_937928005.1. GTDB lineage: Bacteria > Pseudomonadota > Alphaproteobacteria > Rhodobacterales > Rhodobacteraceae > JAHDDY01. The sequence goes on along the minus strand of CALFVD010000025.1, from coordinate 17,402 downwards.
TGTGCTGCGGTCAATGCCGCGCATGGGCTTTGTGGGGGCGAATGTCACCATGCCCCATAAAGAGCGTGCCTTTGCACTGGCGGATATGCGTAGCGCAACAGCGATGCGGCTGGGGGCGGCAAATACGTTGGTCTTCGATTCTGGTAGGGGCGTGATCGCCGACAATACTGATGGTTTTGGTTTTATTGAAAATCTGCACGAGGCACAGCCCGGTTGGGATGCAGCGGCAGGGCCGGTTGTAGTGCTGGGCGCGGGGGGGGCATCGCGAGCGGTGATCGCTGCGTTGATGGATGCGGGAGTGCCGGAACTACGCCTGCTGAACCGTACGAAATCGCGGGCGGAGGCGCTACGCGATGAGATCGCGCCGGGGGTTATGGTGCTGGACTGGGCCGAAGCTGAAGGGGCGATGGAGGGGGCTGCGCTGGTCGTCAATACCACCAGCATGGGCATGGCCGGGGGGCCAGAGATGACGCTGACATTGGATGCGCTCGGCCCCGATACTATTGCAACCGATATCGTCTATGGCCGGGGTGAAACGCCGTTTCTGGCGGCGGCGCGCGGGCGTGGGGCGGCGACCGTGGATGGGTTTGGGATGCTGCTGCATCAGGCCCGGCCCGGTTTTGAGCGGTGGTTCGGGCGCGCGCCGGAGGTGGACGCGGAATTGCGCGCGGCGGTGCTGGCGTGATCGTTCTCGGCTTGACCGGCTCTATCGCGATGGGCAAATCGACGACCGCCGCGATGTTCAGGGAGGTGGGCGTGCCGGTTTGGGATGCCGACGGCGCGGTGCATGAGGCTTATGGCTATGGCGGCGCGGCGGTCGGGCCGGTTGGCGCGCTGATCCCTGCGGCGGTTGGGCCGGGGGGGCTGGATCGGGAGGCAATGCGGTGTGCGATTGCCGATGACCCAGAATTACTGACCAAGATCGAAGGGATCGTGCATCCCATTGTTGGGGCCGACCGGCGGGCATTTCTGGAAGAAGCGCGGGCAGCGGGGGAGGCGGTCGCCGTGCTGGATATCCCGCTATTGTTTGAGACGGGGGCTGATAGCTATGTTGACCGCATCGTCGTCGTCACCTGTGATCCGGCGGTGCAGCGGGAACGCGCACTTGCGCGCGAAGGCATGACGCTAGAGCGGTTTGATGCGATGCTGGCGCGGCAAGTGCCGGATGCGCAGAAGCGCGATAAGGCCGACTTCGTGGTGGATACCGGACGGGGGCTGGAGGCGGCGCAGCGACGGGTTGCCGAAATTCTGGCGGCGGTTCAGGCCGCATGACGACAGCGGGGTCGGAGTTTGGTAGCGGCCTGCGCGAGATCATGCCACTGGCCGCCGGGGTCGTGATCTACGGTCTTGCCTTTGGTGTGCTCGCCGCACAGGCGACAATGGGCGGTCTGGAAACCGGGGCGATGGGTACGTTTGTCTTTGCGGGAGCGGCGCAAATCGTGTCGGTCGAGCGTCTCGTCGCGGGTGCTGGTGCTTTTGCGGCGCTCGTTGCGGGGGTCGCACTGAACCTGCGCTTGATCCTTGTCACAGCGTCGATCCGGCATTTCTTCATTGGCAGGCCATGGTGGCAGATCATGCTTGTTGCGCATTTCTCGACGGATGAGAACTGGGCCATGACGATGGCGGCCCGTAAGGCCGGGCGAGACGTGGGATACTGGCACCTTGTCGGTGGGGGGACGGGGTTGTTCTTCGCATGGGTAGGATCAACAATCATCGGCGTTCTGTTCGCTAGCGCCATCCCGGAGCCACGCGCGCTAGGCATCGATTTCGCCTTTACCGCCGCTTTCATCCTCATCGCCCGTACGCTGTGGCAGGGGCGGCGTGACCTTGCCCCTTGGGGAACATCTGTTGCCGTGGTCGGCATCGCATTATGGAGCGATTGGCTCGATCCATCATGGGCATTGATCCTTGGTGGTGTTTCTGGGGCCGTCATTGCGGGCGTTTTCGGCGATGACTGATGTCTGGTTCCTGATCTTCGGATTGGCGGTGGGCACCTTTGCGGCGCGTCTGGGCGGTATTCTTATCGGGCAACGTCTACCACAGGGGGGCGGTTGGGCGCGGGCGCTGAACGCCTTGCCGGGCACTCTTATTATTGCGCTCGTGGCGGGGCAATTGATGCAGGGTGGCCCGGATGAATGGATCGCGGGGGCGCTGGCGGCGGCCACTGCTTTTGCAACGCGCAGCCTCGTCCTGACGATGATTGTCGGGATAGCGGCGGTCTACCTGTTGCGCCTTATATAGGTCGGTACGGACCATCTAATCTTGGAGCCATACCCATGCGCAAGACCCCCCTCGCCCTAACTGCCCTCGTTCTTGCTGGGGCCGCACTGGCGCTAGGCGCGTGCAGTGATAATGCGAAACTGCCGCTATCCGCAGGTATCGGCGCAATGCCTGTATTGCCCGCGCCAAAGCCAAGTACCATTCCGACCGTCAATGTCGCTTCAGCATCGCGTTGGGCGGCGGGTGAGGGGCCGGTGGCGGCGCAGGGTTTGGCCGTCAATGCGTTTGCGACCGGGCTTGACCATCCGCGCTGGATGCATGTGCTGCCCAATGGTGATGTGTTGGTGGCCGAGACGAACAAGCAACCACGGGCGTCCGGCGGGTTGATCGGGTTCGCTGAGAAACAGGTGATGAAGATTGCGGGGGCGGGTGGGCCGAGCGCGGATCGTATCTCGCTGTTGCGCGATGCGGATGGTGATGGGGTGGCCGAGATGCGGAGCGTGCTGATCGGGGGGCTGACTTCGCCCTTTGGGATGGCGCTGGTGGGCGGATCGCTCTACGTGGCCAATACCGATGCGCTGATGCGGTTTCCGTATGCGGTTGGGCAAATGCAGGTGACTGAGGCCGGTGAGCGTCTTGCCCCTCTACCCGCCGCCGGGGCGAACCGGCATTGGACCAAGGGACTGGTCGCGGGGGATGATGGCACGCTCTATGTGGCGGTGGGATCGGACAGCGACCATGCGGAGAATGGGCTAGAGGCAGAAGACGGACGGGCGATGATCCATGCCTATGATCCGGCGAGCGGACGGCTGCGACCTTTTGCGACGGGGCTACGCAATCCGGTTGGTATGGCGTTCGAGCCGGAAAGCGGGGTGCTGTGGACCGCCGTAAACGAGCGGGATCAGTTGGGTGGTGATCTGGTGCCCGATTACATGACCTCCGTGAAGGATGACGGGTTCTATGGTTGGCCTTGGAGCTATTTCGGCGACAATGTTGACCCGCGTGTAACGCCTAAGCGCCCGGATATGGTGGCCAAAGCGATAGCACCGGATTATGCGCTGGGGGCGCATACGGCGTCACTGGGGCTGTCATTTGCGACGGGGGCACAGTTGGGGTCACGCTTTGCCCAGGGCGCGTTTGTCGGCCAGCACGGAAGCTGGAACCGTAAGCCGCGCAGTGGCTATCGCGTGATCTTCGTGCCGTTTGCGGGGGGAAAGCCTGCTGGCGATCCGGTCGAGGTCTTGACCGGCTTTGTACAGGATGACCGCGCGAAAGGGCGGCCCGTGGGCGTAGAGATAGCGGGTGATGGGGCGTTATTAGTCGCCGATGACGTGGGCAATACGATCTGGCGGGTGACGGCGGCGCAGTGATCGGATATCGGTACGCATATGGCAGATATTCGTGAAATCGTGATGGATACTGAAACCACCGGGCTGGACCCGGCGGATGGGCATCGGATCGTCGAGATTGGCGCTCTTGAGCTGATCAACCACGTTCCAACTGGGCGGACCTATCACCAATATATCAACCCCCGCCGTGACATGCCTGCCGAGGCCGAGGCGGTGCATGGCATTTCGGAGGATTTTCTACGCGATAAGCCGGTTTTCGAGGATATCGCCGATGCGTTCCTGCGGTTTATCGAGGGGGGAACGCTGGTCATCCATAACGCGGCCTTCGATGTAAAATTCCTCAATGCGGAGCTGGCACGGGTCAAGGCGACGCCGCTGGTGCTGGCCGATGCCGTTGATACGCTGGGCATCGCGCGCAAACGCTTTCCGGGGGCGCAGAATACGCTGGACGGGCTGTCCCGCCGGTTCGGGATCGATACATCGAAACGGGTGAAGCACGGCGCGCTGCTGGACAGTGAAATCCTTGCGGATGTGTATCTCGAACTCTGTGGCGGGCGGCAATCGGCGCTTGTGATGGATGTTGCATCGGCGGGGGCGAGCGATACGGATACCGGCCCCTATGTCGCGCGCCAAAGGCCAGAACCGCTCGGTTCGTTGCTGACGGATGCGGAGCGTGAGCGGCACACAGCCTTCGTCGCGGAGTTTCGGACGGAGGGGTGAAGCCTCTTGCATCTAGCGTGAATCGCTTCCCCCGCCTTGCACCAGGGTCTCGAACGTGAGCTTACCGACTTTCGTGATCCCGGATCGTGCTGCGCTTGTCCGGGATTGCGATCCATATTACATGTAGAACGCTCTAACTGCCCTCCATCGCGTCGTTGCGGATGGCGATGACGATTTCGTCGGATAGGCGGGCCAGTGCTACGGAATGGGCGCGGGTCAACGCCTCAAAACCGGCATCGGCGGTCGGCGCGGCAATGTCGAAGCCCTGGGCCGAGACGGTCTTGCGGTCATCGAGACTGACGATCTGAAAATCCCCGGTTAGGATGACGTCACCGCCCAATGTACCGATGAAACGATCCACCGTTACGTCGATGCGCAGCACGGGTTTGATGGCGCGGCCCCATGGCTCGACCACGACCGGCGCGCCGATGGCTTCACGCAAGGAACCGGCAAGCGCGCGGGTCATGGCGCGGGCAGGCTCATCCGCCCAGCGGTTATCATCGGAAACGGCCACCGCACCGTCCGCGACATAGGCGATTTCGGCGGCGCGGGCGTAGAGGGGTAGATCCAATTCGCGCAGGGCGACGGTATCATCGGTGAAGACGACACGCTCGGCGGGTTTGGGTTTTGGCAACAGGTAATACCGCGTATCGTCCTCGGCGGCGGTGGCGCAGGCACCGAGGAGTAGGGCAATGGCGAGCCAACGAAAGATCATGTCATTTCCCCAAAAGCAGCGAGTTCGGCTGACGCTCGATGGTGGCGACCAAGGCAGTGATGGCGCGGGCGGCGTCGCGGATTTCGCGGATGGTGGTGATTGCCTCGTAATTCAATTCGGAGCCGACATCGAATTCGGAGAGGACGCTATCGGCGCGGGCGGCGAGGCCCGCCACCTGTGGCAATACCGCGTTGAGGTTGGCCGATAGCCCCTGAAACGCGATGGATGCGCCATTGAAGGAAACGAGGCTGTCGTTGAAATTCTTTGGCACATCGCGGCGTTGCAGGTCGGCGACGGTCACGCGAATCTGGTCAAAGGCGGCGGTGACGGCTTCGGGCAGTTGCTCGGCCTCCGGTGCGCTGACGATGCGGTTGATATTGGCGAGCAGCAGGTCCGTGCGGGCGATCAGTTGATCGAGCGGCAGGGCGCGTACCTGTCCGGCCAGTCCTTCGATCTGGGCCAGCACCGCCGGAACACCGCTGGCGGCAGTTGTGATGCTGCCCGCCGTGGTGGTGGCCGCGTCGAGCGCCCCGGCGAGGCGGGCGGTGATTTCGGCCTGTCGCAACTCATTCAACAGCACATCAATATTGGCCAGCGTCGTGCTGATGGAGGTTGGAACGCGGCGTACTTCATCGGAGCCGATTAGGGCGCGAGTGTCGCGCATCAGGATTTCGGTTTCGGCGATCAGGCGGTCGAGGGGCAGTTCCTCGACATTCTTCGCGACATTGGTGAGGCGGGTGATGAGGGCGGGGGTGCCCTCTACCGCCGTGGTGATAGAACTGGCGGCATCGCCCGCTTTTTGCAAGGCGAGGGCCAGATTTTGCGCGGCATCGGCTTCGCGCAGGTCGCCCAACAACGCGCGAATATCGGCGAGTGCGGCGGAGAGATCATCCGGTAGGCGGGTGATGCCTTCGGAGGCCACGATGGCGTCGGCATTCTGGACAAGGGTAGTGGCGGACGTGATCAGGTCGTCGAGGGGTAGGCCATTGGCGGTTTCGCTGAGATCGGCGAGGTTGGCCATGAGGGCGGGCGCGGTATCGGCGGCAATGCGGATGGATTTTGCGGCCTCGCCCGCTTCGGCAAGGGCGGTGGCGAGATTGGTGGCGGCATCGGCTTCGCGCAGATCACCCAGCAGCACGCGGATATCGGCCAAGGCGGCGGAGATATCGGCGGGTAGGGCCGCCGTGCTTTCGGCCCCGATGACCGCATCGGCATTCTTGACCAGCGTAGTGGCCGAGGCAATGAGATCGTCGAGCGGTAGGGCGTTGGCACTGTCGCTGAGGCTTGTCAGATTGGCCATGAGCGCGGGGGCGCTGGTCGCGGCTTCGCGGATGGAGGCGGCGGCGGTTCCGGCTTCCTGTAGGGCGGTGGTTAGGGCGGCGGCGACCTCGGCCTCACGCATATCGGCAAGGATGGCGCGGATATCGGCGAGAGCACCAGCCAGATCAGCGGGGATGGCCTGCGTATCTTCGCTACCCACCAGCGCATCGGCATTGTCCAGCAAGCGGGTGGCGGAGGCGACCATCTCGGAGAGCGGCAGGTCGGCGGCGTCGCCACTAAGGCGTTTAAGGTTTGCAACGAGATCAGGGGCATCGGCGGCGGCGAGGGTAATAGCCCCCGCCGTGGCCGTGGCCGCACCAAGGGCGGCTTTGAGACTACTCGCGATTTCCTCGCGCTGCATACTCTCAATCACCTCGCGCGCGGCGGCGAGGGTGGCGGCAAGGTTGCCGGTTGCCTCGCCCAATGCAGGGTCGCTGACCAATACCTGCGCTTCGGTGAGTAGGGCGTTGACACTGCCCGGAATGGCGCGGGTATCTTCATTGGCGACGATCAGATTGACGTTGTCGAGCAGGGTCGTGGCCGCCGCCAGTAATTCCTCGATTGGCAGGGCGTTGATGCGATTCAGCACACCCTCGGCGGAGGCGGCGAGGTCATCACCATCGGAGGCAACGCTGGGTAGGCGCGGATAGGGATAGGCCTCTTCGTCTATTTCTTTGACCGGCGCATTCGGCTCGTCGACGAGCTGCACGTACAGCGAGCTTGTGATGAGGCTGGCGCTGGCAAGCTTGGCGCGCATCCCGTTCTTGACGAGGTTTTTTAGGAAATCGAGGCTTTCCGTCCCCTCGCCGCGCGGTAGGCCAAGGCGCGATGGCTGTAGCAAAACAGTCGTAATGAGCGATACGGATGGTACGCCATCGACGCTATTGACCGATGCGATCACATCGATGACCTCGCCGACCTTGTAGCCGCGCAACTCGACCGGTGCGCCGACATTCAACCCCCGGACCGAGCCGTTAAATTCAATCGAGAGGCGGATTTGCGCGCCGTAATCATCATCGAAGATGCTGGACCGCGCCCCGCTTTCGCTGGGGAACAGGCGGAAGACGTAGTTATCTTCAACCGGGCCACCGCCTAGCGCGACCGTGTCAAAGGTGATGCCGCCGCGTAGGAACGACGTGAACGAATCCACCTGTAGCTTTGCCCCTTCGGCGCCCAACTCAACCTTAATACCGGATGTGTTCCAGAACCGGCTACCCTGAGTTAGGCGTAGATGATGCGGCGCTTCGACGAACAGCTCGAAGACAACCGCTTCGCCATCGGGGGTTAGGGTCTTTGTCTCGACACGGCCCACCTCAATCCGCTTATAGGAGACAGGGGCGCCGACCGACATGGAGCCACCATCCTCGGCGATCAGGCGCACGCGGCGACCGGGCGTGTCGAGGGGTGTCAGGGGCGGGTTTTCCAATGCGGTGAAGGTGTATTGCGGCTCGCTGATATCGCTGTCCCATGCCGCCTCGATATAAGAGCCAGAGAGGACAGTATCGAGACCCGTGATCCCTTGTAGCGTGACTTGAGGGCTGACGACCCAGAATTCGGCATCCGAATCGATGAAATTCGCGAATTCTTTTTCGATGCGGGCGCGGAGGACGACTTTTGAGCCATCGGGGGTGAAATCGACATCCTCGACCACGCCGACTTTCACATCGCGGCGTTTGATAAGGGTTTTGCCTTCTTCAACGCCCGTGGCGGTTTCGAGCAGGATTTCGATTATTGGCCCTCGGTCGGCGACCTGTTTCCACGCGATGCCGACCGATAGGAACAGCGCGAGTAGCGGAATCAACCAGACGAGCGAGAGCCGCCGCGTGGCGGTCTCGGTGTCATGGAAGTCGCGCTCATCGGCGTCAGGCATCGGCACGGGGCGCAGGCTCCTCTAAGCTGTCCCAGATCATTCTAGGATCGAAGTTTTGCGCTGAAAGCATTGTGAATACAACAGAAAGGGCAAAGCATACCGCCGCTGGTCCGGGATTAATGGATGCAATGAACCCCAATTGCACCAATGCAGTTAGGATCGCGACGACGAAAACGTCGATCATCGACCAGCGCCCGATAAACTCGGTAACTTCGTAGAGCTGCATCCGCCGGTGTGCCGATAGGCGCGAGCCGCGCCGCACGCCCAGCATCAGGGCGGCGATTGCGACGAATTTTGCTACCGGAATGAAAACGGAAGCGAAGATCACGACGAAAGCCACGAACCATGCGCCATACTCGATCAATTCGATTGCGCCACCGATAATGGTGCCTTCCGATGCACTGCCGAAAGTCCGGGTAATCAACATTGGGTAGATATTGGCGGGAATGTAGAGGATAATCCCAGCAATGAGCCATGCCCAAACCCGCTGTTCCGCCCTTGGGTGGCGGCTGTGTAGGGCAGCATAGCACCGCTCACAGCGACCCTGTCCCAAGGGTGCCAGCGTGCCGCATTCTGTGCAGGAGACGAGGCCCGCTTCGCGCGCGGTTATCGTCGTTTTGGGTCGAGCAGCCGCCATATCGTCCATTCACAAAGCGTCGTGTTCTCGAAGACCACGATCAGCAAGAGAGCAGCAAAAGCCCAAAAAGAGGGGCCAAGTGTAACGGTCGCCAGATCTGTCACCTTTACCAGCGCGACCGCCACGCCGACGATAAATATCTCGGCCATAGCCCATGGTTTCAGGCTCATGGCAAGGCGAAAGCTACGCGCTGCGCCTTTTGCCGGTGCATTGCCGAGGCGTAGGGGTAGCAGGGCGTAGATCAGCGCGGCGGCGCGCAAGACGGGGATCACGACGATGAAAGCGGCAACCGCGATGGTCAGCGGGGCGGACCACCCGTTTGCAAAAGCGCCGATGGCGTCGATCACCGAGGCTTCACGGCTCAGACCGGCCTCTGCCAGCGAGATGAAAGGAAAATAGATCGCCGCCGTCATCAGAATCGCAGTGGAGACCGCCGCCGCCAGCGTATTGTCGATCACGCTGCGCTTGTTAGAGATCAGCGGCGCATGGCAACGCGGACAGCGCGAAACCTTGCCCGGCGGCGGGATAACGCGGTCGAGCAACAGGTCGCAAGACCGGCAGGCGACCAACCGGTCGAGATTCTCCATGATGGGGTGGCGCGTGAGCATAGCTTTGACCATAGAGCGTTTCGAGAGCGGCGGAAATGCCTGTCATCGTGGCATGATATCGCAATTTCGTATGTCGTCCGAACATGAAGTTCTACCATGGGCAGTAAACTGTCCTATTATGGTACAATTAAGAGCTGCTCGAAAGATTACCTAATGAATGTCACGGCCCTATTCTCGGATTCATCACTGTCGCGGATGCGTGCTTCTGACGAAGGTAGTGTTGGGACCGTTGGTGGTGTCATCGCCCGGCCAGCCAGTTTTCGTGTAGCGGGCGAGGGTAGCGCCGGTGCAGATGGGCTACGCGCTGTAACCGGAAATCGTATTCCTGCGCCCCATGAAGGGGGCAAGATCGAGCAGCCGCGAGGCCTCGCCGCTGACCGGATGGAGCAGGTGCAGGCCGATATCCCGCAAGGCGGGGCTGAATCGGGCATTATGGCGATGCTGATCAAGTTCAGCGAAGCACAGGGGCTAGCGCGCTGAATCAAATTACGATTATCCTCAATCATCAAATACCATATTTGGCGTGAAATAAGGTTCAGGGTTATCACAAATCGCTATGAAGCCACTGCATGACACGCCGCTAAAGTGCCGGTTGGGGTGGGTTTGAGTTTGGGGTTCTCCACGCGGCAGCGGTCATGGACCAATGGACAGCGGGAGGCGAAGGCGCAGCCTTTTGGCGGGTTGATGGCAGTGGGGATTTCGCCGGGCACGCGCTCGGCCTTGAAGGCATTACCGCCAATGCGCGGGATCGCGGAGAGCAGCAGACGAGTATAGGGGTGTTGTGGCGCGTCGAAGATATTGGCGACAGGGGACAGCTCGACCACTTCGCCCAGATACATAACCGCGACGCGGTCGCCGAAATGCTCCACGACGGAAAGATCGTGGGTGATGAAGAAATAGGTGAGGCCGCGCTCCTCACGGGCCTTGGTCAACAGGTTCAAGACCTGAGCCTGAATTGAGACATCAAGGGCGGAGATCGGCTCGTCCGCGACGATGAATTCTGGGTCGGTGATTAGGGCGCGGGCGATGGAAATGCGCTGGCGCTGGCCCCCCGAAAATTCGTGCGGCATCCGCTTGCCCCAGTCGGCGCTGGCCCCGACGGATAGCATCGTCTCTTCGATCTTGGCGTCGATATCGGTGCGCGACATGCCCTCACCCAGATAGCGCAGGGATTCAGCGAGGGTCTGGCGCACGGTCATGCGTGGGTTGAGCGAGGCGTAGGGGTTTTGGAAGATCATCTGCATTCGGCGGCGGAAAGGGCGGCGCGCGCCCTCGTCCAGACCGTCTATGCGGGTGCCGTCATAGTGGATTTCGCCGGTGGAAGGGGCGAGTAGGCCCATGATGACACGGCCCAGTGTGGTCTTGCCGCAGCCGGATTCGCCGACGACGCAGAAGGCTTCGCCCTTCTGGATCGACACATCGACCCCGCGCAGGGCGTGGAGGACAGGCTTATGCCGTTGTAGGAAATGCGATGGCATCGGGAAGCGCACGGCGATGTCTTTAGCGGTGAGGAGGGACCCTACGCTATGCCCCACACCCGATGCGAGGTCTCCTTCAGCGGCACGCAATGGTGAAAGGCCGCGCATCAAGTGCGGGGCAGAAGAAAATCTTATCATCCGATTTCCTCCGCGCGGAAGCAGGCGACGCTCTGCGCTCCAACCGGCTCCAGCGATGGGATCGTTGCGCGGCAGGCATCTATGGCGAAGTCGCAGCGGGGGTGGAAGGCGCATCCCGGTGGCAGGTCGTCGATACCCGGCATAGAGCCTCGTATCTGCTTGAGCAAGCCGCCGCGCGAGTTCATCTGGGGCAGGGCGCCGATCAGGCCGCGCGTATAGGGGTGGCGCGGGGCGGTGAGAATGGCGTCCGTCGCCCCCTGCTCAATGATCTTGCCCGCATACATCACGGCGAGGCGCTGACAGCTTTCGGAGACAACGGCGAGGTCGTGGGTGATGAGGATCAGGCCCATGTCGCGCGTCTCGCATAGCCGCATGAGGAGGGCCATGATCTCGGCCTGAATGGTCACGTCGAGGGCGGTGGTCGGCTCATCGGCGATGATGATTTCGGGGTCGCAGAGCAAGGATATCGCAATCACGACACGCTGGCGTAGGCCGCCCGATAGCTCATGCGGGTAATTGTCGATCCGGGCGGCGGGGGAGGGGACGGCGACAAGGTCGAGTTTTTCGATGGCGATGCGGCGGGCCTCGGCCTTGCCCATGGGGCGATGGGCTTGCAGTGTCTCGATCATCTGCTCACCGATGGTGAGGACCGGGTTGAGGGTCATCATCGGGTCTTGGAAGATCATGGCGATGCGGTCGCCGCGAATGGTGCGTAGATCTTCGGTTGCCATCGTGTCGAGGCGTTGGCCGTCGAAGGTGACAGAGCCGCCGGTGATGCGGCCCGGATCGGAGATCAGATTGATGATGGCAAAGGCGGCCATGGATTTGCCCGCCCCGGATTCCCCCACGATGCCGAGCCGCTCGCCCTTGTCGAGTGAGAACGATACGCCGCGCAGGGCGCGATGTGGACCGAAGGAGACTTCGAGATCGGTGACGTCGAGCAGACTCACGGCAGTTCCGCCCAAAATGTGGTGATATCGAGTGTGATCCCCGGCTTAGGCGACAGGTTGAGAATACCGATTTCCGATAATTCGACCGGATCGGGGATGCCTCGCCGCCAGTGATAGACAGCACGGGTTTCAGGGGCGACCACGACGTAATGCTGAACATGCTCGTTGTTGAAATAGATACCGCGCTTGTCGCCCATATCGTAATCGAGCGATGTGACGCTAACCTCGAAAATGACGACCGGCTCGTTGGCGATGCTGCTGCGAATGTTATCGTCAGGGGCACATTCGATATAGACATCAGGGATGCGGACATCGTTTCCGGCGGTTAGTATACCCGGTCCCTGTTTCGGGCGGCAGGGTGCACCCGTTGGCAGCGCGGCCTTGCAGGCAGTGCGAATGGCGAATTGCACGTCGCCGTGGCCCACGCTCTCGGACTGCATCCGCACGGGGTGGCCGTAATGCAGTTCCCAGATAGGTTGCGCTTCAGCGGACCAGTCGAGATAGTCCTCAACGGTCATCATCAGCGGTACATTGGGTTTGCGGGTCGCGCTCATCATCGCCCTTTATACAGTTTCGGGTTCAACGTGTCGCGCAGCCAATCGCCGAGGAGGTTGATGGCGAGGATCAGGATGACGAGGACGATGGCGGGGATGGCGGTGATCCACCATTGGCCAGAGAAGACGTTCTCAAAGCCGGAGCGGATGAGTGAGCCAAGGGAGGGCCGGTTGACCGGCATCCCGAGGCCGAGGAAGGAGAGCGCGGCCTCCGACACGATGGCGTTGGCGACTTGGATTGTGGAAATCACCAAGAGCGGGGTCAGCGTGTTGGGCAGGATGTGGCGCAGCATAATGCGTGAGCTGGGCATCCCGGTCAGGCGGGCAGCGTCGACATATTCTTTCTTTTTCTCGACAAGCACATTGGCGCGTACGGTGCGGGCGTATTGCGGCCATTCGGCAATGCCGATCACGAGGATTAGCATGTAGAGCGCGAGATCCGCATAGGCGCCGGGGCCGAGGGCGGCTTGGAATATCGCCAAGGCGATAATCGCGACCATCAGGGTCGAGAGCGATAGCTGAATATCAGCAAGGCGCATCAGGAAGCTGTCAATCCAGCCGCCATAGAACCCGGCGAGCATCCCGAAGGTGATGCCGAGGAATGCCTGCACCGCCACAGCACCCAGCCCGATCAGCAGCGAGACGCCCATGCCGTACATGACTGTCGAGAGGATGCCGCGACCTTGGGTATCGGTGCCGAAGAGGAATCGGTCCTCGCCGCCATCAATCCAGACGGGGGGGAGTTCGGAATCCATGATGTCGATCTGCATCGGATCATAGGGATTCTGCGGGGCTAGGAAGGGGGCAAGCATCGCCAGCACGATAAGCGACAGCAGGAGTAGACCGGCAAAGACGGCGACGGGGTCGCGAAAGAAGCGGGCGGCGAAGGCGCGGGGAGTCATGCTTGATACCTATGCGGAGTAGCAAGAACCCTCACCCTGCCTTCTCCCAGAGGGTGAAGATTCTTGAAACCCCTCACGCCGCTGCCCCCGGTAGCTTCATCATCGGGTTTACCAATGTGTAGATCAGGTCGACGATGGTGTTCACGATCACGAAGATCAGGCCGACGATAATGATGTAGGCGATGATGAGCGGGGTATCGACGCGGTTAATGGCCTCTAAGAACAAAAATCCCATACCGGGCCATTGGAAGACGGTTTCGGTTAGGATCGTATAGGCGATGAGCGTACCGATCTGGACACCGCCTACCGTGATGACGGGTAGAAGGGTGTTACGAAAGGCATGGGTCAGCCAGACCCGGCGCGATGCGATACCCTTGGCCCATGCAAAGCGGACGTATTCGGTGCGTAAACTCTCCATCATCTCGGCGCGGATCAGGCGGATGAAGAGGGGGAGCATGATTGAGGCGAGCGAGATGGCGGGTAGGATCAGGTGGCTCCATCCGTCGAGTGTCAGCAGGCCCGTATCCCAGCCCCACGGCATCTCAACCGTATCACCCCGGCCAAAGGAGGGGAGCCAGCCAAGACCGACGGAGAAGACTGATATCAACAAGATCGCGGTCAGAAAGACCGGGACGGAGATGCCGACAATGCTGGTGGTCATTAGAATGCGTGCGCCCCAGCTTTCGGGTTTGAGTGCGGCGTAGATGCCCGCCGGAACCGCCAGCGTCACGATCATCACGGAGGCGACCAGTACCAACTCAAAAGTTGCCGGGAATTTATCGAGGATCACCTCCAATGCAGGCTTCTTGAAGAAGTAGGAGGTGCCTAAATCCCCTTGTACCGCATTGCCGAGAAAACGGAAATATTGGGTCCAGAATGGGTCATTCAGGCCGAGTTGATTGCGCAGGAGTTGTCGCTCCGCCTCCGATACCGACTGTCCAACCAATTCTCGCAGGGGGTCGCCCAGATTACTTTGGATCGAGAAACCAATCACGGAAATGACCAGCATCACGATGACCGCCTGTACCAGACGCCGCAATAGGAAGGCGAGAAGATGCATGGTGGGCTTTCGGGTCAGGGGCGATAATTCGAGGCAGATGATATCACGCAGGCGGGGGGCGGCAATGGCTAAAGCATGTTGCGGTCGAGTTGAATCGGGATTTGCAACACAACTTTATGAATTCCGATGCTCTCGTTCTTAACCTGACCTCAACACGCTTTGGTATGCGCGACAAGGGCGTCGTATTTTGGAGCAAGGCCGTCGCAGACAATTAATTAATAGCATTTACAGTGTTACGATTCGGATGCAATTTGAGCGGGTGTTCACTTGTAAGGAGTTTTTACCATGCTTGATCCAGTACCCGGCAATGACGGTACGACCAATAAGCGCCGCGCCGCCGCGAAGGAACGCCGGGAAAAAGGGTTGGAGGTTGCGAATACGCGGGCATTGATCCTGACGCGCAGTAATGGGGAGATTGAGAGCTACGATGGCGTTTGGCCCACCAATTTCCATAAGGGGATTCCGCATAATTGCTACGGTATTCCCGATCCGGCGGCATTCGGTGATTTTCAAACGAACCTGAGCAATGCAAATGTCACCGCCGGAAACTACGCCACGTTCAATGTCGCCCTTGGGCCAATTGATGCAGGTGGTAGCAATAAAGGTACACGCGCAGACGGGTTTACGGCGGTGACGGCGTTTCACAGCCTGATCCCGGAAGACAAGAAGAAGCCGGAAGTACCCGAAAAGCGCGTTAAGGCGCGGAACTGGGAAAGCCCACTTGGCGGCCATGCCTATGACCTTGAAGGCCCGGATGCGGGGGATGTGGGCATGGCGGCGGCTCCGTCGCTGGGCGATGGCGAGATGATCGCCGAAATGGCCGAAGTCTACGCCCTCGCCGTGTTGCGCGATACGCCGTTTGAGACGTGGAACAAGCCCGGCACCGAGGTAAAGGTCGGGTTCAAGGCGCATGATGGAGAACCGGGGGATATCAACCTCTATCCCATCGGCCCAATCAGCGGCATTATCGACGACCTCAAGAATCTTGATTTCTTTAAGCCCTATCCCAATGAAGCCGACCCCGCGACCCCGCCGGATCGGCGACGACGTGCGCGGCGGGTCAAGAATGAGGAATTGACGCTCGATAGCATGTTCCGGGGATCTACCCCCGGTGCGATGACGGGGCCGTACCTGTCGCAATTCATGCTGATCGGTACGGGCGGAGAGGAGGAAATGGGCGGGATGCCCGATGATGGCGCGAAGGACGTGCGCAATACCTGCCCCCCCGGAACGGATGCGAGCGGCAAGACATTGCGGGCCGAGGATGGCTATATCGGCTATGGCGCGCAGCGGATTGACCAGCGGATACGGGCGCAACTCCCCGGCCTCGACCATATGACGGATTGGACGCTGTGGCTCGATGTGCAAAATGCGGCGAAGGTCAACGGGCTGGATAAGTTCGATGAGGGCGGCAAGCCGCGCTTTATCAATACGCCGCGCGATCTGGCCACCTATGTCCATTTTGATCAGTTGTATCAAGCCTACCTGAATGCGTGCCTGCTAATGCTGGAATACAAGGTGCCGTTCGATCAGGGGATGCCGTCGGGCAATGGCCACCTGACGCGCGGGTCGTTTGCGACCTTTGGCGGGCCGCATATCCTTGCATTGATGACCGAGGTTTCATCGCGGGCGTTGAAGGCGGTGCGGCGGCAAAAGTTCCAACATCACCTACGCGGACGACCCGAACAGCTTGCGGCGATGCTGACACTGGCGCTGCATCATCCCGATAAGCTGGGCACGGCGGGGCCATTGGCCAAAAGCACGATGGAGACGTTCATCCAGCAGGCACCGAATATCGCGGGCATGGTCGATATCCGCAATACGGCGCAGAACGCGATGCGCATCCATTCGCAAGCGGCAACGGATGAGGCGAAGAGGATTTTCCCGACGCGCCTAGATGAGCAGAATGATTGCGGATTTAGCCCGGATGACGGCAAGAACTACCTGTTGCCAATGGCCTTTCCCGAAGGCTCGCCCATGCACGCGACCTATGGCGCGGGCCATGCGACGGTGGCGGGTGCCTGTGTCACGATGCTCAAAGCGTTCTTCGAGATGTCGCCCAATGAGATCAAGGGCGATGCGGTTGGAATCGACCAGCCTTTGACGCCCGAAGATGCCAAGGGCGGGGATTGGTGGAAATCTGCCTCTATGGCCGAACGGTTTATGCTCAAGAAAGCCTATATACCGCCCAGTGACCCGTGGGCAGCGACGCTGGGCGTCTCAAGCGATGTGGGTGCGGCGGACCTGACCATCGAGGGGGAACTGGACAAGCTGGCGGCGAATATCTCCATCGGGCGAAATATGGCCGGGGTGCATTTTTATGCCGATTATTACGACAGCTTGCGTATGGGCGAACGGGTGGCAGTGGGCATTTTGCAGGAGCAAATGGCGACTTATAATGACCCCGCCTCCATGCGATTGCGCACGTTTGATGATGACCGCCTGCTGATTTCAACCACAGGAACAGGGGATGGAAAGATCGAGCTGCTTGACGGTACGTCGCCCGATGTCTGGTGGCAGCGGCATGTGCCTCAGCCGGGCGGTGTGGGGGTTTGATACACGGCAATCGCGTGCAAGAACCTTCTCTGCCCCGCACTTGGATGGCCCCGCGTAGCGGCGGAGCCTCCTTGTGGAGGGGATCTACCCCAAAAGAAGGAGGTCCCGCATCTGCAAAGCGTCATTTCATGCCGCATTGCGTTCGGGACAGCATGATTTCTTATTCAAGCGATTGCCGTGGGGTTCCACCCACCCACACCAAAGGGCCCCCCGCCTTGCGGCGAAAGCCCTCCATCCAAACCTGCACGCTTCGCTCAAGGCGGCACTTCGGCCAGCGCCATCAGCGCCAATTCCTGACAATCGGCCAAAACGATATCAATGGGCC
>CALFVD010000024.1 GCA_937928005.1 uncultured Neomegalonema sp. | reverse complement strand
TCGTGGTATCTTGAACAACTGTGCCGTATCTTCGGTGTGCTCGCCCATTGACCGGCCTGATATCCGGTTGGCCCAGCCTTTAATCGGAAGGTTGAAATCACCCGCCGAAAGTTCGTTGATTGCGGCCATGGCGGCGGCGGGGTCTGTCATCGCAAGCCCGGCCAATTTCTGTGCATTGGCAGCCTTGAGCGCGATTGGGACATGGCTCATCGTCTCGACACCGCCGACAAGGGCGAGATGGGTTCCCCCTCGGCCCAGCATACCCGCCGCTTGAATCGCCGCCATCATACTTGTCGAACAAGCCATAACCGTAGAGAAGCCGGGGACTTCTGGATCAAGCCCCGCTTCGAGCCATAATTCTCGTCCGAGGTTGGAAACGGTCGTGCTGGGGATTACCTGCCCCCAGCCCATCAGATCCGGTCGTGCCGTCTCCGCCATATTCTGTACGACGGGCACCGAGAGCGACAATGCATCAAGCCCAGCAAACAGGCCACCGGCCTTCACAAATGGTGTGCGTTTTCCGGGAATAAAATAAACGGGTGTCATCGATTATCTCCTTTTTGCGATTTTGATCGTCAGAAAGCTATTTTTGTGAAATGGGCTAGCTTATGGGAAATGCGACTTTTATGAGTAGAAAATTGCCTCAAGAAGCCGTGTATTCGGCAATCCTGTGGCCCAACTCATCAATTTCAATCTGCCGGTCACAGCGAATTGTACGAAGTGCTACAGTTGTGTTTCGCTAAGCTTGCAAACTGCACATTCCGCATTGCGCTTTACTTTCAGCGTCCGTGTTTCTGCCGCCAATGCATCATAGACCAATAGGCGGCCTGCCAGTGTCTCGCCCGCACGACAAATGTGCTTGATGACCTCCATCGCCATCATCGACCCGATTACCCCCGGCAATGCGCCCACCACACCGGCCTCTGCGCAGGAAGGGGCCAGCCCTGCCGCCGGAGCTTCGGGGAAGATGCAGGCGTAGCAGGGGGTGCCGTTTGCGGGATCATAGAGCGAGAGTTGCCCGTCCCATTGCCCGATGGCCCCCGCCACCAGCGGAATTCCCGCCTGTGCGCAGGTGGCGTTCACCAGATACCGGGTATCGAAATTGTCGGACCCGTCGCAGACCAGATCATAACCACCGATGATCTCCTCGGCGTTACCGGGCGTCAGGCGCAGGCTGTGGCGCACCACCTCAGCCCCCGGATTGACGCGGGTGATGGTGTCGGCGGCACTGTCGGTCTTGGGCGTTCCGATGGCATCGGTCGCGTGGATTACCTGTCGTTGTAGGTTGGACAGGTCGACCACATCATCATCCACGATCCCCAGCGTTCCCACGCCAGCGGCGGCCAGATACATCAGCACCGGCGCACCCAAACCCCCGGCACCGATGCTCAGCACGCGGGCTTTGCGCAGCCGCGCCTGCCCCGGCCCGCCAATCTCGCGCAGAATGATATGCCGCGCATAGCGGTCGAGGTCGTCATCGGTCATCATGGGCATGGTATAGACCAGCCCCACCGCCCTGTCAGCGCCCGATCACAGGTCGCGCTTCGCCCAATGTGCGTCGATCTCCTCGCGGGTGACACGTACGAGCAGCGTCTCGCCGTCCAGCGACATCAGCGCGGCCCCCTTGTCGAAGATCACCGCGCGGGTCGGTCCCGGCTCGCGGGTGCCGATGATCGCCATCAGGCGTGGGCCGTCCGCTGGGGCGTCTATCGGCGGCGTAATCACGCCTAGGGGGGCCGCGCGCGTATCGTCATTGCCCAGCATCCGCAGCAACAGGTCGATGGCGGCCCCCGTGCGCGTATACTCGGCGATGCCCCGCACGCGGGCGACCGTATCCAGACCCACGCGCCCGATCTCGGCTCCGCGTTCGGGCGGCTGAAACCCTTCGATCTTCTCCCAGACCTTATCGCTGTCCTCTTCCATCAGGTCTTCCATGCGTGGCGGTGGGCTGTGCTCGATCCGCTCGAACACATGCGCGGCTTCTGGCCCAATGATGCCCGTGCGCCGCCCCGATGTCGTGTGCAGCACCCATTCGATGGTCTCGGTGTCCTCGAATTCGACATGGGAGCCGTTGCCTTGCTGCAGGATGATCTCGATCCCGTCCGCTTCCATGCAGGCCAGCCCGAATCCCAGCCAGACCGGGTCCGACAGCTTGTTCTCGACGCTGAGAATGCCCAGCGCAACGAGCCGGTCGCCCCGGTGCGGGTTCATGTCCGCAATGCCGTTCAACATTGCGCCCAGACGATCATCCTCGACCACATGCAGGTCGGGCCACCCGCCGATCCATGCGGCGTTCATGGCGATCATCGGGTTGTGCTTTTCCAGCGTGTAGAACACGTCGTCCAACCGCTCGACATCCTCCGTCCGGCCTACGCGCACGGCATCAAGCATATCGGCGAAGATCGTCGCATGGCCGGTCGCGCCCATGGCGGTCAGCCCCGCTGGAACATCGCGGAACACCGCTTCGGCGTCCCCTTGGGAATTATGGATGAATTGCTCGTGCCCGCCATTGTTCACTTGTGCGAGGTAATAATCGCAGTGATAGGCCTGCATGGCGCGGGCGGGCAGTTCGTCGTTCTTGTAGAGACCCGTCTCGACTTGGAAATTGACGAAATCCACAACCCCTTGCATCCGTGCATAGGGATCGTCCGAGTCCATCGCGGAACGGGGCATGATGACCGACATACCGCTGCGCGGGGGAGGCGGCGCAGGGCGGGGCGCTGGCTCCGGGGCGGGTGCCTCTTCGACGGGGTCTGTCCTGCGGCGTCCGAAACCGGCCATCTGCGATCCTCCTGAACTGAGAATCGCAGATTTGCACCTACGGCTTGAAGAAAGCGTTGACGCCCTCAGCCCATCCCGTCGAACAGCGCCGTCGAGAGGTACCGCTCCGCGAAGCTGGGGATGATGACGACGATCTTTTTGCCCGCCATCTCCGGTTCCTTGCCGATTTCGACGGCGGCGGCGAGGGCCGCGCCTGACGAGATGCCGACGGGGATGCCCTCGGTTCGGGCCACTTCGCGCGCTGTTTCAAAGGAAGTAGCGTTGGCGATGGTCACAACACGGTCTACGATGCTGGTGTCGAGGTTTTTCGGGATGAAACCTGCCCCGATCCCCTGAATCGCGTGCGGCCCCGGATCGCCACCTGAAATTACGGGGCTGTCCTCCGGCTCAACCGCCACGACCTGCGCGTGATGACCGCGTTCCTTGAATACGCGGCCACAGCCCGTGATCGTGCCGCCCGTGCCGACGCCCGAGACGAGGGCGTCGAAATCGCCGCCCGTATCTTCGAGGATTTCCAGCGCGGTAGTGCGCACATGCACCGCAGGGTTGGCCGAGTGCTGGAACTGCTGTGGCATGATCGCGCCGGGGGTCGCGGCCAACAACTCTTCGGCCCGCGCAATCGAACCTTTCATCCCCTTTTCTTTGGGGGTCAACTCAAGCTGCGCACCCATCAGCGCCAGCATTTTGCGCCGTTCGATGCTCATGCTTTCGGGCATACACAGGATCAGCGGATATCCCCGCGCCGCGCAGACGAAGGCGAGGCCCACGCCCGTATTGCCAGAGGTCGGCTCAATCACCGTGCCGCCGGGTTTCAGGTCGCCAGATTTTTCCAGTGCATCAATCATCGACACACCGATGCGGTCCTTGACCGAGGCCAGCGGGTTGAAGAATTCCAACTTCACGAGGATTTCCGCATGGCAATCATATGCCTTCGCGAATTTCGACAGGCGCACCAGCGGCGTGCCGCCGATGGTATCGGTGATGGTGTCGTAGATGCGGCCCCGTGCAAAGGGGGCTTTCTCGGTCACGGTTGACATGGTTAGCCTCGTGCTGGACTCGTTTGGGCGAGCATGGGGCGGTTGGCGGGCCGTGTCCAGTCATGCGACCGTGGATAATGCTGAGGTTCTTCTCCAGCCTAATCAGACGGAACGGATTTCATATACACACTGTAAGAATGGAACGATTGTCCGCCACTACTATCCTGCTATGGTTCGCGCGACTCATGCTTTGGGGGAAGATACTATGGAACCATCCTACGACAGCGATAAGGTCGCCGAGATTCATCGGCATCTGCACAGTCACCTACCGCCTGAACCTGCGCTGAGGGTAAAGGCGCTCGAAAGCCTGTTGGTTGAAAAGGGGCTGGTTGATCCGGTGGCGCTTGATACATGGATCGAGGCCTATACCGAGGAGATCGGCCCAAAGCGTGGGGCGATGGTCGTCGCGCGCGCATGGACCGACGATGGTTTTCGCGCGCGCCTTCTGGCCGATGCCGGGGCGGCGGTGGCGGAAATGGGATTTGCCGGGCAGGCAAGCGGCCATCTGAAAGCGGTCGAGAACACTGACACGATTCATAACCTCGTCGTCTGTACGCTTTGTTCCTGCTACCCCTTCGCGATCCTTGGCATGGCCCCGGCTTGGTATAAGGCCAACGAATACCGGGCGCGCTCGGTGCGTGATCCGCGCGAGGTGCTGGCGGAATTTGGGGTGACGGTCGCCCCCGACGCCGCCGTGCAGGTCTGGGATTCGACTGCGGAGCTGCGCTACATGGTGATCCCCCAGCGCCCCGCCGGAACCGAAGGGCTGGACGAGGCTGCGCTCGCCGCGCTGGTCACGCGCAATTCGATGATCGGCACCGATGATCTCAAAGGTTTCGACCCGAAGGGGGCCGCGTGATGGATGGCGTTCACGATCTTGGCGGTAAACAGGGGTTTGGCCCCGTGGACCGCGCCCATGAAGACGAGCCGTATCACGGCGAAGCCGATGCGCGGGCCTATGCCCTGACCGTTTCGTTGCGCGGTGAGCGGGCCTATCCCGTCGATTGGTTTCGGCATGTGCGCGAGACTATCGACCCCATTGATTACCTGTCGCGCCCCTATTTCGATCAATGGCTGCAAACCGCCGTCGCGATGGCCATAGATGCTGGCGATCTGTCGATGGTCGAGGTCGCGACGGGCGAGGCGGGTGATCCTGTGCGGACCCCTGCGCCGATGGATATCGCCGCTGTTCGGACGATGCTAACGAATCCCGCCAATTTTGAGCGCGAGGGTGCGGCCCCGGCTTTTGCGGTGGGTGCAAAAGTTCGCACGGCCAGCCATGGTCATTCCGGCCATACCCGCCTACCCGCCTATGCGCGGGGTGCAACCGGCACCGTTATCGCCTATCGCGGCGCGCATCTGATGCCCGATGACGGCGCGCGGGGCATTGAGCGGGCCGAACCGCTCTACACGGTGGCCTTTGCGCGGGGTGATCTATTCCCGGAGGCGGCGGGTAGTCCTGATGTTATCAATCTCGACCTGTGGGAGAGCTATCTTGCAATCGGGTGATGCTCTCAGACCCCTCGCCCGCCGGGATGGTGATCCAATCTTCGAGGAAGCATGGCAGGCGCAGGCGCTAGGCATGGCTGATACGCTAGTAAAGGCGGGGGCGTTCTCCGCCGGGGATTGGGCGGCGGCGCTGGGCGAGGCCGTGCGC
The DNA here is from genome assembly GCA_937928005.1 of uncultured Neomegalonema sp. Classification (GTDB taxonomy): domain Bacteria; phylum Pseudomonadota; class Alphaproteobacteria; order Rhodobacterales; family Rhodobacteraceae; genus JAHDDY01. The sequence goes on along the minus strand of CALFVD010000024.1, from coordinate 1,116 downwards.
GTTGAGGATGACACGACGGCGGGATATTATCGCGCGGTACTGCGCGCGCTGGAGGGATTGCTCGATGGTGGCGGGGCCGTGCCTGCGCCGGAATTGCAGGCCCGCCGTGACGCCTGGGCGCGCGCCTACGAGAAAACACCGCATGGTGAGCCGGTCGAACTGGAGAAAGCTGAATGAGCTACGATGATAACAACATCTTTGCGAAGATTCTGCGTGGTGAAATCCCCAGCGACAAGGTGTTGGAGAACGAGCATGTTCTCGCCTTCCGCGATATCAGCAAGCAAGCGCCGACCCATGTATTAGTGATTCCGAAGGGGAAATATGTCTCCTTCGACGACTTCGCCGCCAATGCCAGTGAGGCGGAGATCGTCGCCTTTATTCGCGCTGCTGGTCAGGTCGCTTCCGACGAAGGAATAGCGCCAAAAGACGGGGGCGCTGGATTTCGTATCATCGCCAATGCGGGCGAAAACGGGGTACAGGAAGTCCCCCATTTCCACCTACACGTTATCGGCGGGCGCTGGCTTGGGCGTATGTTGAAGAAAGCGGATGCTTGAGATATGGCGCTTGATGATTCAGGATAATCGCAATTCGCTTTATAGCGATTTGCGATAAACCTGAGCCATATTTCACGCCAAGAGCCGCGCGAAATATGGCGCTTAATGATTCAGGATAATCGCAATTCGCTTTAGCGATAAGTATGCCAGTATAGGCTATCCCGACCTTGCCTGTGTGGAGACAAGTCAATGACCCGTTCGCTTGCTGTGCTATGCCTTATCTTCCCGTTATCGGGGTGTATCGGAACCGCCGTTGGCATCACAAAAGATGTGGTTGTCGGCACCGCCAGCATCGCGACGGATGTTGTCGTCGGCACGGTCGATGTCACGACAGATGTGGTTGGCCTCGTCATCCCCGGCGGCGAGGATGACGAATAAGGGATTATACCAAGCGCGGAGATTGACGACACTTTTCACCGCTGCCCCGGATCGGGTCCTACTGGATTCACACATCTCGGAGTGTCCATCCTTTTTTGAGGTTGTGATATCGGATGAGTCCGTTGAACATGACGATGGGTCCGGGTTTGCCGTAGTAGCAATTCCATCCTCCGAGCCTTGCGAA